>JBDTRB010000003.1:0-73627 GCA_039931865.1 Acidobacteriota bacterium | reverse complement strand
AGGCTCCTCCTTCCCTTCGGTCAGGAGACTCCTCTCGGGGCGAGCTTAGCCACCATGTCGACGGAAGCGCAGCTCTGCCCCCTCTCCCCGCGCGCCGGGGAGAGGGCCGGGGTGAGGGGCGGCACATCCAGCCTCACAAAATTCTCATCGAGAGGTGCTGCGCCCTCTTGTCACTCAGGAAAGTGGAAGGACTCCGGCGCCCTGAACTTCCGAACCCGATTTCGACCGGCTGAGAAGGAAAGAGCCTTTCCCTTAACATCCACCTCTCCATGGAGGAACTTCAGCGGCCTCGACGACTTCCCCCCGGCGGCCGCATCGGGATTGCGGCTGTTTCGGGGCCCGTCGATGCCGAGAGGCTCGCCGCCGGGGTGCGCGAGCTCGAGGGCCTCGGCTACCGGACCCTTCTGGCCGACAACATCTCCCGCAGCGCGGGCTTTCTCGCCGGGGCAGACGCGGACCGGGCAGCGGGGTACCGCCGGCTCCTGAGCGACGACTCGATCGACGCCATCTTCTTTGCCCGGGGCGGATATGGCTCGTCGCGCATCCTTCGGCTGCTCGATCCCGCCGAGATCCAGGCACACCCGAAGATCCACCTGGGCGGCTCGGATCTGACCGCGCTCTTCGCCTTCGTCTCGAAACATGCCTCTCTCGTGACCTTCCAGGGACCCATGGTGGCCGTCGAGATGGGAAGGGGAGAGGGGCTGGACTGGCAGGCCGTCCTGAGCGGCGCAACGCCCGCGGATCACCAGATCGCGCCCGGGGACGTGATCGCCGCCGGGGCCACCGAAGCGGTCGTGACGGGCGGCTGCCTGTCGCTCCTTGCCTCTCTCGCGGGCACGCCGGAAGGGGTTCGAGGCGAGGGTCGCATCCTCTTCTGGGAAGACGTCGGCGAGCCGGTCTACCGGCTCGACCGTCTGTTGACCCAGCTGGAGCGCTCGGGTACGCTCGACGGTCTGCGAGGGATGGTGATCGGATCCGTTGTGCCGGGACGCGAAGAGTCGTCGGAAGCGGTCCGGAATTACCTCCGGGACCGACTCCGCGATTCGCCGTTCCCGGTCATCTCGGGCGTCAATGCCGGGCACCTCCCGGCGCCCCGCACCGTGCCGCTCGGCGTGAACGCGATTCTGACTGCGGGGGCAACTGGCGGGTTGCTCCGTTTTTTGGCTCCGGCGGTCGCGTGAAGGCTGTTTTCAAGTCGGGCGCCGGAGGCGGGCGCAACCCCTTCGACCGCTACGTCGCGACGCACCCGATGGGCGACATCATCTTTTCCGAGGGCGAGATCGGGACGGAGATGTTCATCATCCAGTCCGGAGTCGTGGAGCTCTTCAAGTCGATCGGCGGAGAGGTCCGGGTGCTCGGGACACTCGAGAAGGGCGACTTCTTCGGCGAGATGAGCGTGCTCGAAGACCTGCCGCGGACCGCGTCGGCCCGTGCGAAAACCGACGTCGAGGTCGTGCGCATTAACGGCGCGATGTTCGACACCATGTTGAAGAGCAACACCGAGATCGCGATCCGGATGATGCGCAAGCTGTCCGGGCGGCTGCGGGATGTGACCTCGGAGCTCGAAGAGGCGCTCGGACGGAAAGCGGCGGGCCCGGCGGAGCCGAAGCCCGCGCCGCGCAAGGTTGCTCAGAGGCGGGATCTCTTCCGGCTCGTTTCTCCGGAAGACGGCGCGGAGTTCTTCCTGAACCGCGAAGGCGACACGCTCGTCGGCCGCGCGGACCCCGTCACCGGAATCACGCCCGACGTGGACCTGACCCCGCTCGACACGCAGCGTTCCACGTCGCGCCGGCACGCGAAGATCTACCAGATGGGCGGCGTGTTCTACATCATGGAAGAGATCGGCGTGATGAACGGGACGTTCGTCAACGACAAGCGGCTCGCGACCGGCGCTCCCGCTCCCGTGACCCACGGCGACATCCTGAAATTCGGTCTCGTCCCTCTCACGTTCTACAGCGCGGAATCCTGAGGAGCGCCCCCTGAAGGGCGGCTCCGCTCCGGTTCCCGAGGTCCCTTCCAGAACGCTCAACCCATCGGACCCGATCTCGGCGCTCCCCGGACTCGGACCCTCGCGCGCCGCGAAGCTCGCGGAGGCGGGCGTCGCTACGATCGGGGATTTCCTCCTCGCGCTCCCGTTCCGCTACGAGGACCGCAGGCGCTTCGAGACCGTTGCAGGCCTTTCCCCCGGGCGCGCCGCAACCGTGCGGGTCCGCCTCTCGAGCGTCAAGTCCGTGCGGATGAGGCGGGGCACTCTCCGCATCGAGGCGGCCGCGGACGACGGCTCGGGCGCCATTCGCGTGGTCTGGCACAACCGGTATCCCTCCTTCGCGCGCGGGGCCGATGGCGCGCACGCGGTGCTCTACGGCACGCCATCAATGACCACGGCTGGCGAGCTGCGCATCGAGAATCCTGAAACCGAGTTCTTCGCCGGGGACGAGAGCGATCCGCTCCATTCCGGGAGGGTCGTGGGGGTCTACTCCCGGACCGGCGGCCTGTCGCCGCGGGTGTGGCGGAGCTTCGCCCGCGCCGCTCTCGACCGGCTCGGGTGCGGCTGGCCGGCGGCGAGCGCTTCCGCGGAGGAGCTCACGCGCGCGCTCGAGACCGCGCATTTTCCGTCGTCGCTCGAAGAGGCGGCGGCCGCCCGGACTGTCCTCGCGGGCGAAGAGCTGCTCGCGCTGGCCGCCGGCATCGAGCAGAAGCGCGCGCGGCTGCGGGAGCGCTCCGGGATCGTGTTGAAAGCGGACGACGCGCTCCGGGCGAGCGCCCGCTCGTCGCTCCCGTTCAAGCTCACGGGGGCTCAGAAGCGCGCCGTCCGCGAGATCGCCGCGGATCTCGGCTCCGGCCGGGCGATGGCCCGTCTCCTCCAGGGGGACGTCGGCAGTGGAAAAACGGTCGTGGCGGGCCTCGCGTTCCTGCTCGCCGCGAAGAACGGCGTGCAGGGCGCTCTGATGGCGCCGACGGAGATCCTGGCCGAGCAGCACGCCGAGAGCCTCGCCCGGTGGATGGAACGGGCGGGCGCCCGGCTGGGGCTCCTGACCGGGCGCGTCCGCGGGCGCGAGCGGAGTGAGCTTCTCGCCGCGCTCGATCGCGGCGACGTGGACGTGTTGATCGGCACGCACGCGCTCGTCGAGGCGCCGGTCAAGTTCCGAAAGCTCGGTCTCGTGGTCGTCGACGAGCAGCATCGGTTCGGGGTCGCACACCGCGCGCGCCTCTTCCGCAAGGGAGTGAGTCCACACGTCCTGGTGATGACCGCCACTCCGATTCCGCGGTCGCTCGCGTGGGCGATCTACGGCGAGCTGGACCTGTCCGTTCTGGACGAGAAGCCGCCGGGCCGCACACCAGTCGCGACTCGCGTGCGCGAAGCGTCCGCGCGTGATCGCATCTACCAGTTCGCCGCCGAGCGGGTCCGGGCGAACGAGCGCGTCTACGTCGTCGTTCCGGCGATCGAAGAGGGGGAGCGCGAGATCGCGGCGACGTCCGAGACGGCGGAGAGAATCGCCCGGACCGTCCCGGGCACCCCGATCGGCATCCTCCATGGCCGGCTGCCGCCGGAACAGCGCTCGCGCGTTCTCGCGGATTTTGCGGCCGGCAGGGTCGGGATCCTCGTCGCGACGACGGTGGTCGAGGTCGGCGTCGACGTTCCCGAGGCGACGTTCATGGTGATCGAGAACGCGGAGGCCTTCGGGCTCGCCCAGCTGCACCAGCTCCGTGGGCGCGTGGGGCGCAGCTCGCGGCCCTCCTGGTGCGCCCTCGTCGTCGGCGAGCACGCGTCGGAGGAAGCTCGGTCGCGGCTCGCGATTCTCGAGGAGACATCCGACGGATTCGAGATCGCAGAACGCGACCTCCTCGCCCGCGGCCCGGGCGATCTCCTCGGGGTCCGTCAGTCTGGACTTCCTGAGCTCAGGGTCGCGGACCCGCTTGTGGACCTGCCTCGCCTCGGACAGGCGCGGAAGGAGGCGCGGCGCCGCTTCGAAGCGGGCGAGCGGATCGTGAGCGCTCTGTTTCCGGCGGCCGGGCCGCGTGCCGACAAGCCGTCCGCGTCCGCCGCCGGCGAGAAGCCGGAGCTGGCCCCCGAAAAACACGAAAAGCCCGCGCGCGTGGTAAAACGGCCGCGCACCAGAAACCCTGCAAGGAGGAGCTCTTGAAAGTTCTCGTCACGGGCGGGACGGGATTCGTGGGAACCCACCTCGTGAACGCTCTCGCCCGGCGCGGCCATTCGGTGGCCGTTCTCGCGCGCGACGCGGGAGCCACCCGGAACCGGTACAACCGCCCGGTCGAGACCGTCGCCGGCAACGTGCTCGACCCCGCGTCTCTTGCCTCCGCCGTGAGTGGTCGCGACGCCGTCATCCACCTGGTCGGGATCATCCACGAGTCCGGAGATCAGACGTTCGATCGCATGCACCGCGAAGCCGTCGAAAACGTGACGGGCGCGATGGCCGCCGTCGGCGTGCGGAGGCTCCTCCACATGAGCGCGATGGGCGCCGCCGAGGACGCCCCTTCGGAGTACAGCCGCTCGAAAGCGGCGGGGGAGCGCGTCGTCAAGGCGTCGTCCCTCGACGCGACGATCTTCCGCCCCTCGATCGTCTTCGGCCCGGGCGACGGGTTCGTTTCCCTCCTCGCGCCGATCGTCCGCTGGAACCCGCTCTTCATTCCGGTGATCGGGAACGGGCAGACCCGCTTCATGCCGGTTTCGGTCTACGACGTGGCTCGCGTCTTCGGGGACGCCCTGGAGAAGCCGGAGACGATCGGCCGCACCTACGAGGTCGGCGGGCCTCAGACGCTCACTCTCGACGAGGTGTACCGCGAGATCGCGACCGCGGTCGGCAAGCGCCGGAAGCCGATCGTCCATCTCCCCGTCTGGTGGGGACGTTTTCTGGCGGCGCGATTCGAGGGCGCTGCCCGGAGGGGATGGCTCGACGCGCCACCGCTCACGCGCGACCAGCTGTTGAGCCTCACCCGCGACAACGTGGCGGACATTTCCGAGACGCTGGCGACGTTCGGCGGCCCGTGGCGGGAGCTGAAACCCGGCCTCCGCGAATACGTCTACGGATCGATGAAGCACGACCCCCGCGCCGGGTTCGGCGAGGAGGTCACGCTGGAGCCGGTGAAGGTGATGCGGATCCGGTGAGAGGAGGGGGGAACCCACCTGTCACCCTGTCACCCTCTCACCCTCTCACCTCACTTCGGTTCGTCCTTCTCCTTCGAGAGCCGATAGCCACCCTTCACCGCGTCGGCTTCGCTCATGTACCGGCCGCGCTTGGTTCTTCCGTACCATTTGTCGCCTTCCCGGTGGAAGACCTTCGTCTCGAGATTCACCCAGACCATTCCGGGAGACGGAGGCGCCTGATAGGGAGCGGACGCGGCGGGTGCTGTCCGGTTGCCTCCGGAGGAACGCGTCGCTGCCGCCGACCCGGCGGCTGGCGCTGAAGAGGCTGAAGAGGACGAGGAGGACGAGGAGGGCGAAGCGGAAGAAGAGCCGCGGACTGTGACGAGCGGCGAGATCTTCGAGATCGTCGCGGCCGAAACTCCGGCGCGGCCGAGGTCGCCGACGGAGGAGTAGGGCCTTCCCGCCATGATCTTCCTGGCCGTCGCCGGGCCGACCTCGGGAAGAGCCTCGAGATCCTTCTGGCTCGCGCTGTTGAGATCGACCGGACCGCCCGCATTCGCGGAAGCGCCGCCCGCGCTCCTCGCGGAAGACGGCGCCGGCGCCGACGCTGCGGCCGACCCGGAGCCGGACCGCCCGGAAGAAGCGTCGGCGGGACGGGAGGAGGAGACTGTCACGAGGGGGGAGATCTTGCGGATCGTCGCCTCGGAGACTCCCGCCTTCGAGAGGTCGGCGACCGACGTGTAGGGCCGCCCCGCGATGATCTTCTTCGCCGTGGCGGCGCCGACGCCGGGCAACGCCTCGAGGTCTTTCTGCGATGCGCTGTTCAGTTCGACCGATCCCTGCGAGGAAGAGGAACCCATTCCCCCCGCATGCGCGGGCTCGGGGCGCGTCCGGCTCTCGCGGGCCGCGGCCGGGGCGGAAGCCGCCGACGTCGACCTGGCACCGCTGACCGTCACCATCCCTGAGATCTTCTGAATCGTGGCGGCGGACACGCCCGCTTTCGAAAGGTCCACGGCGCTCGAATATGGCCGGCCCGCGATGATCTTTTTCGCGGTCGCGGCTCCCACGCCCGGGAGGGCCTCGAGCTCGCTGCTCGACGCGGAATTCAAGTCCACCTTGGCGCCTGAGCGGGCCTGCGCCGAGGCAGTTCCCACGGCAACACAGGCCAGAGCCAGGAATGCCGCAGCCAATCGTTTGAGTCGGTTCATGGAAGGCTCCTCTTTTTCGTCATTGCCGTTCGGGTTCGTCCGCGACGAAGAATGCAAGAACCTTACCCTGTTCGACGGGAAGGCCACACCTGCAAGCAGCGCCTGCGGGCCTCCTCCCACGAGAGAAAGGTGGCGCGCCATCGCGAATATGGTGAATACGCGGGAGCCGCAGCGAACGGAGGGACGAGGCGGGCGGTGGAGGCCGCATCCGGCCGACCCGCCCGCCGGTGCCTTCGCCCACAGGCGAAGGCACGTCCCGCAGTGAGCGGAGTCGACGTTTTTAGTGCGCTTCCGCCCCGCGCCGGATCCGGATCGAGCCCGACGATGTCCGCACGGTGACACGCGGCCCGCCTCCGTTCAAAGTGGCCTTCGCCTGCTGCGATCCAGAACGCCGCGTCACGGTGATCTCCGGAAAATCCGACCGGATGGCGGTCTCGTCGAGGTCGGCGTCCGACGCCGTGAGATCGATCTCGCCACGGAAATTCGACGGAAGGGTGATCGTGACGTCTCCGCCAGCGTTCCGGATCGTGACACCCCCCCTGGCATCGCGAGACGTGAGGCCGACCCGAACTTCGCCTCCGCCGGTCTCGACGCGGACACTCCCGCCCACGGCGGGCAGGACCACGTCTCCGCCGCCCGTCTTGACGTCGGCCGATCCCACGATGCGGTCGATGCGCACGTCGCCCCCCGAAGTGTCGGCCGAGACCGATCCGGCGACCGAGCCGGCGCGAATGTCGCCGGCGAGCGTCTGCGCCTTCAGATCCCCCGCGACCGGCCCGATCTGGATGTCTCCGCCGTAAGTCTTCAGGTCCGCCGACGACCCCGCTCCTGCGATGTGGATCTCGCCGGAATGGGTGAGGATGTTCACCTTTCCGGCGACTCGTCCCACGCGGTACGTGCCGGCGCCTGCCGTCGCGAGAAAGTCGCCGGCGACGTCGCCCCGGACGACCGCCTCGTCTTCCGGATGCTCGACCTCGCCGTTCGACTCCTGCGCGACGTGCGGCGGACGCGGGGGACGCGGAACGCGCACCCTCATCTCGCCAAGCCGAACGTCCACTTTCGGGATCGTCACGACGAACGAGCGCCGCTCGACGAGCGGCCTCGCATCCGCTGCGCGAGTGTTCGCCGCCAGGATCGCGATCCGGCCGGTCAGGGTGGAGACGCGCACGCGCGCGCCGCCCTTGCCCGTGGAGCCGTTGTACTCCCCGCCCGGCATCAGAAACTTCATCCGCGTGGTCTCGCGCTCCACGTCGCGGAGCGACTCGCGTATCTGCACGTCCATGTCCTTCATTGATTCCTCGAGCTCCCGCTGAAGCTCCGGCACGTCGACGACCGTGTCGTCGCCGTTTCTCTCGACCACGACGCGGTGATGAGAGCGCTCGCGCTCAGTTCGGGCCCGGCGCTCGGCTTTGTCGGAGTCGGCGATCGCGGGTTCGGGAACCCCCGCGGCCCTGGACGGGGTGAGGGAAAATGTCGAGACGATCGACCCGTTCATCGCAGTCGCGGAGAGATCGAACCGGGCGTCCTTCGGCAGCGTCAGCAGGACCGCGCCCGAGACGGTCTTCAAATCGAGAACCGCGCCCTGCGGAGCGGCGGCCGCGGACACGTCGATTTTCCCGTTGACGGTCTGCGCGCGCACGCCGCGCCGTGATCCGCGCACCGTGACGTTCCCGTTCACCGTCTGGGCGTCGAGCTCGCCGTCGAGGTCTTCGATCCGCACTTCGCCATTCACCGTGTGAAGAATCGCCAACACGCCGGGAGGGACGACGACCTCGTACTGCATGGTGATGCGGCAGTCGCGGCAGCGGGACGCGGTGCGCCACGAGCCGGGGCGGGAGGACCGGGAGAACCACGAGGTTTCCTCCCCCATCTCGGGCCACCGGGATTCGAGCCGCAGCTCGTCGCCGTCGCGCAGCTGGACGGTGCGCGTGCGCGAGAGAATCTCCTCGGCGCGGGCCTTCGTCGACGCGGTCACGCTCGTCTGGCAGACCGCGGAGAATTCGCGGCCGGGCTTCGCGACGACGTCTCCCGACACGTTCAAGACGCGCAGCGTGGACCGCGCGGGAAGCGTCGCGTTGAACCGCTCGGTCTTGCGTGCGACGTTTGCGTCATCCGCCCGGAGGAGAGACGCCGCGAGCATCAGCAGCAGGCCGATCGCGAAAACGATCCAGAGACCCGGACCGTCGGACTCTGTCCGCCGGATGTGAGAAGGCGAAGCGCGCCGCAAGGATCTGTTCATCGCTTTCCAGGACGCGGGAAAAACCAGGGAGTTACGCATTTTCAGAATTCAATGCCTTTCAGAGCCGACGCCGCGCGCGCGCGGACGAACCCGTTTTCGGCGGGATCGAATGCCTTCTCGCGAAGCGACTCGATGGTCTTGCGGTCGGGAGAATCCTTCGCGGCCGCCGCGAGAGCCTCGACCGCGACGAGCCTCACGCCCGGGTGCCGATCCGAGCGGAGCGCCTCCAGAAACGCGGCGCGGATTTCCGGCGTCATGCGGAATCCCGCGAGGGCGTCGGCGGCTTTCTTCCGGACACCCGGGTTCTGGTCCTTCTTCAAGGTGTTCGTCAAAGCGAGCACGATGTCGGGTGACGCCGGAGACACCTTCACGCCGTAGTTCGCCGACACGAGGTCGATCGCGCGCGACTTCTCGCCGGCCGTCTGCGCGCCGCGCGAAACGAGGAACGCGATCAGGCGCGCCATTTGAGGATCATCGGGACGACCGAGGACGGTCTCGCGAGACGTGACGTCGAAGCTGACTCCAATGCGCCCCTGCGCATCCGGGGGCCGGTACGCCACGTTGGCGAGCGCGCCGGCCTTCTCGAGTCTCGCGGGGACCGCCGCGGATGCGGCGGCGCGGGAGGGCGCGAGGGACGAGGAGGGAGAGAGCTGCCGCGCGGCGCCGTAACCGGTGATTGCGGCGACCAGCACGGCCGCGGCCTCGAGCAGCGGGCGCGTCCAGCGGCGGCCGCGGCGCGGGGTGAACGTGCGGATGCGGGACCGGAGCATCTCGTCTTCCAGGAGTGCGAGGGTCCGCCGCCGGAACTCGGGCGTGACCGGCAGGTCGGGATCGTCACCGAGCCGGTCCCACGCGTGCTCCAGAGTCTCGAGCTCCGAGCGGCAGGCCGAACAGCTTTCCGCGTGCGCCGCAACCTCCTCCCGGAGGGGACCCGGGGCGTCGGACAGCCTGCCGTCTAAGGCAAGTTCGGTCAGTTTGCGGCATTCCATGTCGTTTCTCCTTCCTGGAAACGGGCCTTCAGGGTCTCGACGGCCCGGAAAATACGGGTTTTCACTGCACCGACGGAGATGCCGAGCACGGCGGCGATCTCGGAATAGGGCAGTCCGTGGTAGCGGGCGAGCACGAGCGCTTCCCGCTGTTCGTCGGACAGAGAATTCAGGGCCTCCCGAACGGCCTCTCGGCGCTCGTGGCTGAGCAGACGGGCCTCGATGCCCTCCCCCTTCGACGTCGGCTCGGGGACAGCCTCGAGAGGGACGACGTTGGCGCGGCGGTCCCGGCGCCTTCGGTCGCGGCAGGCGTTGGCCGCGATCGCGAAGAGCCAGGAGGAGACCTCCGCCCGCCCGTCGTACTGATGCGCCCTCGTGATCACTTTGACGAAAACCTCCTGAGTGACTTCCTCCGCCATCGCGCGGTCGGAGAGCAGTCGGTCGGCAAAGCGGAGCAGGGAGGCGGAATACCGCTCGAAAAGCTCGCCCGCGCCGTCCTGGTCGCCCAGCCGGATGCGCTCGATCAGCTTGCGATCGTCCGTCCCCGCGGTTTTTTCCATCAGGCCCGGTCCGGCACGGCAACAGGGGAGACGGCGAAGAAGGGGAAAGGTTTCGCCTCCGTCCTTCCGCCCTTCGCCCTTCGCCTAGCCCCTGCCGCTCGACGCCCAACGCGATGACATCCGAATTCCGCCTTCCACCGTATGATGTAGGAAAGTTTCCGCCCCGGTCGATTCGACGTCCGGCGGCTGCCCTCAGGAGGCCCGATGAGCTCCCTTCCCTCCCCGCAGGAGACCCGTTCGGCCGCCCTGGACCGCGCCCGCAAGCGCATGGGGCCGCTGTTCCAGGCCAACCAGGTCCTCGGCCGGCGCAACGCGATCGGGTGCGTGGCGCTCGAGATCACCCAGCGGTGCAATCTGGACTGCACCCTCTGTTACCTGTCGGAGAATTCGGAGCGCGTGAAGGACATACCGATCCAGGAGGTCCTGCGTCGCATCGACCGGATCCACGAGCAGTACGGGGCGCCGACCGCGGTCCAGATCACCGGCGGCGACCCGACTCTTCGAAAGCGCGAAGAGCTCGTCGAGATCGTGCGGTACACGCGGGAAAAGGGTCTTCTGCCGACGCTCATGACCAACGGGATCAAGGCGACGCGGGACATGCTCGAGGAGCTCGCCGCCGCCGGATTGAACGACGTCGCGTTCCACGTGGACGTCACCCAGGAGCGCAAGGGATACCGGACGGAAGCGGATCTGAACCCGATCCGCGAGGAGTACATCGAGCGCTCCCGCGGCATTCCGATCGCCGTCATCTTCAACACCACAGTCTGCCGCGAGAACTTCGACGAGATCCCGGACATGGTGCGCTTCTTCCGGAAGCATGCGGACGTGGTCGGTATGGCGTCGTTCCAGCTGCAGGCGGACACCGGCCGCGGAGTCCTCCGGGAGCGCGACCGAGTCATCTCGCTCCAGACGGTCCGAGAGCAGATCGTGGCGGGGGCGGAGATCCCGATCTCGTGGGACACGATCCTGATCGGCCACCCCGGCTGCCACCGGATCGGGATTACCCTCGAAGCGAACGGGAACCTCCACGACTTGAACGACGACCCCCAGTTCTTCAACCGGTTCCTGACGGACTTCCAGCACGTCATGCTCGACCGCCGCGAGCCGCGCCGCGCGGTTTCGGCGCTGATGACGGAAGTCCGGCGGCAGCCCGGGTTCGCCTGGCAGGCGCTGCGCTTTGCGGGACGCAAGATCTGGAACATGCGACAGGATCTCCTCGCTTCGCGCGGACGAGTCCACAAGCTGTCGTTCTTCGTTCAGAACTTCATGGACGCGACGGCGCTCGAACCCGAGCGCATCCACGCCTGCTCCTTCATGGTCATGACCGCAAACGGCCCCGTCTCGATGTGCGCGCACAACGCGAAGCGCGACGAGTTCATCCTGAAACCGCTCAGCGTCGTCACCGAAGCGGGCGAGGGCATCTGGAACCCATTGTCGGGAGCGACGCTGCCGGTTCTGGCGGGGCGTCCGCTCGGAGGAAAACAGCTCGCATGAAACGCTCGGCCGCCTTCCTCCCGCTCCTTCTCGTTTTCGCCGCTTCGTGCGCGGTCAACGTTCCGCCTCCGAAGAGCGCTTCCTCCGCGCCCGCCGCCGCGGGGACGGCGGCGACCGTCGCAGACGCCGACCGCATATGGGCGCGCGTCCTCTCGAAATACGTGGACGACACGGGACGCATCGACTTTGCGGGCATCGCGAAGGACCGCGGAGATCTGGACGCTTACGTCGCCTGGATCGGGCGCGTGAGCCCGGCAAACACGCCGGCGTCCTTTCCCACGAAGGAGTCGAAGCTCGCGTACTACCTGAACGCCTACAACGCGCTCGCGCTGTACAACGTGCTCGAGTCCGGGCAGCCGAAGGACTTGAACGCGATCAAGGTCCGGTTCTTCTACCGGAACAAGCTCGAGATCGGCGGCGAAAAGATGTCCCTGTATGACCTCGAGAACAAGATCGTCCGCCCGATGGGCGACCCGCGGGTCCATTTCGCGCTGAACTGCATGGTCCGGGGCTGTCCCCGCCTTCCCCGGGAGCCGTTTCGCGCCGACCAGCTCGACATGGAGCTCGAGGCGACCGCGCAATACTTCTTCAACGAGCATCGAAACGTGCAGGTGGAGCCCGACAAGCAGACGGTCCACTTCTCGCAGATCCTGCAGTTCTACACGGAAGACTTCCTGAAAAAGTCGCCGTCACTCGTCGCCTATGCCAACAAGTATCGCGAAACGAAGATCCCGGAAGGTTCGAAGGTCGAGTTCATCCCCTACGACTGGACGCTGAACCAGCGGTGAGGGGGGAGGCGCGGGGCGGCGAGAACCGGGAGCCGGGGTCGCCCGGATCGAGAGCCGAGCGACCAAGGGGAGCGAGACGGCCGCGGTACTCCGCGGTCAACTGGCTCGGGAAACGCCGTGCCCGGAACATTCTTCGGGCCGTCATCGCGCTGATCCTCTTCGTGACCGCCGTCGGAAAGTTTCTCGACGTGCCCGGCTTCGCGAAGGTCCTCGGCACTTACAGGGCGTTTCCGGACGCGCTCCTGCTGCCTCTGGCCGCTCTCATCCCCGCCGCCGAGCTCGCGCTTGCCGTGTGGCTGATCGTCGGCCGGCGGCCGTTCGACGCGGCCGTGGCGGCACTCGCGATGCACATCGCGTACGCGGGATGGTCGGCCCTGGCGATCCTGCGTGGACTGCATCTCGCCAACTGCGGCTGTTTCGGGGTCTTCTGGCCCAGGCCGCTCGGCTGGTCGACCGTGGTGGAAGACCTCGTCCTCTCCGTATTGTGCGGCGCCCTCGTGTTGTTGACACCGCGGTCGGCCGGGATGGATCCCGCATGACAGCTTTTCTGCCGAGCGCGGCGATCGTCGGGTTTCTGTTGACCGCCGGAATGGTGCCGTCGGAGGCGGACTTTTCTCCCTGGTTCACATCGCGGGGCATCGACGTCCGGATCGCGCGCGCCTCCGCCGGTCCTCCCTGGCTGCGGGGCCGCGGGGAGATTCCCGCTCCTGCGGCGAAGGTTGCGGCGGTGCTCTCGGATTTCGCGCACTACCGGGAGCTCTTCTCACCGGCGGTGAAGAAGGCGGAGATCCTCGATTCGGACCGAGGCGCCGCGCGCATCCATTTCGTCTGGCCGTACCCGTTTCCGTACACGAACCGGGACGCGGTCGTGCGATACCAGGCGGAGGAGGGCGAGGCGGGCGCCTACCGGCTGTCGTGGAAATCGGATGCCCGTTCCGGAGACAATCGCGAGGGAACGCCAATCGAGAGGGTCATGGGCGAGACGAGGGTCGAGCCGGTCGGGAGCGAGTCTTGCCGCGTGACTTACACGTACCTCGGGGATCTCGGCGGAAAGTTTTCCATGTGGGCGCAGGAGAAAGCGTGGCGCGAGGAGCCGGTCCAGTACTTCCGCGCGATCCGGCGGAAGCTCGGCCTGCCGGACCTCCCGAAAGAGGAAAAAGGCGCGCACGGCCGTTCGTAGCGACCGCCAGCCTCCGCCGCTCGCGTGACCCCCCGGCCGCGCGGCCGCGTGATGGTTTTTCCCCGCTTCATCCCGACATACTTTCCGGATCGCTTTTCCGGCGCCCGCCCCGGCCCCTTCAGCGTACTCAGCGATGCGACGGCAACCGCCACGCTGCCTGCGCTCGAGAAGTAAGCCGGTTTTGAAAAATCTCACCCGGACCCTTCTGGCCGCCTCCTTCCTGACGTGGCTCCTCGTTTCTCCTGCGCTTTCGATGGACCTGGTGCGGCAGAAGGCGGCTGTCTCTCCTCGAACCACGTGGAGCTCGTGATCAAGGTCGTCGACGGGCGCGCATTCAACGACAAGTTCTGGGTTTTCTACGGCGCCCTTTCCGACTTCCAGTACACGATCACCCGATCACCGTCACGGACACACGGACCGGGCAGGTGAAGACGTATTCGAACCCTTCGGGACAGCTCGTGAGCGCGGCGGACACGGCGGCGTTCTGATCCACGATCCCGGCTGACGGCCGGAGGGAACCCGGGCGGCGGAGCCCGTTCCGGGTTCCCGTTCAGATCCGCCGTTCCCGGCTTATAGTCGTCCGCTTGGATTCCATCTCATTCAAAGTCGTCGACTTCGCGATCCAGCTCGCCGTCATCCTCTTCGCCATCTCCTTCCACGAGTCGGCGCACGCGTGGTCGGCGCTGCGGTTCGGAGACACGACGGCGAAGGATCTGGGCCGGATCAGCCTGAACCCCATCCGGCACATCGACCCCATCGGAAGCATCGTCCTTCCAATCCTTCTTTATTTCACCTCGGGGCTGATCTTCGGCTACGCGAAGCCGACGCCGGTCCGGCTCGACCAAACGAAGAACCCCAGGCTCGCGGATCTCTGCGTGTCGGCAGCGGGGCCTCTCTCGAACATCCTCCTCGCCGCGGTGGGCCTTGCCGTTCTGGTCGGATTCAAATCGATCTTTCCGCAGTCCCTGCCGGACCTGTTCGAGGCGCTGCGCGGCCACCACTTCGCGGGTGGCGCGGTCGCTCCGCTGACGTATCTCCTGTTCCAGTTTGTGATCGTGAACATCAGCCTCGGCATCTTCAACCTCATTCCGATCCCCCCGCTCGACGGCAGCTGGGTGCTCGCCGCCATTCTCGGGCCGTCCACGCGGCACTTCTTCGAGACCCTCGGCCGGTTCGGGTTCCTCATCCTGATTCTGTTGTCCTCCACGGGCATGCTCGGGCGGATCATGAGCCCGGTACTCCGAGTCTTTTTCGTCGTTATCGGCCGGGTGCTCCAGTGAACGAGGAGGCCGCTCGCGAGTCGCTGCCGCCCGTCGCGATCCCCGCGTTCTCCGGACCGCTCGACCTTCTCCTCCACCTGATCCGGGTGAACGAAGTCTCGATCACCGATATCCCGATCTTCGAAATCACCGAGCAGTACACGGCGTACCTGGACGCGATGCGCGAGCTCGACCTCGACGTCGCTTCCGACTACATCGCGCTCGCGGCGGAGCTCATCTACGTCAAGTCCCGCATGCTCCTGCCCCGCGCGCCGGGCGAGCCCGAAGAAGACCCGCGGCAGGACCTCGCGCGCCGGCTTCTCGAGTACGAACGCTACAAGGAAGCCGCCGAGTCGTTCCACGAAATCGACGCCCTCCGCGCCGGGCTGTGGTCCAGGCCACAGACGGAGATCCCCCGATCCCCCGAGGGCGAGACGCTGGAAGTGTCTCTCTTCGACCTGATCGACACGTTCCGCAAGGTGACGGACCGGTACCGGCTGGCGCATCCGCCCGCGCTCGAGATTCACCACCTGCGGTTTTCCGTCGGCGAGAAGATGGCGGAGCTCGTCGACCGCCTCGAGGGATCCGGTGTCATGCCACTTCTCGAGTTTCTCGGAACGATGCGATACCGCGCCGAAGCGGTCACGTCGTTTCTGGCGTGCCTCGAGCTGATTCGCCTCGGGGTCGTGCGCGTCTTCCAGGCCGCGCCGTTTGAGGAAATCCACGTGTCGCGCACGGACTCGGCTTTTTCGGCGGAGCAGGTGCGGGATACTTACCGGTGAAAAAACCATGAACTCAACCGCGTCCGAGGAGACGCCCCTCGCCGAGGCGCCGGAGGCGACACCGGAGGGGGACGTCCAGGCCCTGAACGGGGCTTCGGCTGCCGGCCTTGCGGCGCCCGACAACACGACCGCGGCGGCCGCCGAGCCTCCCGCCGTCGAAAAGCCGCGGGAGACCCGCGCCGGAAAGATCCGCGATGCCGCGGAAGCGGTGCTCTTCTCCTCGCCGCGTCCCGTGTCCGAACGCGACCTCGCAAACGTTCTCGAGGCCACGGTCGAAGCCGTCCGCGAGGCGCTGGCGTCGCTTGCGGCCGAGACAGACTCCCCGTCGCGCGGCGTCAGGCTCGAGCACGTCGGCGGAGGCTGGCGTTTCGTCACGCGCCCGGAGTTCGATTCGCTCCTGCGCCGTTTCCATGAAGTCAGCGAGAGGAGCCGCCTTTCGCTCGCGGCGCTCGAGACGCTCGCGATCATCGCGTACCGCCAGCCGATCACGCTGCCGGAGGTCCAGGACATCCGCGGCGTCAACTCCGCGTCGGTCTTAAAGACGCTCTTCGAAAAGAAGCTCATCACGACCGCGGGCAAGAAGGCGGTCGTCGGGACGCCGTTTCTGTACAAGACCACGCCGGATTTTCTGGTCCGTTTCGGATTGAACGAGCTCGAGGAGCTGCCGCGGCCCGAGGAGATCGAAGAGGACCTCGCGGCGACGGTATCGGACGAGCCCCTGCCGTCTGCGGCCACTTCCGGCGCAGCCGCGCTCGCTTCGGTACCGCCGTCCGCAAACGACGACGAAGATGACTTCGACGACGAAGACGACGACCACGACGACGACGCCAGCATCGCCGCCGCGGGGCCCGCTTCCGGCGCGGCGGCGCTTCGAAAGAGGAAGGGGAGCGCTGGCCCCCCGAACGACGACGCCAGCGACAGCGATTCCGACGCGATCGATGAGGACGACGAGAACGAGGACGACGAGGACGAGGACGATGAGGACGAGGACGATGACGACGAGGACTGAGGTCTTAACGCGGCGCCCTCGCGTTGGAATCCCCGTGTTCGAGTCTCGCTGAGGACACCGTTGCCACCAGAACGCCTTCAGAAAGTGCTTTCCCGCGTCGGCCTCGCGTCGCGGCGCGAAGCCGAGGACTGGATTCGCGAGGGACGGGTCTCCGTGAACGGGCAGGTGGCTTCACTCGGCGACCGCGCGGATCCCGAGAAGGACGCGGTCAAGGTGGACGGCAAACGGATCCGCCCGCCCGCGGCCGAGCGAACCTACCTGCTTCTCAACAAACCGAAGGGCTACGTGACGACCATGTCCGACCCCGAGCGAAGGGACACCGTCATGGACCTCGTCCCGGGGACTCTGCGCGCCGGAGTCCGTCCGGTTGGGCGCCTCGACGTCGGGACGGAGGGCCTGCTTCTTTTGACCGACGACGGCGACCTCGCCCGCGACGTCACGCACCCGTCGATCGGGTGCGCCAAGGAGTACAGCGTCAAAGTCTCCGGAGTCCCTTCGGAGAAAGACCTCGAGCGGCTCCGCCGCGGAATCGTGCTCGACGGAATCCGGACCCGCTCCTGCGAGATCGACCCGATCCGCACGACCGCGGGCCGCGGCGAGGGCAACGCCTGGTTTCGGGTCACGCTGCGGGAAGGTCGAAGCCGGCAGATCCGCCGCATGTTCGAGGTCATCGGCCATCAGGTCTCGAAACTGAAACGTGTCGCCATCGGCCCGATCCGCGACGAGGAGCTCCCGCCCGGTCGGTTGCGCCGGTTAACCGGCGCCGAGGTCGCGGCGCTCAAGGCGTCTCTCGCCGCCCGCCCGCAAAGCGGCGAAAAGCCCCCGGCCCGATCTTCGCGGCCCGGCGCGCGGCGCGAGCGCCCGCGTCGGGCGGATGAGCGCCGGGGCGCCCCCGAGGACGGCCGGGCGGCGGTCTCAGCGGTCGCTCCGCCGCGCCGTCCCCGAGCGCCCGCCCGAACCCGGTGAGCCCGCCGTTGATCGTCGCGATCGACGGGCCCTCCGGAGCGGGAAAGTCGACCGCGGCCCGCATGCTCGCATCGCGGCTCGGCGTCCCCTACATCGACACGGGCGCGATGTACCGCGCCGTCGGTCTTGCCGCGCGGGAGCGGGGCGTCCGGCTGCCGATAGCCGATCCCGCCGAGGCGACGGCGGTGGCCGACGGCGTCTCCATCGAGCTCGTGCCGACTCCGGCGGGGGACCGCGTGCTCCTGGATGGCCGGGACGTGACGGAGCTGATCCGGGAGCCTGAAATCTCCCTCTATGCCTCCGCCGTCTCCGCGATTCCGGCCGTCCGGCGCCGCCTGGTTTCGGAGCAGCAGCGGCTGGGGCGTGCTCGGGGCGGAGTGCTCGAGGGACGCGATATCGGAACCCGGGTGTTCCCCGAAACCCCCCATAAATTCTTCCTGACCGCCCCCCCGGAGGTCCGTGCCGCCCGGCGCACGGCCGAGCTCAGAGTCCGGGGGACCCCCCAGGCCTATGAGGCCGTCCTCCGCGACATGGAGAAGCGGGATTCCGACGACAGCAGCCGGCAGGACTCCCCGCTGACCCTGGACGGTCGATACGTCGTGATGGACACCGGCAGCCTCAGTCCGGAGGGTGTCGTGGCCGAAATGGAGCGTCGGGTGCTCCGCTCGGGTGGTTGACTCCCTCGAGGCCCCCAACGTAGACTATATTTTTGCAAGTCAAATACTTATGAGAGGGGACTCTCCTTCGCATGAAGGCTGAAAACGATAAAGGGGGACGGGAAACCGAGTCGATGCAAACGGATCAAGAAATGACGCCCCAGGAATACGAGCACCTCCTGGCCCAGTACGAAAACTCGTTTAAAAATCTCCAGGAAGGGCAGATCATCCGGGGCCGGGTTCTCACGGTGACCCCCTCTGAAGTGATCGTCGACATCGGTTACAAGTCCGAAGGCATGATCCCGGTTTCGGAGTTCACGGATTTCTCCGGAAACGTGATGGTCAAGCCGGGTGACGCCGTCGACGTGCTCCTGGAACGCACGGAAGACCAGAACGGCTACGTCGTCCTCTCGAAGGACAAAGCCGAGAAAATGAAGGTCTGGGACGAGGTCGAGAAGTCCTACCGCTCGGGTTCCACGGTCCGGGGCCGGGTGATCGACCGGATCAAAGGCGGCCTCGCGGTCGACATCGGAGTCAAGGCGTTCCTGCCGGGCTCCCTGGTTGACGTCAAGCCGGTGAAGAACCTGGAGTCTCTGCGCGGGAAGGACCTCGATTTCAAGGTCATTTCGGTCGACAAGAAGCGCGGAAACATCGTGCTTTCCCGCAAGGCCGTCGTCGAGGTCGAGCAGGAAGCGAAGAAGAAGGAGACCCTCCAGCTCCTCGAAGAGGGCCGGGTCCTCCGCGGAACCGTCAAGAACCTGACCGACTACGGCGCGTTCGTGGACCTCGGCGGTCTCGACGGCCTGCTCCACGTCACCGACATGTCCTGGGGCCGAGTGAATCATCCGTCGGACCTGGTCAAGGTCGGCGATGAGATCGACGTCGTGGTTCTGAAGTTCGACCGCGAGACGGAGCGCGTCTCGCTCGGCACGAAGCAGCTCACCGACGATCCCTGGAGTCACGTGCCGGAGCGCTATCCGACCGGGTCCCGCGTCACCGGGCGCGTCACGAACGTGACCGACTACGGCGCGTTCGTCGAACTCGAGGAAGGGGTCGAGGGCCTCGTCCACGTCTCCGAGATGTCCTGGTCCAAGAAGGTCAAGAATCCTTCCAAGGTCGTTTCGCCCGGCGACACAGTCGAGGCGATCGTCTCGGACGTCAACCGCGACGCGCGGCGCATTTCCCTGTCGCTGAAAGACACGCTCCCCGATCCGTGGGAGAGCGTGGTCGAGAAGTACCAGATCGGAAGCCGCGTCAACGGCAAGGTCCGCAACCTGACCGACTTCGGCGCCTTCGTCGAAATCGAAGAGGGCGTCGACGGGCTCGTGCACGTCTCCGACATGTCGTGGACCAAGCGCATCAAGCACCCGTCGGAAGTCCTGAAGAAGGGCGACGACGTCGAGGCGATCATCACGTCGATCGACCAGGAGAACCGGCGCATTTCTCTTTCGATCAAGGAATTCCAGCCGAACGACTGGCAGACCTTCAAGGACAAGTACCAGGCCGGCGACGTGGTCGAGGGCATCGTCACGCGCGTCGCCGACTTCGGCGTCTTCGTGCAGATCGAAGGGCTCGTCGAGGGTCTGATGCACGTCTCCGAGACGCCCGTGGGACGCGGCGAAAAGCCGCAGGATCACTACAAGGAAGGCGACCCGCTGCGCGCCCGCATCCTCCGCATCGAGGACGCGGAGATGAAGGTCGGGCTGTCAGGCCAGGGCGTCGAGCCCGCCGCTCCCTCTCCTCCCGCCGCAGAAGGAGAGGCCGAGGCCACTCCGGCTCCCGCCGTCGTCGAGGCCTCTGCTCCGGCCTCCGCTCCAGAGGCCCCTGCTGAGGCTACCGCCGAAGCTGCCCCGGGAGAGGCGGCGGCGCCGCCGGTCGAGACACCCCAGGGCGAGGGCGAGGGCGTCGTCAAGAAAAAGCGCACCCGTAAGAAGGCGGAAGACGCCGCCCCGAAGAGTTAGCGGATCAGCCGAACATGTCGACGGGTACTCGGGGCGTTCTGCGGGCGGCGGGTGCCTCCCGCCGCCTCGTCCGTCCGTTCCAGGGAACGGAATGACGAAAGCCGAGCTGATCGAGCGAGTCGCGGTCGCGACCGACGTGACCAAGAAACAGGCGGAAGCGATCGTCGATACCGTTTTCGACGCGATCGTCCGGTCACTCAAGGAAGGCCAGAAGATCGAGCTTCGGGGATTCGGCTCATTCCGTCTTCGCGAGCGGGGTGCCCGGATGGGGCGCAATCCGAAAACCGGGGTAAAGGTCTCGGTGCCAGCCAAAAAGATTCCGTATTTCAAGCCCGGCAAGGAACTGAAAGAGCTCATCAACCGTTGATCGGGTGATGCCGGACGTCCTCTTCGCCCCCTGGCGTTACGAATACCTCGTGTCTGATAAGTCGGGAACGACCTGTTTTTTCTGCGAGGCCGCCGCTTCGGAAACCGACGAGGACACCCTCGTCGTCTTTCGCGGCCGGAAAGTGTTCGTCATTCTGAACCGCTACCCCTATACCAACGGACACGTGATGGTCGCGCCGTACGCCCATGAAGCCCGCCTTTCCGGCTCCTCCGAAGAGACGCTGACCGAGCTCATCCGGACGGTCGCGAAGGCCGAGCGCATCCTGACCTCGGCCTACAGGACGGACGGCTTGAACGTCGGGATCAACTTCGGCTCCGCCGCCGGTGCAGGGGTCGCGGACCATTACCACGTGCATCTGGTGCCGCGCTGGAGCGGAGACACGAACTTCATGACGGTGACCGGGGACGTTCGCGTCGTTCCCGAGGAGCCCTCGGCCACCCTGTCGCGCCTGCGCCCGCTCTTCGCGGACGAGCCGAAATGACGTCGCAGGCGCCGAACGCGTCGCGGCGCTGGATCGCGGTCGTGCTCGCGTGGGTGTTCCCCGGTCTCGGCCACGCCTACCTCGGGCGGCCGCGCACCGGCCTGGTCTACGCGGCCGTCGTCGCCACCACGTTCATCCTCGGACTGTCGTTTCAGGGCCGCTTGTACACGATCGAACCGGGGCAGCCGCTGTCGATCCTCGCCACGTTCGCCGTGTACGGCGCGGGTCTGTTGAACATTGCCGGCCGGCTGCTCTCGGACAACCCGGGCGGCGCGGTCCTGTCGGTGACCTACGAATACGGATGCGCCTACCTCCTGACCTCGGGGCTCATGAACCTGCTTCTGATGCTCGACGCTTTCGACATCGCGGTGGGGCGGAAAGCGTGATCTTCGTGGCAGCGCTCGTTCCGGTGGATCACTTCCTGATCATGGCGCTGTACGCGTTTCTGGTGTCCGTGTTCTTCGCGTTCGTCTGGCGCAACGATCGGCGCGAACGGCTCGCGCTTTTCGGAAAGATCTTCGGCGCGCTGATCCTCGGCGGGCTCGCGGTCGCCTGGCTGATGTATCCCTTTCCGGCGTGAAGGGCCAGGGCGTCAGGGGTCTGGCGGTCCAGGCATCCGACCAGGGCGGCTTCTGTACGCCTCACCCCTCACGCCTCACCCCTCGCGGCTAAAAGGTGTGCGGCATCGTCGGATGGGTCGGTCAGGACGTCCTCGACTCCCGCTCCATCGATCGCGCTCTCGAGACCCTCAACCGGCGGGGTCCTGACGGCGCGGGACAGTGGTGCAGCGGCGACCGAACCGCGATCCTCGGCCACCGCCGGCTTGCGATCCTCGACCCTTCGGTGCGCGGCGAGGAGCCGTCGATATCGCCCGACAGATCCTCGGCGTTCATCCATAACGGGGAAATCTACAACTTCCGCGAGATCCGAAGCGGGCTCGAGAAGCGGGGCGAGCGGTTCCTGTCCGAGAGCGATGGCGAGGTCGCCCACCGGTTGCTCCGACTCGATGGTCCCGAGGCGCTGCCCCGCCTCGAAGGGATGTTCGTTCTGGCACTCTGGGACGACCGCCAGGGCCGGCTCCTGCTCGCGCGCGACCGGCTCGGCATCAAGCCCCTGTATTACACGCGCCTCGCGGGGGGGCTCGCCTTCGCCTCCGAGCCCAAGGCGCTGCTCGCGCTGCCCGGCGTTTCGGCGCGGCTCGATGCCGACGCCCTCTCGGACTTTCTATCCTACGGTTACGTGCCGTTCGACCGCTGCATCTTCGCCGGCATCCGAAAGCTGCCGCCGGCGCACCGCCTGCTCTTCGACCGCGCCTCCGGATCCGTGGCCGTCGAGCCGTTCTGGCGCCTCGAGCGGCGCGAGGTGTCCGACGATCCGGAGGAGCTGAGATCGAGGCTCGACTCGGCCGTTCGGTCCCATCTCGTATCGGACGTGCCGGTCGGCGCGTTTCTCTCGGGAGGGCTCGACTCGAGCACCGTCGTCGAGCGGGCGGCGCGGCAGATTCCGGGTCTTCCGACTTTCACTCTCGGATTCCGCGGCGGCGACATGGACGACATGCGCTACGCGAGAATCGCGGCGGAGGCATTCGGAACCCGCCACCGCGAGGACATTCTCGACGTCGGCGACCTGTCGTCGACGCTCGCCCACTCTGCCGAGGTCTACGACGAGCCGCTCTACGACTCGAGCGTGCTCGCGGTCAGCGGAGTCTCCGCCCTGGCGCGCAAGGAGGTCAAGGTCGTGCTGACGGGCGATGGGGGAGACGAGGTCTTCGGCGGCTACGGATGGGACGAGACCATCATGCGGTACGAGGGAATGCGGCGAGGCTTTGGCCCGCTCCGGCCCGTTCTCTCAGGCGCCTACCGCGCGTTGATCGAGCCGCTCGCGCGCCGCCCCTTCGGATCGCGCGCGGCGGGATCGGCGCGGCTCCTCGCTCCCGACTTCATCGACCGGTATTTTCCCGTTCGCGCGTTCTTCGGGAAACCGGAGCAGGAACGCATCCTCGGGGCGAAGCCGCGCGACCCCGCCTGGCTGTTCCGCCAGTTCGACCGGCCCGATCTCCCGCTGGCCCACCGCTTGCTCTATCTCGACCTGCATACGTATCTTCCGGACAATGGACTGATGCAGGTCGACCGCTCGACGATGGCGGTCGGCCTCGAGGCGCGCGTGCCGCTCCTCGATCGCCAGCTCGTGGAATACGCATTCTCGCTCCGTCCCGAGCGGCTTCTCGCCCCCGGCTCCACGAAGGTGGCCTTCCGCGAGGCCATTCACCCGTGGCTTCCCGAGGCGATCCGCACGCGCTCGAAGGCGGGATTCTCGACGCCCTTCAAGACGTGGGTCGGAGGCGCAAACCGCGAAGCCGCCTTCCGAGTGCTCGAACGGGGCGATCTCGCGGCGGACGGCGTAATCCGTCCGCGCGAAGTGCGCCGCTTCATCGAGTCGGGAACGCAGCGCCGCAACAACAAGGTGTGGCTCCTGTTGAATCTGGAAGCGTGGTACCGGCGGTGGGTGCGCGGCCGGACCTATGAGGCGCCTTGAGCGGGGATCGGGAGCCGAGCGACCAAAGGGAGCGAGACGGCCGCGGTACTCCGCGGTCAACTAAGATCGGGAATCGGGAATCGAGAATCGAGAATCGACGATGACACGGCCGTCGAGCTCCGCCGTCTTTTGCCCCGGGCCGCGAGCACGGGAGCGATCCGGCCTCTCTCCCCGAGCGCAGGGACAGGGGTAAGTTGAGGACCGGCGTTCTCTTTTTACCCTCTCCCGGCGGGAGAGGGTGTTTCGCTGCGCGATGCCTTCCCCCTACACCATCTCGCCGGGCTGAAGTCGCTTCCACGCCTGCGCCGGGCGATCACGCGTGCTCGAAGAAGATCTGGACGCCAGCGATGACGGTCTCGACCTCGTCCTGGGTCAGCGACGGAAAGATCGGTAGCGAGAGGCTCGTCCGACCCAGAGCTTCGCACTCAGGGAGCGACGGGACGGGTCCGTAAGGCTCCATTGCCGGCTGAAGATGATTGGGGATCGGGTAATGAATTCCGGTCTCGACGCCCGAACGCATCAGGTGGTCACGCAGCGCGTCGCGAGTCGCTTCGTCCTTCAGTCGGATCGGATACAGGTGGTAGACCATCCGAGTTCCCGGCCGCTGGACGGGAATCTGCAGCCCGTCGATTCCGGTCAGCGCCGTGTCGTAGTGGCGGGCGACCGCGCGCCGCTTCTCGATGAAATCCTCGAGGAGCGCGAGCTGCTTTCGTCCCACGGCGGCCTGGATCTCGTTGAACCGGAGATTGAATCCGACGACGACGTGCGTGTACTTGTCCGTGCGCCCGTGATCGCGCAACAGGCGGACCGTCCGCGCGATGTCGTCGTCGTCCGTAGTCACCATGCCGCCGTCGCCGAACACCGTCAGGTTCTTGGACGGATAAAAGGAGAAGCAGCCGGTCCGGCCGACGGACCCGACGATCTTCTCTCCGAAGCGCGCCCCGTGAGCCTGGCAGCAGTCCTCGACGATCCAGAGGCCATGCCGCTCGGCGAGCCCGCGCAGGGATGTCAGGTCCGCCGCGCCGCCATAAAGGTGAACGGGGACGATGCCGACCGTCTTCGACGTTACCCGGGACGAGGCGTCGGTGGGATCGATCGCTCCGTAGCGGTCCACGTCGACCATCACCGCCGTGGCTCCGGCGTGCATGATCCCCTCGATCGTGGGAAACGCCGTCATCGAGGGAACGAGCACTTCGTCGCCGGGCCGCACTCCGAGCGCGAGGAGCGAAAGCTGGATCGCGGAAGTCCCCTGGGAAACCGCGACGGCGTGCTTCGTCCCGACGTAGGCGGCGAACTCGTTCTCGAACGCTTTCGTCTCGGGGCCGAGGATGAACCGGCCCGACTCGACGACGTCGAGCATGGCCGAGATCATCTCGGGAGTGACGGTAACGCGGGAGAGGGGTATCAAGCGGTTTGCGGTGAGACCGGAACGCGCCCGAGCCTCGAATGCGTCGCTTCGAACGGAAGGGAAATCTCGCGGCCTGATTCGATCGACTCGTACAGGGCCGTGATCACCTCGAGAGACCGCCGGCCCTCGCGGCCGTCGACCGGGGGCTTTCCGCCCGCCGCGATCGCGTCGAACGCGTCCTCGTAGTAAGCGTGATGGCCGAATCCATACACGTCCGGCGGGTTCGTCCGGCTGCTCTCGAGCACGCTGGCGTCTTCTTGGGTGGGGTCCTCGAACCGCCAGACCGACATTTCGTTCATCGCGAACCCCCCGACGACCACCGTGCCCTTCTCGCCGAGAACGGAGATGGACCCTTCGAGGTCGACGGGGCGCGCCGCGGTCGTCGCTTCGATGATTCCCAGCGCCCCGCTGGCGAAACGAAGAAGCGCGATCCCCGTGTCCTCGGCTTCGATCGCAACGAGCCGCGTGGCGCTCATCGCCTTGACGGACAGAACGTCGCCCATCATGTGGAGAAGCATGTCGACGTGGTGAGAGGCCTGGTTCGAGAAGACCCCGCCGTCCATCGCCCACGTTCCCCGCCACGGCGCCTGGTCGTAGTAGTCCTGACGGCGGCACCACCGCACACGGACGGTCCCGAGAACCAGTTTCCCGAGCCGCCCGCCCTCCAGTGCGGACTTGAGTCTGAGGATCGGCAGGTTGTAACGGTTCTGCTTCACCACGAAGAGCCGGGTTCCGGCGCGGTCACATTGCTCGATCATGGCGTCGGCGTCTTGAAGGGTCAGCGCCATCGGTTTCTCGACCACCACGTTCGCCACGCCGGCGCGTGAAGCGGCCAGAACCTGCTCGCAATGATCCCCGGACGGCGTGCAGATCGAGACCAGGTCCGGTGACTCGGCTTCCAGCATCGAGCCGAGACGCGTGTACGGCCGCCCGGCGAACTTTTCCGCCAGACCGGCCGCCTTGTCGGGGCGGACGTCGACCAGGGCGACGAGCTCTGAACGCGGCGAGCCCGCCAGTATCGCGGCGTGGCGCTGCCCGATGCGGCCGCAGCCGATCAGTGCCGTTTTTAAGGGAGAAGGGGAAGGCGATGTCATCAGAAGGTTAAGAGAATATTAGCAGGACCGGGCGCCGCGCCGCCCGGCCCGGCTTTGCTACTCTGGCCCTCTTGAATCTGCTCATCTCTTCCGGGGAAGCCTCCGGGGACATCTACGGGGCCCGGCTCCTCCGCGCGCTCTCTTCCCGCCGCCCGGCCATGGATTTCTTCGGAATGGGAGGCGAGCGGCTGGGCCAGGAGGGCCTCGAGAGGCTCGTGCCCTCCGAGGCGATTTCCGTGGTCGGGATCTTCGAGGTCTTCGAGAAGCTGCCGGCGATCCGGAAGGCTCTGGCCGCGCTCGAAGAGGCGGCGCGGCGCCGAAGGCCGGTTGCCGCGGTGCTGATCGACTTCCCCGACTTTCACGCGCTGCTAGCGCGGCGGCTCGCGCGCCTCGGGATCCCTCTGATCTACTACGTCAGTCCGCAGGTCTGGGCATGGCGCGCTGGCCGCGCGAAGACGATCGCGGCCAGGGCCCGCCGCATCATTACGCTCTTCCCGTTCGAGACCGAGATCTACCGCCGCCTCGGCGGCGACGCGGTCTGCGCCGGGCACCCTCTCGTCGACGACGTGCGGGAGGGGCTGCAAGCGCTCGCGGCCCCCGCTCCGACCGCGGGGAAACGGCGGCTCGTCCTGCTTCCGGGAAGCCGCCCTGGAGAAATAGAAAAGCACCTCGCGGTGATGGTAGAGGGAGCGGCGAGCCTCGCCGGGAAGTTCGAGCTCGAGATCGTGGCGGTCCGGGCGCCGGGTCTTCCCGCCCCTCTGTTCGACTCCGCCGCCTCGCGCGGCGTCCGAGTGGTCGACGCGGGGCTGCACCCTCTTCTCGCCTCCGCGGATCTCGCCTTCGTCGCATCCGGAACGGCCACTCTCGAAGCGGCGCTCTGCGGGACGCCGATGGTCGTGATGTACCGGACGTCGGCCGCGAGCGCAGCGATCGGGCGGCTCCTCATTCGCGTGCCCTGGATCTCGCTCGTCAACATCGTCGGAGGCGAGGAGATCGTCCCCGAGCTGATCCAGGAGGACGCGACGGCCGCGCGCCTCCAGGAGGAGGGCGCGGCCATCCTGAAATCGCCGGAACGGGCGGGCCGGATGCGCGAGGGGCTCGCCCGGGTCGCCGACCGGCTTGGCCCGCCGGGAGCGACGGATCGGGCCGCCGACGCGGTTCTGGAAGCGACCGAGCGCCGCAATTCGCCCGAGGCTGCCGGCGCGGCTGTGGCCGGAGGAGAGGCGCGATGAAGCCGTTCCCGCGACTCCTGCGCGCCTTCGCCCGCTACCGGGGCCGGGCGCTTCTCGCGCTGCTCGCCATGGTGGTCGTCTCGATCTCGACGGTCGCGATGCTGTTTCTTCTCGCGAAGGTGATCGACGACGCGCTCGGCGCGGGAGCGGCGGCAAGGCTTTCCGGGTTCGGCGGGGGAGGGGCGGCGCGGGCGACATTACTACGCTGGCTCGACGCTTTCTACCTCTCGGCCCGGCATGCCGCGGAGGGCCACGGAATCCCCGTGCGTTTCGCGGTCCCGCTTCTTCTGCTCCTCGCGCTCATCTCGAAGAATGTCTTCTCGTACATCTCGGAGTTCGAGTTGAACGGCATCGGCGTGGCGATGGTGCGGGATCTGAGGCGCCAGGCGTACGACAAGCTGCTCCGTCAGTCCACGCGCTTCTACTCCGAGAGCTCGACCGGGGACCTCATGAGCCGGATGCTGTCGGACGTCGAGCAGATCCAGACCGCTTTCGGCCATCAGCTCACGGATCTCGTGCAGGGGGCGCTGACGCTCATCCTCCTGCTCCTTTATGTCTTCTCGATGAACGCGCGGCTCGCGGTGATCATCTTCGTGCTCGCGCCCCTGATTCTTCTCCCGATCGTCAGCAACACCCGCCGGCTCGGGAAAGCGGCCACCGCGGCGCGCGAGAGGATCGGACACCTCGGCGCGATCCTGTCGGAGACCCTGCGCGGCCACCGCGTGATCAAGACCTACGCCATGGAGGACTTCGAGGCGAACCGGTTCGAGGAGGCGAACAACGACTACTTCCGGGTCAACCGGCGAACCGTTCGCATCCAGGCGCGCAACGCGCCCTTCATGGAAATCCTCGCGGGCTTTGGCCTGTCCGCGCTCTTCGTTTACGCCGCCGCCGAGATCCATGCGCACCGGATGGAGGTCGGAGAGCTGTTCTCGTTCCTGGCAGCCCTGATGATGATGTACAAGCCGGTCAAGGACGTCACCCGCATCAACATGGCGATCCAGCTGGCGCTCTCCTCCGCCCGGCGCGTCTTCGAGCTCGTCGACCGCGTCAGCGAGATCCAGGAGAAGCCCGAAGCCACACCGCTGCCGCCGTTCTCCGACGCGATCCGGTACGAGGGCGTCAGCTTCCGGTACGAGCACCAGCCGGTCCTCCTTGACGTCGACCTGACGATCCGCCGCGGCGAGACCGTCGCGATTGTCGGCCCGTCGGGGGCGGGCAAGACGAGCCTCGTGAACCTGCTGCCAAGGCTCTACGACCCCACGGCCGGACGGATCACGTTCGACGGAATGGACATCCGCGACGCCACCCTGCGCTCGCTGCGGGAGCAGATCGGGCTCGTCACCCAGGACACCGTCCTGTTCGATGCCAGCGTGCGGAGCAACATCGCGTACGGGCAGTCGTCACCGCCCGAAGACAAGCTCCGGGCCGCGGCGCACGCCGCCTACGCCGACGAGTTCATCGACCGGCTGCCGGAAGGGTACGACAGCTTCGTCGGAGAGAACGCGGGGCGGCTCTCTGGAGGTCAGAAGCAGCGCCTCGCGATCGCGCGGGCGATCTACAAGGACGCGCCGATCCTGATCCTCGACGAGGCCACGTCGCAGCTCGATACGGAGTCCGAGGCCCTGGTCGCGCGGGCTCTCATGAATCTCATGAAGGGCCGGACCACTCTCGTCATCGCGCATCGGCTCTCGACGGTGCGGCGGGCGGACCGGATTCTCGTGTTCGACCGGGCGCGGCTCGTCGAGTCCGGTACCCACCAGGAGCTCCTCGCGAGGCCCGGCGTGTACCATCGCCTCCACGCCATGCAGTACTTCACCGAGACGGACGCGGCGGAAGCCCTGGCGGCGCCGCGATGATCCGCAGCATGACGGGCTTCGGGCGCGCGCAGGGCCCCGTCGGCGCCGGCGCGTCGGCGGAAATCTCCGCTCGCAGCGTGAACCACCGCTTCCTGGACCTGACGGTGAAGCTGCGTGAATCGGAAGCCGCTCTCGAGCCCGGACTGCGTAAGGCGTTCTCCGCGCGGGTCTCTCGCGGAAAAGTCGAGATCACTCTCCGGGTCCGCCGGGAGGCGCAGAGCCGGAGCGAGGTCATGCTCGACGAAGCGCTTCTCTCCGCGGCCGTAGAGCGCCTACGCGCCGCCGCCGCGAGGCTCTCGATCGAAGGCCGCCTCGAGATCCGCGACCTGCTGAGGATTCCGGGTGCCCTGTCGGTCGAGGACGCAGCGGGCGAGCTTTCGCCCGAGGACGTCGCCGCCGTCGAGTCGATCGCTTCCGAGGCCGCCGACGCCCTCGCCGCGATGCGCGAGGCGGAGGGCCGCACCGTCGCCGCCGATCTCGCCGCGAGGATCACCTTCCTTCAGGACAAGTCGGGGGAGCTCTCCTCCCGGCGGCAGGAGGTGTCCGCCCGGCTCCTCCAGAACCTGCGCGAGCGGCTGACCGCCTTAGTCCCCGACCTGCCGTTCGACTCCACCCGTCTCGAGCAGGAAGCCGCCCTCGCCGTCGACAAAACGGACATCGCGGAGGAGCTCTCCCGGCTGCAGGGGCACCTCGCGGCCTTCCGCGAGCTCCTCGACTCCAACGGCCCGGTCGGAAAGAAGCTCGAATTTCTCTCGCAGGAGATCCTCCGGGAGCTGAACACTCTCGGATCGAAGGCCCGCGACCTGCAGCTCGTTCGCGACGTCGTCGAGATGAAGTCGGAAACGGAAAAGATCCGCGAGCAGGTCCAGAACGTCGAATGAGCACGCCCGCCCGGGGAGACCTCTTCATCGTGTCTTCCCCGTCGGGGGGCGGCAAGACGACTCTGATCCGCCGCCTCCTGGAAGACCCTCCGGGACAGCCGCTTCACTTCGCGGTCTCGCACACGACGCGCCCGATGCGCGCAGGTGAGACAAACGGCCGCGAGTATCACTTCATCTCCGTGGCGCAATTCCAGGAGATGGCGCTCCAGGACTCTTTTCTCGAGCACAACGAGGTCCACGACAACATTTACGGGACCTCGAAAGCGGAGGTGCTTCCGAGGCTGGAAGCGGGAGAGGACGTCGTCCTGGACATCGACGTCCAGGGCGCTCGCGACGTCCGCCGTGTGTATCCCGAAGCGGTGATGGTCTTCATAGCTCCTTCGTCGCAGCCGGAGCTTCAGAAACGGCTGCGTCTCCGGGGGTTGGACGGCGAAGAAGTCATCCGGAAACGGCTGATCAATGCTTCCAAAGAGATCCAGGAAGCCATGGATTATCAATACGTTATCGTGAACGATGATCTCGACCGGGCCACTCTTGAGTTACAATCCATCGTTCGGGCGCGGCGACTGACGCCGGCCCGGCAGGCGGTGCGCCTGGAACGCATCCGCAAGGAATTCCGCTGAACGCGAAACGCAACGCGAAACGACTTAGTAACTGAGAGGTCCCTTCCATGATTCAGAACATCCCCGAAGGTGTGGACAGCAAGTTCCGGCTGGTTCTCTTAATCGCCCGGCGGGCCGAGCAGCTCATGCGCGGCGCGAGGCCGAAGATCGAATCCGACCGCCCGACCAAGCCGACGCGGCTGGCGGCAGAGGAGTTCGAAGAGAACCGCGTCCGCTGGGACTACGGCGCCGAAGGCGGCGTCCTCGAGGATGCAGAGAACGAGAGCGCTTCGGACACGGAGTCGGTCGAGGAAGAAGCCGCCGTCTAAACGGGGCGGCTGAAGAGCCGTCCGCCCTTCGCGACCCATGCAGCCTTTCCGCGTCGTCCTCGGCGTCTCCGGCGGCATCGCGGCATATAAAGCGGCGGAGCTCTGCCGCGCCTTCGTCCGGGAGGGCTTCGAGGTGCAGCCTGTCCTGACCCGCGGCGCGCGGGAGTTCGTGTCGCCGCTGACCTTCGCGGTCCTGTCGGGCCGCGAAGTTCCGACCGAAGTCTGGGGCAGCCGGCACGAGCCGGCCGTCCTCCACGTTGAGCTGGCCGACAGAACGGACCTCCTCGTGGTCGCTCCGGCCACGGCTCACTCGCTGGCTCGCTTCGCAAACGGCCTCGCCGACGATTTTTTGACCACCTACTACCTCTCCCATCGCGGTCCGGTTCTCCTCGCGCCAGCGATGGAATCCGCAATGTGGGCGAACCCCGCGGTCCGGGCGAACTGCGACGTCCTCGCTGCACGGGGAGCGAAGTTCGTCGGCCCCGCGAGAGGCCTTCTCGCCTCCGGCCACGAAGGAATCGGCCGCATGGCGGAGCCCGAGGAGATTCTCTCCGCCGCGAAAACGATCCTCGGACAGTCGCGCCGCCGCGACATGGACGGGCTCCGGATTCTCGTGACCGCCGGGCCGACCCGCGAGCCGGTCGATCCCGTCCGCTTTCTGTCGAACCGGTCGAGCGGGAAGATGGGCTATGCGCTCGCGGAAGCGGCGCGCGACCGCGGTGCTGCCGTGACTCTGCTGTCGGGTCCGGTCGCGCTCACGGCCCCCGCCGGCGTCCGGTTCACCCCGTTCGAAACCTCGGCGGACCTGCATGGGCTGCTCGTCCGGGAGTTTCCGGACTGCGACGCGCTCGCAATGGCCGCCGCTGTCGCCGATTTCATCCCGGAACCGAGCCTCGTGCGAATGCACCGCGGCGAGGGAGACGTGACGGTGAGGCTCGCCGCCGGCCGGGACGTGCTGGCGTCGCTGCGCCCGCTGAAGCGCGGGCAGGTGGTCATCGCATTCGCCGCCGAGACATCGGACCTGGAGCGGCGCGGCGCCGCCAAGCGCGAAGCGAAGGGCGCCGACCTGATCGTGATCAACGACGTCGGGCGGAGCGATATCGGCTTCGAGTCGGCAGACAACGAGGTCATCCTCCTCGGGGCAGGCGAGCCCGGGCGCACGGTCTCGCGCCGTCCCAAGCGCGAGGTGGCGGAGGCCATCTGGGACGCGTGCCTGAAGGCGCGCGCGGGCTCTGCGTCTGCAAGCGCAAGCGCGAGGACGGTCGCGGCCTCCAGGACGCCGGAGCCCCGAGGATGAGCTCCCGCCCGCCGCTCGGAGACGATCTCGCCTATTTCCGGGACCTCGGCGTGCGGGATCTCTACGTGGATCCGGCCGCGCCGGCAGGAAGCGCCGCCGTCACCTCGGGGGCTCCGGCCGCCGCCGCCGTTCCGGCGCTCCTTCCCGGATCGATGACGGACATCCCGGCGCTCGAGAGGTTCGTCGCCGGCTGCCCGAGGTGCAAGCTCTCCGGCACGCGCACCCAGATCGTGTTCGGGCAGGGAAACCCCGACGCCGACCTGATGTTCGTCGGCGAGGCGCCCGGGCGCGACGAGGACGAGCAGGGTCTGGCGTTCGTCGGACGCGCCGGCCATCTGCTGACGAAGATCATCGAAGCGATGGGGAAGACCCGTGAGGACGTTTACATCGCCAACGTCCTCAAATGCCGGCCGCCGAACAACCGGAATCCCGAGCCGGACGAAGTCGCTTCCTGCCGCCCGTTCTTGAACGAGCAGATCCGGCTCGTCTCCCCCCGCGTGATCGTGACCCTGGGAACGTTCGCCGCGCAGGCGCTCCTGGAAACCGACGTGGCGATCTCCCGGCTGCGCGGCCAGTGGCAGACCGCGCGAGGCGTCCGCGTGATGCCGACGTTCCATCCCGCCTTCCTGCTGCGGTCTCCCGACAGGAAGAAGGACGTCTGGCAGGACATGAAGCTCGTCAGGGACTACCTGTCTACCTGACTTCGACTTGAATCGGAGCCTGTTCCGAAATCAAAAAAAAAGGCGGCCCTCGCGGCCGCCATCTGGCCCGCCGAATTCCCGATCTACGGTGAAAGCGTGCTGAAGATCGGAAAGTGGCTCGCCGCCGCCATGAAGAACAGCATCGGCACCGAGAGCCATGTGTTCGAGCGGGACGCCAGGAAAGCCCGGCGGGCCCAGAGAGCCTGATCCGCCGGGGCCGGTGTTCCGGATGCGGCGGCGATCGTCGCGGCGATGATCTTCTTCTGCAGGGGCCAGATGATCATCCAGACGTTCATGAACATCACTGTACCGATGCCTCCACCGATCAGGATGGAGAGCGAGCGGTTGCTTCCGCCCCAGGAGCGCCCGTAGCAGCCGACGACATAAGCGGCGGCGGCGATCACGACGGCGACCAGGACGGCCACCACGCGGCCGTCTTTGAGCGCTCCGCCCCTCACCGCCATGCGGTAGACGAGCGACAGGATCAGGAAGGCAATCACCCACACCACAAGAAAGACAGCCAGGATCTTGTGACCCGGTTTTTCCGTACCCGCGATGATGATGTAGTAGAGGAAGCCCGTCAGCCACGTTCCCATGGCGCCCCACCGGAACCACCAGAGAGACCGGGTCAGCAGCGGGGGATTGATCTTCGACTTGACCGCCGCGTCGATCTCCTTTTGGAACTGCACGTTCACGAGGTTGAAAAAATAGAGCATTCCGATCCAGGTGATGCCGGCGAGCAAGTGACCCCACCGAAGAAGAAAAGTGACGTTCGTCTGCCAGTCTGAAGGCCAGGTCATCGGGTTTCCCCTCCTTTGTCGAGTGGCCGCGTCGAGCGGCCGAAAGAATCCGATCCGATCAGTCGAGCGGTCCCAGGAGCGTCGCGGGAGCCATTGCCTCCTCGAGCTCCTCTTCTGTGACTATCTTTTTCTCGAGGAGGACCTCGCGAACCCGCACGCCGCGCGCGACGGCTTCCTTGAAGACCTCCGCCGCCTTCGCGTAGCCGATCTTCGGGGTGAGCGCGGTGATCACGGACGGCGACTCTTCCAGGTAGTGCCGGCACTTCTCCGGGTTCGCGGTGATCCCGTCGAAGCACCGCGTGCGGACGACCGGAAGGAAGTTGATCAGGAGCTGCGGTCCCCGCGTCAGGTTGTGCGCGAGGAGCGGCATCATCACGTTCAGCTCGAGCTGCCCACCGGCGACCGCCAGGATGTTCGCGGTGTCCATCCCGACGATCTGGAAGCAGAGCATGTTGAGACACTCGAGCAGCGACGGGTTCACCTTGCCGGGCATGATCGAAGAGCCGGGCTGGACGGGAGGCAGGCGGATCTCGTCGAGACCGGTGGCCGGACCGGAGGCTAAGAGCCGGAGGTCGTTCGCGACCCTCCCGAGCTCGACCGCGAGCGCGCGCAGCGCCGCCGAGTAGTCGCCCGCCGCGGCCCGGCTCTGCATCGCCTCGCGGGCGTCTGCCGCGGGAACGTATCGCTCGCCCGACAGCCGGGCAAGGCCGGCGACCGCTTTTTCGCGAAAGCCTGCCGGGGTGTTCAGTCCCGTCCCGACCGCGGAGCCGCCGAGTGCGAGCTCCAGCAGGTTGTCGAGGGCTCGGACGAGAGAATCGCGGCGATGCGCCAGGGCGGCCCCATACGCGCGAAATTCCTGGCCGAGCGTGACCGGCACTGCGTCCATCAGATGTGTACGGCCGGACTTCACGGTCCTCGCGAACTCCGCGCCTTTTCGAGACAGAGACTCGGCCGCGAGTCCCACCTCGGCCGCAAGCGGGCGGCCGACTGCGACAGCGGCCATGTGAAGCGCGGTGGGAAACGTGTCGTTGGTGGACTGCCCGAGGTTCACGTCGTCGTTCGGGTTGATCGCGGCGCGATCTCCGCGCGTTCCGCCCAGGATTTCCGCCGCCCGTCCCGCGAGCACTTCATTCACGTTCATGTGAAACGACGTTCCCGCTCCCGCCTGGTAAACATCTACGACGAACTGGTCGGCCAGGCCTCCCGCAAGGACCTCGTCGCAAGCGGCGATGATCGCCCGCGCTTTTTCGGCGGGCAGGCGGCCGAACTCGAGGTTCGTCTCGGCGCAGGCCTTCTTGATGCGCGTGTAGGCCCGGACCATTTCGGGATGGGCGCGCTCCCCGGAGATGGGGTAGTTCTCGACCGCCCGGGAAGTCTGAGCCCCCCAATAGGCGGCGTCGGGAATCTCCCGGATCCCGAGACTGTCTTTTTCCTGTCTCAGAATTCCTCCGTCGTCTCGCGCCGATCCGTCGCCGGGGCCGGTCAGCACGGGGGCTTGCAACATTAGCAGAAGAGCGGCGATGAGACGGCCGCAACGCTCCCGCGCTCGCCGCCTTTCGCGACGCGCCGCGCGCGGAATTTGGTTGCCGTACTGCCGTACTGCCGTACTGCCGTATAAGCGCCTGCCGTACAATCGCCGCCGTCCGACGCATGGCCTTCGTCCTCATCCGCAATCGACTTCGGGGCGCTCTCGGGCGCCGCGGCGGCGCGCTCGCGCTGTTCCTCGCCGCCCTGTGCGTCTTCTCCTGCCGACGCTCGACGAGATCTGTCTCCGGGCCGGGGACCGCGTCCTCAGCGGCCTCTCCCGAAAAGTCCCGGTCGCCCGCGCGCGCGATTTCGAGCGGGTACGTCTTCACGCCTCCGGAAACGGGCGCGCTCGATGATTTCCTGAAAAAGAACCCGAATCTGCGCATCGCGCGGGACTCTGATCGGCGGCCTGGACCCGACGGCGACACGGAGCTCAAGAGCCTCTACGGGGTCTACCACCCCTACTTCGTCCGCGGGGACGTGAACGACGACGGAGTGCTCGATCTGGTCGTGGCATTCGTGCGCCGGGACCTCGGACGCGGGACGTCCTGGTTCTCGGTGGTGGTCTTCACCGGCCGGGGCGTTTCCGGAGGCGCCAGGGAGTTTTCCTCCGGGACATTCATCGAGCGCGACATCAGCCTCGCGCGGGGAGACCTGTCGGTCGACCGTGATTCGATCGTGATCAGCCCGGACCTGGAGAGCGACACCGTGCGGCGGTATCACTGGGATCCCGTGGCGCACACGTTCGTGCTGGTTCCGGAGTCCGACGACGACTCGGAATCTCCATCCGTTTCCCAGACCGGAGCGCCCGTCCGGCTCCGCGCGCCGGCGCAGCGCTGGTAACCGGGACACGTGGCCGAGTCTCCCCGGTCCGCGCGCCCCGCGCGGCGTCCCGCGCGTTGACCGACACACCGCAACCGCAACCGCGCCCGATCATCTCGGTCGCGCTTCCGCTGCCGCTCCGGCGCGAGTTCTCGTATCTCGTCCCTTCCGGCATCGAAGCGCCGGCGCCCGGCACGCGAGTGCGCGTCCCGTTCGGACAACGAGCTCTCACCGGGGTCGTCGTGTCCTCCGCCGGCCAGAGCGCCGCCGGCCTGCGCGAGATTCTCGAGGTCCTGGACCTCGAACCGGTTTGCCCGGGGGAGCTCCTGGAGCTCGCCCGCCGTACGGCTCAGCGTTTCTTCGCATCGACCGGCGAGGTGCTGAAGAGCGCGCTGCCCGCGCGGCTGCCGGCGCCCGGCGCGCTTCGGTACCGCATCACGGAAAAGGGAGCGGTCGGGCGCGGGTCTGCCGCCGAGGCCGCCGAGGCCGCGGTCCTGGAGGCGCTGGCGGTCGGAGAGCCCATCCGGGCGGTGGACCTTCCGAAGGGAGCCGCGGAAGCCCTGCGGTCGCTGGAAGAACGCGGGTGGGTGCGGGCGGTTTCCTCCTTCCGCGACCGACGCGCACGCACGGTGACCGCGTACCTTCCCGCCGTGGGGCCCGCGGAGCCCGTCAAGCGCAGCGCCCGCGGCGAACAGGTCCTGTCGTGGCTCGCGGCGCTAGGGCGGCCGGCCACCGCGGCCGAGGTGCGCCTCGCCACGGGCGCCGGCCCGGACGTCCTGCGCACGCTCTCGGTTTCCGGGCTCGTGCGCTCGTTCGAACAGCCGCTGCGCGACGAAGCGGCGCCGGCGCTCGCCGCCCGTACGGTCTTCCGGCTCACAGCGGAACAGGACGTGGCGGTTTCCGCTCTCACGGCGGCCATCCGGGAAAAGCGGTATTTCCCGGCACTGCTCCAGGGCGTCACGGGGAGCGGGAAGACGGAGGTGTACCTGCGCGCGATCGGCGAAGCGCTCGGCGCCGGCCGAGGCGCGATCTGGCTGGTTCCGGAGATCGCGCTCACGCCGGTCTTCGCGCGCGAGCTCACGAGGAAGTTCGGTGACCGCGCCGCTCTGCTGCACTCCGCGCTTTCCGAGCGCGACCGCGGTCTGGCCTGGGATCGCGTCCGCCGCGGAGACGCCCGCGCGGTGATCGGGCCGAGGTCCGCGATCTTCGCCCCCGTCGCGGACCCCGGTGTGATCGTGGTGGACGAGGAGCACGACTCTTCCTACAAGCAGCGCGAGTCACCCCGGTACGACGCGCGTGAAGTCGCCGCGCTCCGGGCGCGGACCGCCGGAGCCGCACTGTTGTTCGGCACGGCGACCCCGTCGATCGAGGCTTACCATGCGTCCCGCCAGGGCCGCGTCGCCCGCCTTCTCCTGACCGAGCGAGTCGAGGCAAAGCCGCTGCCGAGGGTGTCGATCGTCGACCTGCGCCGCGAGATTCCCCGCCCGGACGAAAAGGGAATTCCGCTTTTTTCCCGGCCGCTCGTCGAACGGCTGCGCGAGACCTTCGCGCGCGGCGAGCAGGCGATCCTTCTTCAGCCGCGCCGCGGTTACGCGCCGTTTCTCCTTTGCCGGGAATGCGGTCACGACTTCCGATGCACGAACTGCAGCGTCGCCCGTACGGTCCACGAACGCGGGCAGCGTCTCGTCTGCCACTACTGCGGAGAGCGCCTCGCGAGGCCGCTTCGCTGCCCGGAATGCTCCGGCGCGCTTCTCGAGGCGATCGGGTTCGGCACCGAGCGCGTGGGAGACCGATTCGCCGAGCTCTTTCCGGGCGTGCCGTACGCGGTCCTCGACCGGGACAGCTCGAGGAAGAGGGGAGCCGGCGCGGTCGTCGAGGACGTGCTCGCCGGCCGCGTGGCCTGTCTCATCGGGACGCAGATGGTCGCGAAGGGACACGACTTCCCGAACGTGACGGCGGTCGGCGTGCTTTCCGCCGACACGCTTCTGAATTTTCCGGACTTCCGATCCGCCGAAAAGACCTTCCAGCTCGTCGCGCAGGTCGCGGGCCGTGCGGGCCGCGGCGACTCGCCCGGGACGGTTCACGTCCAGACCTTCCATCCGCAGCACCCCGCGATCCGGCGGGCCGCCGAGCACGACGTCGACGGCTTCTGCGCGGACGAGCTCGTCTTCCGCCGCTCCTTTTTTTATCCCCCATTCTGCGAGCTGGCTGCGGTGCTCGTTTCGTCGCCGGACCGCGAGCGCGCGAGAGAGACGGCGTCCTCGATCGCGGCAGCCGCAGAAGGGGCTCCCGGTCTCCGGCTTTCCGGACCTGCCCCAGCGCCCCTCGAGCGTCTCCAGGGAAAGTGGCGATACCAGGTCCTGCTCCGGGCGCCGGACCGTCGGACGATCCTGACCATACTGGAATCCTGCATCCCCGAGCGGCCCCCTTCCGGAGTGCAGGTAGCCGCGGATGTCGACCCGCAGGACTTGATGTGACGAACTCCTTCCTTTTGCTCTCGCTCTCCCTCTGCTCGGGGAGAGGATCGGGCTGAAGGCGCCCGCGGGTGGGCAGTCCTTCTTTGCCTCGCCGCAGACCACGCCCGATTCGCGGCGGGGATAATGATCCCGGCTGCCGAGTGCCATGGGGGATGAGGCGGTTTCTCTCTTCTTTCCACGGAGCAAGAGATGTGCGCGGCGGCGACGCAAGAGGGCGCGGAAGAGACCCGACTCTCGAAGGCGGTCCGCCCGCTCGTGGATTCGCACCCCGGCCTCTCCGGGATTTTTCCGCTGCGGGAGGGCCGCGACGCTTTTGCCGCCCGCGCGCTGCTCGCCGACGCGGCCGAGCGCACGCTCGACCTCCAGTACTACATCTGGCACGACGACATGTCCGGAACGCTCCTGTTTCGCGCCGCCCGCAGGGCCGCGGACCGGGGCGTCCGGGTCCGACTTCTGCTCGACGACAACAACTCCACCGGTCTCGACGCCACGATTGCGACACTCTCCGCACACCCGAAGATCGAAGTGCGGCTTTTCAACCCGTTCTTCCACAGGCGATGGAGGCTGATCGACTACTTCGCGGACTTTTCACGCCTGAACCGCCGCATGCACAACAAGTCGTTCATTGCGGACGGTCAGGTCACGATCATCGGCGGGCGTAACGTCGGAGACGAATACTTCGAAGCGGCGCACGACGTCCTGTTCGTGGACCTCGACGTGCTCGCCGTCGGACCCGTCGTCGCCGACGTCTCGCTCGATTTCGACCGCTACTGGAAGAGCGGCTCCGCCTGCCCGGCCGAAACGGTCCTCGCTCCCGTCAGCGACGCGTCCCGGGCGGAGGTGACCGCCGCCGCATCGCGGGCCGAAGGGGAGAAGGCCGCTGAGGAGTATTCCCGGGCGGTCGCCGCCTCGCCTTTCGTGCGAGACCTTCTCGCCCGCGAGCTGAACTTCGACTGGGCGATCACCCGAATGGTCAGCGACGACCCCGCGAAAGGCCTCGGGCGTGCGCCGGAGAAGGAGCATCTCTGGGGCCGGTTGACCAGGATTCTCGACGCCCCGAAGACGGAGCTTCAGCTCATATCTCCATACTTCGTCCCCGGCGCGCAGGGGATCGAGACGTTCGCCGCTCTCGCCCGCGACGGCGTGAAGATCACGGTGCTGACGAATTCCCTGGAGGCGACCGACGTCGTCGCGGTCCACGCCGGATACGCGAAGAGGCGCAAGCCACTCCTCGAGTGCGGCGTCACATTGTTCGAGATGAAGCGCGCCTCTCCGGTCCCGTCCGGAAAGGACCGCGGCCTGACAGGCAGCTCGGGCTCGAGCCTCCACGCGAAGACGTTTTCAGTCGACCGCGCGAGAGTCTTCATCGGTTCTTTCAACTTCGACCCGCGGTCGGCAAAGCTGAATACGGAGCTCGGCTTCGTCATCGACAGCCCGGCCCTCGCGCAAGCGATGACCGAAGCATTCGCCGGCCCGGTGCTCGCGCGAGCCTACGAGGTGCGGCTCGCCGGCTCCGGATCCCTCGAATGGGTCGAGCGGACGTCAGAAGGGGAGACGGTTCATAGAAAGGAGCCAGGCGTCAGTCCGGGGAGGCTCCTGGCCGTTCGAGTCCTGTCGTGGCTCCCGATCGAATGGCTCCTGTAGCGGAAGCGCTCAAGACCAGGCCGGCACGGAGCCGCCTGGGCTCATCCCTGACTGCCGCCCCGCGCCCATCCCTCTCCCCGAACTCGGGAGCCAGCTGGCGCGCCCTCACCACCGGCGCGGATGCGACGGTAGAATCAAAGTCCATGAATTCCGAAGAGTCGAGCTTCGAAGAGCCGTTGACGAAGCTTCGTCAGCGGATCGAGGACCTCTCGGCTCTCCCGGACGATGCGGCGCACCGGCGCGAGATCGAGAAGCTGCAGGAAAAGCTGGACCGGCTCACCCGCGAAATCTACGCCGGGCTCTCGGCCTGGCAGAAGACGGTGGTCGCCCGGCATCCCGCTCGCCCCTATGCGCTCGACTACGTGGTCGCGCTCACCACGGACTTTGTCGAGCTGCACGGAGACCGCAAATTCTCCGACGATGCCGCCGTCGTCGCGGGCCTCGCGTCCTTCCGGGGGGTTCCGGTCGCGGTCGTCGGACACCAGAAGGGGCGTGACACCAAAGAGAAGATCCGGCGCAATTTCGGAATGCCTCGACCCGAGGGGTTCCGTAAGGCCCTCCGCGTGATGCAGCTCGCCGAAAAGTTCGGGCGGCCCGTGCTCTCGTTCGTCGACACGACCGGTGCCTACCCCGGCATCGACGCCGAAGAGCGCGGTCAGGCCGAAGCGATCGCCGTGAACCTTCGCGTGATGGCTTCCCTGAAGGTCCCGATCATCGTCACGATCACGGGAGAGGGGGGGTCCGGCGGCGCGCTGGCGCTCGGTATCGGCGACCGGGTCCTGATGCTCGAGCACTCCGTGTACTCCGTCATCTCGCCCGAAGGGTGTGCCGCCATCCTGTGGAAAGACGCCGCGCGAAAGAAGGACGCGGCGGAGGCGCTCAAGCTGACCGCGGCCGACCTGAAGGCGCTCGACGTTGTGGACGAGATCATTCCCGAGCCGCCCGGCGGCGCGCACTCCGACCCGTCCGGCGCCACCGCGGCCGTCGGGGAGGCGATAGAACGGCACCTGAGGCCGCTTCTCTCGCAGACCCCGGCGGACCGAGGAGAGGCGCGCTACCGCAAATTCCGGGCGCTCGGGCGGTTCGAGACGATCCCCGGCGGCGCGTGAGAGGGAGCGCCCGGGCGAAAATCGGCCAGCGCCCGGACGTCGTTTGTCGCATCCTCCGACGACACTGAGCGTATGCCCGTGGAAGCCCTCTGGTCGCTCCAGCCTCGCAACCCCGATGCCCCGGCCCTGGCCGCGGCGGCCGGGGTGCCGCCGCTCGTCGCCTCCCTGCTGCTCGAGCGCGGCGCGTCGACTCCCGACGATGTGCGGTCCTTCCTCCGGCCGCACGCCGACGACCTGCACGACCCGCTCCTCCTGAAGGGAGCCGCGGAAGCCGCGGACGTCCTCGTGAGCGCCGCTCGAAACGGCCGCAGGATCGTCGTCTTCGGCGACTACGACGTCGATGGCGTGACGTCCGTCGCGCAGCTGCGCGCGGCGCTCCTGAGGGCGGGCGCCGACGCCGTCGCGTTTCTTCCGCATCGCCTCCGCGACGGGTACGGCCTGCGCCCGGAAACGGTGCGGCGAGTCCTGGACGAGCTTCGCCCTTCGGTGCTCGTCACCGTCGACTGCGGCATCACGGCCGTCGAAGGGGTCGCGTGCGCGCGGGCGGCCGGAGTGGACGTCGTCGTGACCGACCACCATCTGGTGCCGGACGAGTTGCCGGAGGGCGCAATCGTCGTCAACCCGCGCCAGCCGGGATGCGAGTACCCGGAGAAGGAGCTCGCGGCGTGCGGGATCGCGATGAAGCTCGCGCAGGCCGTGGCGCGCCGCGCCGGGATCGCGCTCTCGCAGGATGCGCTCCTGCGCGCCGCCGCGCTCGGCACGATCGCGGATCTCGTGCCCCTGAGAGGCGAGAATCGCACGATCGCGTCTCTGGGCCTCGCGGCGCTCGCGCAGGCGCGCGCGCCCGGGCTTCGCGCCCTGCTCGCGGAAGCGGGAGTCATCGGCCGCGCGCCCACGTCCGAGGAGGTTGCCTTCCGGATTGCGCCGCGGTTGAACGCGGCTGGAAGGCTCGACACGGCCGAGCTCGCCCTTGCGCTCTTCGAAGAACGGGAACCGGCGCGGGCCGGACAGATCGCGCGCGATCTTTCGACGCGCAACGCCGAGCGGCAGGCGATCGAGCGCCGGGTGACCTCGGAGGCGCGCGAGCGGATCGCCAGGGAGTGCGACCTCGACCGTGAGTCCGTCCTGGTCCTGGCATCCGAGGGCTGGCATCGCGGCGTGCTCGGCATCGCCGCGTCCCGGCTGGCCCGCGAATACCAGCGTCCGATCCTTCTCTTCGGAGTCGAGGACGGCCGCGCACGCGGCTCGGGAAGGAGCATCCCCGGCGTTTCGTTGCACGGGACGTTGAAGCAGATCGACGGAATCTTCGACGAATTCGGTGGTCACGAGCAGGCGGTGGGCGCCAGCCTGGCCGCGGCGCGGATCAGCGAGCTTCAGGAGGCTCTGTTTGCGCACCGGATCCCGTCGGCGCTTCTCGTTCCGCTCCAGGTCGCGGAGGCGGAAATCGCCCCGGAAGAAGCTACCCACGGGCTCCTGTCCTGGCTCGAGCGTCTGGAGCCGCACGGCATGGGAAATCCGCGGCCGGTCTTCGCCTCGCGCGTGGTGCCCGCTGCCGCCTTCCGGCCCCTGGGCGCGTCTGGCGTGCGGGGGAGGCTGCGGCGGGCAAAGGGCGCTCCCGACCTCGATTGCCTGGCGTGGAGCAGCGGATGTCTCCCGAACGCAATCCCGGGTGAGGAGATTGAAGTGCATCTCCGGCTGCGGCGCAGCCGGGATGGCGCGCCGGAGGCTGAGATCGTCGCGTCGCGCCTTCCCCCCGAATCGGTTTTCCTCGCGAGCGACGACGCGGCGCGAGGGACCCTTTTGGAAGTGGAAGTGGAAGCGTGACGGAACAGGACGGCCTCCGCCAGCGGGACGTCGACGTCGGACGTCCAGAAGTCCGTGCGGGCGACGCGCTCGATCGATGACCGCGCGCCGGGCCGTGGAGGCGGCCGTGCTGACCTTCGGCGCGCTCTTCGTCGCGTTTCTCGTCTACTCGTTCCGGCCGGGGCGGCGCCCGGCCGCGGGGCACCCCTCGAAGCAGGAGGTCCCCCCGTCCGAGGAGGCCGGACAGGCCACGACCGTTCTCAAGGGCTTCGACTACACGGAGACGCTCCGCGGCAAGCCGCTCTTCCACATCCAGTCTGAGCGCACGGTCGGGTTCGGTGCGGCCGCCGGACTGCTGCCGAACCTCTATGCTCTCGAGAAAGTCGCGCTGACGGTGTATCCGGAAACCGGAGCTCCCGTCACGGTGCATTCGGAGAAGGCGACCTACGACCAGCGGACGAACGCCGCGCGGCTCAAGGGAAACGTCCGCTGGATCGACGGACGCGGAGCGCTCGGAGAGACCGCCGAAGTCGAGTTCCGTCCCGCGGCCCGCGAGCTGGTCGCGCCGGGAGCCCTGCGCGTCACGCGCGGCACCTTCGTCCTCGAAGCGCGCTCCGGCATCTACGACGTCGCGCATCGGGAGGCGCGTCTCGAGGGTCCGGTGCGCGGCTCCGGAACCGGGGATGGATCGGGAGGCTTGTCGGCCCTCGCCGCGGATCGGGCCGTCTACAAGCGCGACGAGGCGACCGTGGAGCTTTCCGGGAACGTGTCGGGCCAGTCCACCGGCGGGAATCGTATTTCCTCGGATCGACTCGTCCTGAAAACGTCGGAGGAGGGTCGGGGGTTCGACTGGGCGCGCGCCGAAGGTCACGTGCAGGGCACGATCGAGTCCGCCCCGCTCGCGTCGCCCGGCGCCGCCGGAAAGCGCGGACGGCAGTCGTACGCGGGCGAGCGGGGAGGCCTGTTGTTCGCCCCCGACGGCTCGGTACGGTCGCTCGCGCTCTCGGGCTCCCCGGCGTCGGTGGACGAACAGCCCGGCCCGGGCGTGCCGGCCGGACGAAAGTTGCGCGCGAGCTCGATCGACGTCACGTTCGAGGGAGGGCAGGCTCGCTCCGCGCGCGCGCAGGGAGCCGTCAGGGTCGAGACCGCCGCCAGCCACGGCGAGTCGGACCAGGCGGCGATGACCCTGCTCCCGACGGGAGAAGTCCAGACGCTGGAGCTCTCCGGCTCGGTGAAGATGTCCGGCGAAGGCCGCTCCGGCACCGCCGATCGCGCGGTGCAGGTCGCGGACCGCGACGTCTGGGTCTTGACCGGCGGACCGGGGCGATCGGCCACGGTCGATGGGGATGGGTCCCGCGTTTCCGCGGCGCGAATCGAGATCGACCAGAAGCACAAGGGCGTGCGCGCGGAGGGGGGAGCGCGCGCGGTGCTCGTCCCGCGGCAGAGCGGCGGGCGGCTGGCCACACCGGTGGGCGACTCCACCCGCCCGACGTTCGGGAAAGCCGACCGGATGACGTTCGACGACGCGACTCGTGTCGCGACCCTGTCGGGCAACGCGACGCTCTGGCAGGAGGGGTCGTCCGTCTTCGGCAACGACATCACCGTGAACGACACGGAGCGCAGCCTGGTCGCGGTCGGCAACACCCGGACGGTCTTCTCGCCGGCGGACGCACGCAAGCCCGCGGGCGCACCGGCACCGGCGGGCGCGTCAGGCACCGCAGCCGCGACAGGCGCCGTCAAACCCGGCGCGCGGGCCGCAGCCGCTTCCGAGCGCGACCGTCACCCATCGGTGGTGACGGCCCGCCGCCTCGTGTATCGCGAGGTCCCCGGCGCGCGGCTCGATCCGGGCGCCGCACCGTCCGTCTCCCCGACGGCGTCCGCCGCTCCCGCCGGGGCGGCGACCGCCGCCGCCCTTCCGGCGACCGCCTCGTTCGACGGATCGGTCGTCGTCACGAGCGGCCCCTGGCACGCGTCGGCGAACACGGCCGTCGCGTACATCGGCCCGGACCGCCGCATCGAGCGCGTGGAGATGAACGGCGACGTCTCCTTCCGGGACGCGGCGGAGGGGCGGAGCGGACGGGCTTCGAAAGCGACCGACTGGCCTCTGGAGGGCCGGACGGTCCTCGAGGGCGCGCCGGCCGTCGTTCTCGACCGCGAGGGCAATCGAGTGGCCGGCGCGACCTTGACGATTGCGAAGCGGGGGGGTAGCGTCGAAGTGACCGCCCCGGAGGGAGGACGCACGGAGACGATCCACAGGACCCGCAGCCAGTGAGCTCTCCCGAGGACGAGCGGGAGCCGGCGCGGCCTCTCCTCGCCGCCGAAGGGCTCATCAAGACCTACGGAGGGCGCGCGGTGGTCCGGGGCGTCTCTCTCGAGGTCGGCGCTGGCGAGATCGTCGGCCTTCTCGGGCCCAATGGCGCGGGCAAGACCACGACGTTTTCGATCGTGGTCGGCCTGGTCCGGCCCGACGCGGGCGAAGTGCGGCTTTCCGGCCGCGACGTGACGTCGCTCCCGATGTACCGCCGGGCGCGGGCCGGGATCTCGTACCTGCCGCAGGAGCCCTCGGTCTTCCGCAAAATGACCGTCGAAGAGAACCTTCTCGCGATTCTGGAGACCCTGGACCTGACGCATGCGGAAAGGCGGGAACGTGCCGACCGTCTTCTGGCCGAATTCGGGCTCGACGCTCTGCGGACGCACCGGGCCTACACCCTGTCCGGAGGCGAGCGCCGCCGGGTGGAAATCGCCCGCAGCCTGGTCGTTTCCCCTCATTTCGTGCTCTTGGACGAGCCTTTTGCCGGAATCGACCCGCTCGCCGTCCTCGAGATCCAGGGGATCGCGAGAAGGATGGCGACCGCCGGTATCGGCGTTCTGATCACCGACCACAACGTCCGCGAGACTTTGTCCATCGTCGACCGGGCTTATATAATTCATGGCGGCGAGATTCTGAGAGCGGGCACGCCACTTGCTCTCTCGAGCGACGCCGTCGTAAAAAAGATCTATCTTGGGGAAGCGTTTCAGCTGAACTGACCGCATGAACTTCAACAGAAGCCTTTCAACCCGCGCGGCGCGACCGGCCGACGCGAGCTGGCGATCCGAGAAGAATGGGACTTGAACAAAAACTGAACCTTCGCCTGTCCCAGCGGCTCGTCATGACGCCGTCGCTGCAGCAGGCCATCAAGCTTCTTCAGATGTCGAAGCTCGAGCTCGAGGAGGTCTTGAACCAGGAGATGGTCGAGAACCCGATCCTCGAGGAGGAGCAGGAAGACGCGGCCGCCGAGGCGGAGGCCGAGCGGGTCGAAGCGGCCGCCAAAGAAGGTCCCGCCCCGGCCACGGAAGCTCCCGGAGAGGTGGCCCCCGAGAAGGAGCGCGACTCTTTCGACGAGATCGATTTCGACTCCTATTTCGAGGAGTACCTCGACAGCTCCTACAACCCTCGCCAGTACGAAGAGACCGAGCAGGTCCCGCTCGAGAACATCCTCTCGCGCCCGCCGGGCCTCCAGGAGTATCTGAGCTGGCAAATCTCGATGTCGGACGCCGCGCCTGAAATCCGTGAGATCGCGATGTATCTGATCGGGAACATCGACGAGGACGGGTACCTGCGCGTCACGCGCGACGAGATCCGGGCCGGCGGCTACGAGAACGACGAGCAGGTGGACATCGCGCTCGCCCTGGTTCGCGCCTTCGACCCCCCCGGGATCTGCGCGTTTGACCTGCCAGACTGCCTGCGCATTCAGATCCGCGCGCTCGGGATCGAGAACCCCCTGATCGACAAGGTGATCACAGAGCACTGGAGCGAATTTCTAAATCGCCAGTTTCCGCAGCTCGCCCGTTCGCTCGGAGTTGGAATGTCGGAGATCCAGGCGGTGGTCGAGGTCATCAAGAACCTCGAACCGAAGCCCGGGCGCAAGTACTCGAACGAGCGGACCATCTATGTCGAACCCGACGTCGCAGTGCGGAAGATCGGCGACGAGTACGTCATCCAGCTGAACGAGGACGGCCTTCCGAAACTCCGGATCTCCTCCTCGTACCGGAAGATGCTGCGCGGAGGGAACGGCGCCATCGGGGAAGAAGCCGCGACGTACCTGAAAGACAAGATGCGGTCTGCGGTGTGGCTGATCAAGAGCCTCGACCAGCGGCAGCGCACGATCTACAAAGTCGCCGACTCGATCGTCCGACACCAGCGCGGTTTCCTCGATCACGGCATCGAGCACCTCCGGCCGCTCGTTCTGCGCGACGTCGCCAACGACATCGGGATGCACGAGTCGACGGTGTCCCGCGTGGTCTCGAACAAATACATCCACACGCCGCGCGGTCTCTTCCCGATGAAATATTTCTTCCACAGCGGGATCGACTCAACGACCGGCAACGACGTTTCGTCGGTCTCGATCAAGAACAAGATTTCGCGGCTGATCGCGGACGAGGACGCGAAGCGGCCTCATTCCGACGCGCGAATCATGCAGCGGCTCCGCGCCGAAGGGATACAGATCGCACGCCGTACGGTCGCGAAGTACCGCGAGGAGCTGCGGATTCCTTCCTCATCCCAGAGAAAACAGACCTTCTGAATTCGGGCAGCGGAGGCACCATGGCAGTCGAATGCACCGGGCGCGGCGTCGAAATCACGCCTCGCCTGAGGGCCCTCGCCGAGGAGCGCGCCTCGCGGCTCGAACGACACCTGGGCGGGCCGGTCGGCGTTCGCGTCGTGCTCACGCACGAGAAGCATCGTTTCAGCGCCGAGGTCATCGCGACCTTCCGCCGCCGCCGGTGGACCGCGCAGGAAGAGACGGGGGAGGCTCGCTCCGCGCTGACGCTCGCCTTCGAAAAGATCGACGTGCAGGCCTCGAAAGACGCGGAGAAGCGGCATGACCGCAGGCATCGCGGGGCGGCCGTCGCGATTCCGCTGCGGATCTCGGAAGGCGCCGGGCCGGCCGAACGGGCGCCCGGGAAGCGCTCCGCGCGCGCTGCCGAACCGCGGATCGTGCGCACGGGCCGCAAAGCGGCCGCCAAACCGATGAGCATCGAAGAGGCTGCGATGCGCATCGATGGATCTCGGGAGGACTTCGTCGTATTTCGCGACTCGAGCTCCGAAAAAATTTCGGTCCTCTATCGCCGGAGGGACGGCGATTTCGGGCTGATCGTGCCGGAATGCTGACGCGCCCTGTGGCGGGTGAAGTGTCCGGAAACACGGGTCGTGAGGAGTAGGCCGACGAAGATTCGGGAGAGCTCCGGCGCCGGGGCAGAGGGAATCACCCAGGGCGGCCCTCCGGAAGCGCGCGGCACGGTTCTCGTTCCCGCCCCGCCGCCGCGCGGCCGTGAGAGAGTTTCCCTGTGAGCGCCACCAGCGGTGAAGCGACAGGCTTTCTTCAGGGGGTCGTCAACCCCCGGTTCATCTTCACGGCTGTGCCCTCCGGGGGCGTCGAGGAAGTGCTCGGCGACCTCTCCCGCCGGCTCGAAGCCGCAGGCGCGGTTTCGGACGCCTCCGACCTGACCCGCCGGCTGCTCGAGAGAGAGCGCCTCGGGTGCACGGGGCTCGGTGCGGGAATCGCTATCCCTCACTGCAAGCTGAAGGAGCTCGACGAGATCGTCCTCGCGGTCGCGTCGTCCCCCGGGGGAGTGAACTTCCACGCGCCCGATGAAGTCGCCGTAACTCTGATTTTCCTGATCCTCTCTCCGGCCGAGGCTCCGGCGATGCACCTGCAGGCGCTTGCCCGCATCTCGCGTCTGCTCAAGACCCCGGGGGTCGCCGACGCTCTGCGCCGCGCGGTGACGCCGGAGGAACTGTTCGCGAAGATCAAGGAGGCCGAGTCGTCGATCCCGGCCGTCCGCGCATGAGCATCACCGTCGCCCGCCGCGGCCTGACCGCCGACGTTCTGCGATCCCAGGCGCTCTCCGATCTCGGTTTGCGGACAGTCGCCGGGGAAGCCGGCTTCTCCCGGGTGATCTCCTGGGGGCGCATCCAGCGGCCCGGTCTGGCGCTCGCGGGATACGAAGCCTTCATCAAGCCGGGGCGGATCCAGATCCTCGGCGAGAGCGAGCTCAACTACCTCGACACGATGCCGCCGGTGGTGCGCTCGGAGAGAATCTCGGCGATCTGCGCGCTGCCGGTCGCCGCGTTCGTGGTGACGAAGGGGCAGGTGGTTCCGGAGGACCTGATCCGGGAGTGCCGCATCCGCGAGGTCCCGCTGCTGGTGTCCGACCAGACCACGTCGGTCGTGATCCAGTCCATCACTCGCATCCTGGAAGACGAGCTCGCTCCGTCGACCACCGTCCACGGCGTTCTCGTGGACGTGTATGGGATGGGCGTGCTGCTGGTCGGCGACTCAGGCATCGGGAAGAGCGAATGCGCGCTCGACCTCATTCAGCGCGGCCACCGGCTGGTGGCGGACGACGTGGTCGAGATCCGCAAGTACCCGAACGGGTCGATCGTAGGCCGCGCAGCGGAGATGATCCGGTACCACATGGAGCTGCGGGGGATCGGCATCATCAACATCAAGCATCTCTTCGGGGTGTCGGCAGTGCGGGCCTCGAAGTCGATCGAGCTCGTGATCGAGCTTCAGCGGTGGGACCCCACAAAGCGGTACGATCGACTCGGTTTGGACGGCGAAACGTACACGATCCTGGACAGGCCCCGCCCCCTTCTGCGGCTGCCGGTCGCTTCGGGGCGCAACATCGCCCTTCTGATCGAGATCGCCGCGCGCAACGAGCTGCTGAAGACCCAGGGTTATGACGCCGCCAAGGAGTTCGCCCTGAAAGTCGACGAACAGATCGCCAAGAACATGAAGGCGTCGGAGCACACGGAATGAGCACCCCGAACCCGGTTCCCACCCCGAGACTCGTGGGCGCGCCCGAGAGCCTCGTCATCGTGACGGGGCTTTCGGGATCCGGGAAGAGCTACGTCAACAAATGCCTCGAGGACATCGGCTACTTCTGCGTCGACAATCTCCCGCTCGAGCTCGTCGAGCCTCTCCTGCTCCAGAAGAGCGCGCCTCGAGTCGGCGTCATCTTAGACGTCCGCAACCCCGATTTCGCGTCGCGGTTTCCGGAGATCCTGGGCCACCTCCGGCAGCAGGTGCCCGGCACCCGGCTCCTCTTTCTGGATGCATCCGAGGAGTCGCTGATCCGGCGTTTCTCCGAAACGCGCCGGCCGCACCCGCTGTCGGGAGACCGGTCTCTTCTCCAATCCCTGCGCAGTGAGCGCCAGATGCTGGAAGAAGTCCGCTCGGTGGCGGACGTCGTGCTGGACACGTCCGACATGACGGTTCACGAACTGCGATCCTTCATTCAGAAGACCTTCGCCGTGAATCCGGACGAAGCGCGGATGGTGGTGTCGGCGACATCCTTCGGATTCAAGTTTGGCGTGCCTCATGACGTGGACCTCGTTTTCGACGTGCGCTTCCTGAATAACCCGCACTTCGTCCCCGAGCTCAAGGGAAAGACCGGGTCGGACGCCGCGGTCGCGGCTTACATCGAAAGCGATCCCGAGACGGCGCCATTCCTGGAGAAGCTGACCGGATTCTTCGATTACCTGCTTCCGCTTTACGAGCGGGAGCACAAGAGCTACCTCTCGATCGGCATCGGATGCACAGGGGGCAAGCACCGCTCGGTGTACGTCGCGGAGCGTCTCGCGGAGGCGCTGAAGGAACGCGGCTTCCCGGTGCGGGTCTCGCATCGGGACGCGACCCGGCAGTGAAGGCTCCGGTCCTCGCATGATCGGAGTTCTGATCGTCACTCACGGACGGCTCGCGGAGGAGCTGCGGGACGCAGCGCTGACCATTCAGCCCGAGATCGCGCGCATCGTCGCGGTCGCGCTCGAGTGGAACCAGACTGGAGAGGACGCTCGCGAGCGAATCGCGCGGGGGCTCAAGGAGGCGGACGGGGGACACGGGGCCGTCATCCTGACCGACATGTTCGGGGGAACCCCGACGAACCTGACGCTCTCGTTCCTCGAGAAGAATCGCGTCGAGATCGTGACGGGCGTGAACCTTCCGATGGTCCTGAAGTGCGCCGCGCTGCAGGACAGCGGCAAGAGCGTCGTCGAGGTCGCTCATGTCGCGAAGGACCGGGGGCAGCGGTCCATCTGCGTCGCCTCCGATCTCCTGGCAGACGAAGACGCAGCCTCCGCGGTGGCGATGCAGAGGGGAGACGGATGATCGAGAGAGATCTCGCCATCCGGAACCGGCTCGGGCTTCACGCGCGGGCGGCGGCGAAATTCGTGCAGACCGCGAGCCGCTTTCGCTCGGCGGTCAAGATCCGGAAGAACGGGGAAGAGGTGGATGGCAAGAGCATCCTCGGTATCCTCCTGCTCGCCGCCTCGCAGGGAACTCACATCACTCTTTACGTCGCGGGCGAAGACGAAGCCGACGCGTTCGCCGCGGTCGAGGACCTGGTCGCGCGAAGCTTCGACGAGGAAGAATGAGAGCGATCGGGTGACGGCGGACGGGTGAACGGGCGCGTCCAGGTCCGATCCCCGGCCAGTCGCTCTCCCGAGCAGCGCCGATGACGAACGTGCTCCAGGGTCTCCCGGTTTCCCGCGGGATGGCGGTTGGCCGGGCCGTGATCGTGCGCTTTGCCGGGTTGCCGGCATTCCGGCGCGCGATCGACGCCGCGGACCTGGAAGGCGAGGAGCGACGCCTTCGGCGCGCGGCGCGGGCCGCGTCCGAGGAGTTCCTCCAGCATTCGCGCGATTCGATAGGGGAGATGGGGAGCGAGCTCGCGGCGATTCTCGAAGCCCACGGGTTGATCGCTGCCGACGAGACCTTCCTCTCCGCGATCGTCGAGCACATGAGCCGCGAGCGCGTGAACGTCGAGTGGGCCCTCGCGGCGGTCGCGCGCGATTTCGGGGAGCGCCTCGAGCGGGCGGATTCAGCCGCGATGCGCGAGAGGGCCGCCGACATCACCGACGTTGCCCGGGAGGTTGCGGCCCACCTCTCGACTGCCGGCAGCCGGGTTTTCGAAGCCGACCTGCCGCGCGGATCGATCCTGGTGGCGGACGAGCTTTCACCCGTCAACGCGGCGCGGCTCGATCCGCGGAAGGTCCGCGCGCTGGCGCTCGAGCGCGGCGGGCAGACCTCGCACGCCAGCATCATCGCGCGATCGTTCGGCCTGCCGGCAGTGGTCGGCCTGCTCGGAATCTGCGATTCGATCTCGCCCGACCGGCCGATCGTGGTCGATGGCGACCGGGGCACGGTCGAGCCCACGCCATCGAAAGGGAGGCTCCGCCAGGCGCTCCTTCAGGTGGACGAATCACGCGAGCGGGCGCGGCGGCTGCGCAACCGCACCGCGGGAGCCGCCGCGACGCGCGACGGCGTCCGTGTGGTCGTACGCGCCAACCTGGAGCTTCCCGAAGAAGTCGCCGCGCTCGAGCGCTGGCACGCCGAAGGCGTCGGCCTCTTCCGGTCCGAATTCCTTTACTTGAAGACGGCGCCCCGTACTCCCGGAGTCGAAGAACAGAGGGCGGCCTACGAGGAGCTGCTCGCGGCGGCGGCGCCGCATCCGGTCGTAATCCGCACGTACGATCTCGGCGGCGAGAAGGGGATCGCACCCGCCGCCGGCGAGAATCCCGCCCTGGGGCTGCGCGGACTTCGCTACTGTCTGGCGCACCCCGAGCTCTTCGACGAGCAGCTGTCCGCCCTCTGCCTCGCCTCCGCGCGCGGGGACCTGAAGATCCTGCTGCCGATGGTGACCTCACTCTCCGAGCTACGCGAAGCGCGCCGGCGGTTGCTGGAAGTGGCTGCACGTCTCGGTGTGACAGCGATTCCGGAGCTCGGGGTGATGATCGAAGTCCCTTCGGCGGCACTCCTTGCCGACCGACTCGCGGAGGAGTCGGACTTCTTCTCGATCGGAACCAACGACCTGGCGCAATACGGCCTCGCGGTCGACCGGGCGAACCCCGAGGTCTCGGCGCTCTACAGCCCGCTTCACCCCGCCATTCTGCGCATGATGAAGTTCGTCGTCGAAAGTGCGGCAGCCAGGAAACGGCCCGTTGCGGTCTGCGGGGAAATGGCGTCGGAGACCTCCGGGATCCGGGCCCTCGTGGCGCTCGGGGTTCGAGAGCTTTCGGTCACGCCGGTCGCCATTCCGGGGGTGAAGGAGGACCTCGCCCGCATCGACTCGGCCCGCGCCGCTTCGCTGATGGATCGCGCGCTCGCCTGCTCCGAGCCGGGCGAGATCGAGAAGATCTTCAAGTCGGCTTCGGACCCGGAGCCGCGCCGGGAGACTTCCAGGGTTCGGACGGACGTGACGGAAGAAGCCAGAAAATGAGGAAACCATGAGGCGAGTCGCAAAACCCTGGGGGCACGAGCTCGTGTTCGCGGAGAACGAGAAGTATGCCGGCAAGATCCTCCACCTGGACGGGGGCCACTGCCTCTCGCTGCAGTACCATGAGCGCAAGGACGAGACCCTCTACGTGTTGAACGGCGAGGTCGCTCTCTCCGTGGAGATCGAAGGCGAGATGCAGGAGATCCGGCTGCGCAAAGGGGAGGCATTTCGAATCCGTGCCGGGGTGCGTCATCGCCTGCGGGCAGAGGCCGACTGCGATCTCGTCGAGGTCTCCTCGCCCGAGCTGGACGACGTGGTGCGCCTGGACGACGCCTACGGCCGCCAGGGGACAACCACCCCGTGAGCGCGGTGACCGTGCGGCGCCACCTCCTCGCGGCAGCCGTCCTCGCGTTCCCGGCCTTCGCCCCAGCCGCTCCGGTCGCGCCGACCCCAACGCCGCGCCCGAAGCTCTCGGGCGGTTTCGGGCGGACCCCCGTCCCCGGTGCGACGGAGGGGCAGTCGCTCGCCGACGTCGTCCGCGCCGCCGGCAACTCCCGTCACCCCCGCGACCAGAAGCCTGTAGCCATCACGAACGACAGCCTCGTGAAGGACCCGGCGAAGGGCCGCCTTTCAACCGCCAAGTCGCGCTCAGCTTCGCCCGCGCCCGCGCCCGCGCCCGCGCCGACCGTTGCCCCGGCCGCCGGCGCGGTGCCGTCCACCACCGTCATCGCTCCAATTGCGACTCCGGCGGTGCCGTCTGCGCTGTCTGCGCCGGGAGCGGAAGAGGCCAGGTGGAAAGATGCCGCGCACGCCGCCCGGCGGCGTGTGGACGAATTGACGGCGCAACTCGCCGCCCTCGACGGTGAGACCAGGCAGCTCGAGAACGATTTTTACCGCTGGGACGACGGGCAATATCGCGATCGCGTGATCAAGCCCGCGTGGGACAAGAAGCGCGAAGAGCTCGAGACGACGAGGAAGGAGCTCGCGCAGGCGGAGACAGACCTGGCAGAACTGCCCGAAAAGGCCCGGCGCGCCGGAGCCCTCCCGGGATGGTTACGCGAATGAGCAGCCGAACTCCAACTCCTTTATCTGCAATACCTTACGTCAAATACCGAGTCGAGACGTGGGGCTGCCAGATGAACGTCCTGGACGGCGAGCGAATGGCAGGCCAGCTCGACGCCCGGGGCTACGTGGCTGCGGCGGAACAGGAAGATGCGGATGTCGTCCTTCTGAACACCTGCGCGGTTCGGGAGAAAGCCGAAGCGAAGGTGTACAGCGCTCTGGGAGTCCTGGCTCGCCGGAAACGCGAACGGCCCGACATGGTGATCGGCGTCACCGGGTGCGTCGCCCAGGTCGAAAAAGACGAAATCCTGGAACGTGCGCCCTTCGTCGATTTCGTGCTCGGCACGGGCGAGATCGCGCGCGCGGGCGAGATCGTGGACGAGATCCGGCGAGAACGCCGGCGCATCCTGGCCACGGACCTGCCCACCGATTCTCCCGTCTACCGCTTTCACGAAATCCGCCGGGGGTCTCCCTTCCAGTCCTACGTCACCGTGATCGAGGGTTGTGACCAGTTCTGCACCTTTTGCATCGTGCCTTTTACCCGCGGCCGGGAGCGGAGCCGCCGCGCGTCGGAGATCCTCGATGAGGTCCGTTGTCTGATTGATGGCGGCCACCGCGAGGTGATGTTCCTCGGCCAGACGGTGAACGCCTACGAAGACCCGGAAGGGAAGTTCGGGCTGGGAGAGCTGCTCCGCCGCGCGGCCGCAGTTCCCGGCCTGCGCCGCCTGCGGTTCATCACCTCCCACCCGAGCCTCGTGGACGACGCGCTCGTGGATGCCATGGCCAGCGGCATGCCGGTCGCGCCGTACCTGCACCTTCCCGCTCAGTCCGGGTCCGATCGGATCCTTTATCGAATGAAGAGGCGGTATGACCGCGCGACGTACCTCGCGACGATCGAACGCTTCCGGCAGGTGGTTCCCCGGATCGCGCTCTCTTCGGATTTCATCGTCGGATTTCCTGGAGAAAGCGAGGACGACTTCGACTCCACCCTGTCCCTGATGCGCGAGGCGCGCTTTGCCAACGTCTTCGCGTTCCGTTACTCCCCGCGGCCTGGAACGGCGGCGGCGCGATGGGGGAGCGAACAGCAGATACCGGACGAGGTGGCGGCCGAACGGCTCGGTCGTCTGCTCGCCCTTCAGGAAGAGATCCAGACCGAGATCAACCGCAGCCTGGTCGGAAAGAAGTTCGAGGTCCTCGTCGAGAACCTCGACCGACGGGGGTTGCTTCGCGGCAGGACCGCCTGCAACCGGGTCGTCCACATCGAAAACGGAGACGGCATCGCTGCCCCGGGCGCCTACGTGGACGTCGAAATCGTCCGCGGACTTCCGAACTCCTTGATTGCGCGGATCCCCGATGCGACCCGGCTTGTCCCCCTCCCCGAGGAGTCCTCATGGTGAAAATGGAAATCAAGGGTCTGCTGATGGACCCCGTGAGCAATATGCCGGTGGTCATTCTGCGAGATCAGAACGACGGCGCGTTCTTACCGATCTGGGTCGGAATCTTCGAAGCGAACGCGATTGCGATCGAGATGGAAAAGATCCAGGCTCCTCGCCCGATGACGCACGACCTGCTCCACAACGTGCTCTCAGAGCTGGGCGTGCACGTCGATCGCATCGTCGTCAACGAGCTGAAGGACAACACGTTCTTCGCCCGTCTGCACCTTTCCCGCGGCGAAGAACGCTGGACGGTCGATAGTCGACCGAGCGACGCGATCGCTCTGGCGTTGCGGGCGCGCGCGGAAATCTTCGTCGAGGAAGACGTTCTCGAGCGCAGCAAGACAGTGCGCGCGGAAGGGGCGACGGATCCCGAGAAGCTGAAAAAGTGGCTCGAGGAAGTGAATCCGGAAGATCTCGGCAAATACCGGATGTGATCCACGGGGCGGGTGCTCGCCGAGAAACGCCCGGCCGCGGACAAACATCGAGAACTCCAAACCCAGAACTGATACTTTCTTTTCCGGTGATCATCTCCATCACGAATCAAAAGGGTGGCGTCGGAAAGACCACCACGGCCATCAACCTCGCCGCCGCGCTCGCCTCCAAGGGCATGCGCACCCTCCTGATCGACCTCGATCCGCAGGCGAACAGCACGATGTCGTACATCGACCGGCGAACGGTCGAGAAGTCCATGTTCGACGTTTTGACGGAGTCGACGGTGTCGCTGCAGGACGTGATCCGCAAATCCGAGGTCCCGAATCTGGACATCGCCCCCGCGCGGATCGCGCTGGCCAAGATCGAATCGAAGCTGCTGGGCGAGATTGACGGACACTTCCGGCTGCGCGACAAAATCGACGGCGCGAGGGGGAGCTACGACGCGATCCTGATCGACACACCGCCCACCCTCGGCATGATTACGGTGAACGCGATGGTCGCGTCGACCCACATTTTGATCCCGATCCAGTCCTCGTACTTCGCTCTCGAGGGCACGGATGACCTCCTCGAAACGATCGAGAAGATCAAGGCCCGCCCGAATCCCACACTGCGGATCCTGGGAGTCGTGATCACCCTGCACGACCGCCGGACCGTGATCGGAAAAGACGTGTACGAACAGATCGCGACGGTTTTCGGCGATAAGGTCTTCAAGACGACGATCTCGAAGAGCGTGCGCCTGGAGGAGAGCCCTGCGCACAGGGAATCGATCTTCACGTTCGCGCCCCGCTCGAGCGGGGCCGCCGAGTATTACTCCCTTTCCGAGGAGGTGCTGTCCCGTGTCTAAACGAAGAGGACTCCCGGTGGAAGCGCGGATGCAGCACGATTCTCATTTCGTCGAATCGCTTTCCTCGCGGTTCGGCGGCTCGCTCGGCCGCTGGATCTCGATGGAAGAGATCGAGACCAACCCGGAGCAGCCCCGCACAAACGTCGGTGATCTGACCGAGCTGCGGCGCTCGATCGAATCGAAAGGCGTGCTCGAACCGCTGCTCGTCAAACCGATCGCCGACGGGCGATTCCGGATCATCGCGGGGGAGAGACGGTTCCGCGCCGCAATGGAAGCAGGATTGACCGAGGTTCCTTGCATCGAGCTCGACGTTCCCGAAAACGAAGTCGTCGAAATTGCTTTGATCGAGAACCTTCACCGCCGCGACCTTCACGCGTTCGAAGAAGCGGAGGGATACTCGTCGCTCGCGGCGCGTCATGGATACACGCAGCAGCAGATCGCGGACTCCGTCGGTAAGTCGCGAGTGTCGGTGACCGAAGCGATGACGCTCCTCTCGATCCCCGAAGATCTTCGCGACGAATGTCGGCGCGCCGACATCACCGCACGATCCGTTCTTCTTCAGATCGCCCGTCTCGATGATCCAGAAAAAATGCGCGACGCAATCGAAGCCGTCGCGTCGGGTTCGACCCGCGATGATCTGCGCGCGCAGAAAAAAGAAGGCACGCCTCCGCAGGAGAGAGCGCCAAGATTTTCGTTCGTGTACAAACCCGAAGGCGCGCCGTTCAAGCTCAATCTGTCTTTTCAGAAAGCGAAAGTGGAAAAGAGAGAACTGATCGAGACGCTCCGCGGAATTATCGACCAACTCGAGAGCGGCGAAATCGACCTCGAGGAGCCGAAGCCTTAGAGCGGAATCGGAGTGGCCGCCGACGCTCGGGGCTATCGCGGATCAGAGGGTCCGATGAACGCGGCGATTCAACCCGCGGAAGCGCGCCCCCGTGAAGTCGCGGAAGCAGGCAGACCTCGACGGCGACCGCACGTTACGGTGACCGCACGGCGCGTGGACTCTGCGAAATGGCGAAGGCGATCATCGGTCCGCCTCTATGTCTCCCCGAGACCTGGGAGAGGGTGGAGTGACGGCTCATCCTGGCCCCTCACGCCCTCTCCCTTTCTATCAGCGAGTCGAGGGGCCAGAGCAGCTTCCTTCAGGGTCTTCCACGGCTTCTCCTCCCGCGATCGGGGGAGTATATAGACCGGAGAGATGGTGGACAGGGCGTTCGGAGACATGGTGAACGGGTATCAACAGTCGTTGGAGGGTCGGAGATATCGATTTGGCGACGAAGGCATGGCCGATCTTTGAAGGGACGTCCCTGGAACCAAACGCCGCCACCCGGACCGGCGCGTCGCGACCGTAGACTCACGAGCTTGAGCCTGCGCGGATTCTCTTCAAGAGGGCCTGAACGCCACGGTCTCGGCGCGAACGCCCGCGCGAACGATCGAGGTCCGCAGCCGTCGACTGCGAGGGAGACGAGCGAGCCACGAGGACCCATTTACATGGACCATGCAGGTAAGGGAGGATTCGGGAGCGTTCGGCGAGTTGCGCCAGGCGAGCAGGCGCTCTTGACGCCGCCTAATCATGGAATCCCGAAGGCCGGATTGCAGAGTCCGATAAGATACATTATGTAAAGTCGCCGCTACGAGCCCGCAGGGCGCTGCCGCCGACCCGCTTACTGACGGGGCGCCGCCGGGGCTCCGGACCGGCGCCCGGGCTCGGAACGTGCGGATCCGGGTCCGGGACAACGGGACTCGAGCGAAGACCGGCGTCTCCGCAAGTGGCCGGTTCGCGATAACGCTCTCACTTCCGCGAGCGGGCAGAAGATCGCGGCTTCGAGCTGCGGCACGTAGACAGCTGGCGTGCCTCCGGAAACGGTTTATTCAAGGCCGCGGTGGCTGTCGCCGTCGGTCGAAAGCTCTTGCGGGGGGCGGCTCGCGCGAGTGACCGTCGACGGCGTCCTGCGCCGCGATGCGCAGCGGATTTGAAGCGAGGTTGTCGGGACGTGGGCGGGGATCGCCGTCGTCAATCTCGAAGACGCGTCAGCGGGTCCGCACCGGATGACATCCGGCCGTCGCATCACGGCGAAGCGGTATACCGGATCGATCGGCTGCTTGACCTTCCGGAGGCGCCTTTCGAGGTCTGAGCTTCCCCGGCCCGTCTCCCGGCAACCTGATACCTTGATCAGTCGATGCGCCTCATCTCTCGGTCGGTGCTTCGCGAGATCTGGCCCCCCTTTCTCCTCGGCTTTTCGGCCTACACGTTCATCCTTCTCGTCCGGACGATCTACTTCCTCGCGGACTTCTTTGTGCGGCGGAGCGCCACCCTGGGCGAGGTCGTCTGGCTCGTCGTGCTGTCCCTGCCCTGGATCATCGTTCTGACGCTCCCGATGGCGTTCCTTCTGGGTGTACTGATCGGGATCGGACGGCTCTCCGCGGACTCCGAGGTCGTCGCCCTGCGGGCCTGTGGTGTGGGTCCGGCGGCCATCGCGCGCCCCGCGCTCTGGGCGGCGCTCTTCCTGGCCGGGGTCGTGTTCGTCTGCTACAACCTCGTCCTGCCGCAGGCCAACGACACCCTGACACGGAGCCTCGCGAGGGTCGCCGCGACGTCGGTCGTCAACGTGGTCCAGCCGAGGACGTTCCGCGAAGTCCGTCCCGGGTTGACCCTGTTCTTCGACCGCTCGGCGGCGGATGGCCGGTCCCTCGAAGGGGTTTTCCTCCAGGTCGGCGAAGAGGAAAAATCGCAGGTCATCGTCGCTCGCCGCGGCACACTGAACCTGGAAGGCGACCACCTCTGGCTCGACCTCGTGTCCTCGACCCTCCACGATTTCAACCCCGCGGACCCATCCCGTTACCGCACCAACCGAAACGAGACGCAGCGGATTCTGCTCGCAGGAGACGTTGGGAATCCCGCCTCGACGCGCGTCTCCTTCGACAAGGCGCTGCGGTCGCAGTCCCTCTCGGAGCTCCTGGCCACCGTCCGAAAGAGCCCGCGCCTCCCGCCCGAACAATACCGACTCGCCTGGGTGGAGATTCACAAGAAGCTGTCGATCCCGTTCGCCTGTATCGCCTTCGCGATCGTGGGCATCCCGCTCGCCGAAACGTCCCGGCGTGGCGGCAAAGGAAGCGGCTTCGCGATGTCGCTCGCGATCATCGTCCTTTATTACGTTTTGCTGTCGAGCGGAGAGACGTGGGCTCAAGAGGGGCGTCTCGCTCCGGGGCTCGCCATCTGGCTGCCCAACGTCGTACTCCTCGGTCTGGGCGCGGCGGCGATGATCCGCGGCGGCCGGGACAGGGGGCGGTGGCGGTTTCCCTGGCGGAAACGGTCTCTCGAAGAGAAGGCGGGTCCCGCCGGGCGGGTCGAAACGGCGCCACGGTCGGTGTTCTCGGGTCTCCTCCGCTTCCCCACTCTTCTCGACCGCTACGTGCTCGCCCGCTTTCTTTCCGTGTTCTTCCTCGTTGCGGCTTCGGTTCTCCTGCTCGCCGTCATTGTCGATTACGCCGAGCACATCGACAAGATCGCCAGGAACCGACCGAGCGCCGAGGTCGTCCTCGGGTATTACCGCAACTTTCTGCTGACGATCTCGCTGCAGATCGCCCCGTTCGCCATCCTCCTGTCGACGCTCATCGCGCTCGGCATCCTTTCCCGGAACAACGAGGACACCGCGTTCCGAGCCAACGGCGTGTCACTCCACCGCCTCGGGGCGCCGATCGTCGTCGTCTCCTTCCTGGCTGCCGGGCTGGCGTTTGCGGCCGGCGAGTACGTCCTCCCTGAGGCTCAGCGCGAACAGGCGCAGTACAAGAACATCATCTACGGGAGGCCCGTGGATTACGGGCTCTCGACCCCCACGGAAAGGCGGTGGCACTACGGCCCGGGACGGTCGATCTGGCACCAGGAGGCGAGCGATCCCGAAAAAGGCATCCTCATCTCCCCGAGCGTGTTCCAGTTCTCCGACGCGTTCGAGGTGATCCGCCGGGACGTCGCGAGGGAAGCGGCGTGGGACGGCCATTCGTGGGTCCTGCGCCAGGGGTGGAGCCGCGCGTTCGGCAGCGCATCGGAGGCCTCCTACCGCACGTATCTCGAGGAGCGCATCGCGGGCGACCCGCCGACCTCCTTCACACGCGCGCGCCGCGGGGCCGATGAGATGCGGTTTCGCGAGCTGCAGCGCTATGCCCGGCGGCTGAAGACCAGCGGCTATCCGACCGGCGTGCTCGACACCGCGCTGCAGGCGAAGCTCGCGACTCCCCTGCTCATTCCCCTGATGGCGCTTCTCGCTGTACCGTTCGCTTTCCGGATCGGGAAAAAGGGAACACTTGCCGGGATCGGGGTCGGCCTCGCGCTCGGAATGGCGTTCCTGATCGCGGGCGCGTTCTTCACGAAGGTGGGAGAGGTCGGTGCCCTCCCGGCCGTGCTCGCAGCGTGGTCCCCGAACGTCCTCGCCGCGACGGCGGCAGCCTGGCTGATGTTGCGCTTGAGAACCTGATCCGCTCAGAGAAAACGGCGGACGGCGCAATCCGCAATGCGCAATGCGCAATGAACGCCCGACTCCACTCCCGTGGACCCTCGCCCGCTCCTCTCAGAACACCTGTCCGCTGGAAAACGAAACCAGAAATCCGCGCCGTCCCCGCGGGTCGGGGTTCAAAGCGTAGGCCAGGTCGAAACGCAGAACGCTGTTCGTCGCGGCCCGCGTGATCGCGATGCGCAGGCCCACCCCGACGTCGCTCTTGAAATCGCCGAGGCGCAGCGGCTGACCGGGCGGCGTCGCCGCCCCGGTGTCGAAGAAGATCGCGGCTCCGGGAGAAAAGAGCTGCAGGAACTCGCGGCCGACGAAGAATCGCTGTTCCGCGTTCCAGACGATGCGCTTGTCGCCTTCGAACGCGTAGAGCCGGTACCCACGGAGACCGTTCTGCCCGTCGGCGAAGAACTGCACGTCCCGGTCCAGATTCCACCCGCGGTCGACGACGAGCCGCGAGACGAAGGTCTCGAGCGGCGCGCCACGGAACTTGTGCGCGAAAAAGACGCTGCCGGAGACGATCTCGTTGGCAGGCGCGCCGTCCCACCGCGTCTCATAGGCCAGCCGCGCGGTCAGAAAACTCTCATCCGAGACGCGCCAACCCTGGGCGAGTTCGAGCCGCAGCACGCCGGTCGTATTCGCGCCTCCGAAGCCCGAAGGAGAGAGGCCGATCTCGGCTCCTATCCGCCGGCCCAGGTTGAAGTCTTCGTATCGGACGTCCCGGTTGATGTAGTTCAACTTCAGATACGCGTTTCGGACGTCCTCGTATCCGACGGTCAAGAAACGAAAGCGGCGGTCCGCCGGGAGCAAGCCCGAGGGGCTCGTCTTCAGCAGGTCGAAGCGGTCGTCGTAGCCGTGGAAACCGAAGACCAGGCGGCGCGCTCTCGCGTCGCCGGCCTCGAGCGCGATCCCGTAGTGCGCCATCACTTCCTGGTGGCGCTGCCGGTATCGCGAGAGAGTCTCTCCGTCCGCGAAGATCCGCGCGTTCAAGGTCAGCCGGTCGAAGAGCCCGTCCGCCGCCCAGCGATCAATGAACGAAACGAACGGCCGGCCCACGAAGACGCGGCTCTCCGTGCCGTCCGAGTTCGAGGAGTAGGCAAAATCGCCTTTCCAGTAGGCGCCGAAAAGGTACGGGTCGGTATATTCGATGACGCGGTTCGTGCGCTCCGTTCCCTTGTCGTAGCCGAGCGCGATCTGACGGCCCGTCCCGAGAAAGTCTTTCTCCTGCAGATCGAATCCGTAGGTCGTCGCGCCGCCCTTTCCACCGAGCGACAGACCGGGCTGGGTCGTCCACGAATCCTGGGTGACGACCTCGACGTCGGCCACGCCGTCGTGGGACGCAAGCGCGCGAACGGAAGCCGCCTTCAGGAAAGGAAGCGCGCGCAGGTTGCGCTCCGTCTCCGCCAGTCTGGCGGGATCGAGCGCGTCTCCCTCGCGAAACAGGAGGAACTTGCGGATCACCGCTTCCGCGGTTTGAAACCGGACGGCGTTGGCGGTGCGGTAGAGCCAGCCCCGGGCCGCTTCCTCGGGCGAATAGACGTCGAGCGCGCGAACGCGGATCTCGCCGATGCGGGGAGCGGAGAATTCTTCCGCAGCCGGCTCCTGCGCCGCCGCGAGCGCCGCGGCGAGCAGGATTCCGACGATCAGCGTGGCGCGCGCGCCCCTCACCATGGTCTTCCAGGAGCTCCGTGAAGCAGGGCGCGCAGGCCGTCGAATAAAACGCCGGCCCTTACGTGCCCTCTTCCCAGGAGCTCATGTAACGGACCTGCTCGGGGCTCGGGACGTCGATGTCGACTCCCATCGCCGCGAGCTTCAGTCGGGCGATCTCTCGATCGATGTCGTCCGGAACCGTATAAACCTTCTTCTCGAGCGAGGCATGGTTCTTCACCATGAATTCTGCCGCGAGCGCCTGGTTTGCGAACGACATGTCCATGACGGACGCGGGATGCCCCTCCGCCGCCGACAGGTTGATAAGCCGCCCGTCCGCGAGCAGATTCACCCGGCGGCCATCAGAAAAGGTGTACTCCTCGACGAACTCCCGGATCATGCGGCGCTCGCGCGACAGCTTCACCATCGCCGGTATGTCGATCTCGACGTTGAAGTGGCCCGAGTTGCAGACCACGGCGCCGTCCTTCATCGCGCGGAAATGTTCCTCGCGCAGGACGCCCTTGTTGCCCGTCACGGTGACGAAGATGTCGCCGATTTTCGCGGCCTCCTCCATCGTCATGACGCGGTAGCCGTCGAGCACGGCTTCGATCGCCTTCGTCGGATCGATCTCGGTGACGATGACGTGGCCGCCGAGCCCCCGAGCCCGCATCGCCACGCCGCGTCCGCACCAGCCGTAGCCGGCGACGACCACGTTCAGGCCGGCGACCAGGAGGTTCGTCGCGCGAACGATCCCGTCGAGCGTCGACTGCCCCGTGCCGTAGCGGTTGTCGAAAAGGTGTTTGGTCCGCGCTTCGTTCACGGCGACGACCGGGAACTTCAGGACGCCATCTTTTTCCATCGCTTTCAGGCGGATGACGCCCGTCGTCGTCTCTTCGGTCCCGCCCACGATTCCGTCGAGCAGTCCCCGCCGGTCGGCGGGCGAGAGCGTCTTTGCCCACTCCCGGAGGACGGGATCGACGTCCGCATCCTTCCCGAGAGCGAGGAACAGAAGAGAGGAAACGAGGTCGGCGCCGTCGTCCATCGTGATGTTCGGCCGGTGCGCCAGCGCGGCGCGGATGTGCTCGTAGTACGTCTTGTGGTCCTCGCCTTTGACCGCGTACACCGCGATCCCCGAGTCGACCACCAGCGAAGCGGCGACATCGTCCTGCGTCGAAAGCGGGTTCGATCCGCACACGACCAGGTCGGCGCCCCCGGCCGCCAGCGTTATCGCGAGATTCGCGGTCTCCGTCGTGACGTGAAGGCACGCCGACATGCGGATCCCCTTGAACGGCTTTTCCTTCTCGAACCGCTCGCGGATCTGCCGGAGCACGGGCATGCTGGCTTCCGCCCAGGCGATGCGCAGGCGTCCGCGTTCCGCGAGGTCGCGGTCCTTGACGTCGTGGGCGACCCCCGCGACAGTGCTCATGACGCCACCGGGGCCGAGACGGCCGGTTCGACGCCCGCCGCGCGGGACAGCGTCTCTGCGAGATCCGTCTTTTCCCAGGTGAAGTCCGGCAGGCGCCGTCCGAAGTGGCCAAACGCCGCGGTCTGTTTGTAGATGGGACGGCGCAGGTCGAGACTCTCGATGATGCCCTTCGGGGTCAGGCGAAAGTGCTCGCGAACGAGGGCCACGATTTTCTCCTCAGGCAGCTTGCCTGTTCCATAGGTCTCGACATGCACGGAGACGGGGTCCGCCACGCCGATGGCGTAGGCGAGCTGGATCAGCGCCCGGTCCGCGATGCCCGCCGCGACCAGGTTTTTGGAGATGTACCGCGCCATGTACGCGGCTGACCGGTCGACCTTCGTGGGGTCCTTGCCCGAGAACGCGCCGCCGCCGTGGGGCGCGCTGCCGCCGTATGTGTCGACGATGATCTTGCGCCCCGTCAACCCGGCGTCTCCCTGCGGTCCGCCGATGACGAACCGGCCGGTCGGATTGACGTGAAACTTCGTGTCCTTGGTGAGAAGCGAAGCCGGAATGACCGGTTTGATGATCTCTTCGATGATGGCTTCCTTCAGCGCCGGGTGCTTCATTGCCTCGGCGTGCTGGGTCGAGACGACGACGGTCTCGACGCTGACCGGCCGGCTCCCCTCGTACTCGACCGTCACCTGGGATTTCCCGTCGGGTCGGAGGAAATCCAGCTCGCCCTTGCGGCGCGCCTCCGACAGCCGCTGTACGAGCCGGTGAGCGAGAGTCAGCGGGAGCGGCATCAGCTCCTCGGTTTCCCGGACCGCGTAGCCGAACATGAGCCCCTGGTCACCGGCCCCACCCGTGTCCACTCCCTGAGCAATGTCGGGAGACTGAGGATCGATCGAAGAGATCACGGCGCACGTCTCGTAGTCGAAGCCGAACTTCGCCCGCGTGTATCCGATGTCCTTGATCGTGTGCCGCACGACCGAGGGGAAATCGACGTAGGTCTTGGTCGAGATCTCGCCGGCGATGAACGCCAGCCCCGTCGTCACCAGCGTTTCGCAGGCGACGCGACCCGTCGGATCGTCGCGGAGGACCGCGTCGAGAATCGCGTCCGAAATCTGATCGGCGATCTTGTCCGGGTGCCCTTCGGTGACCGATTCCGAGGTGAAATAGTGGCGGCCGTTCTGAAGCATCGTCTCTCCTTCGAGAATTTGCGGCGGGGTTCGCCAGGAAACGGGCAGGTTAGCATCCGAGCCGGGGGCAGGCAAGTCTCTCTGCCAGGGACGGTTGCCGGAAATCAGGACCTTGCCGGACCCCGCGAATTCTCCGTTGGCGCCCTCGTATAAAAATCGAACACGTTTCTTCCGTACGCTCGCTCCCGAAAGTGCACAAAACCAGCCACTTCCGCGGCCGCGCCCGCCGAATCCCTTTGAAGGACGAGAAAGGCGCCTTCCGCGGCCAGAGGGGCGAGGTTCGGAGGCGGCAACTCCCCGGCGCCGTACGGGGGATCGGAAAAAATGATTTCGAATCGCTCCCCCGCTCGGTCGAGCCGCCGGACCGCCTCGTTCGCGTCCGCCTCGACGACCAATATCTCCGGCGGGTTCCCGAGCCGTTCGACGTTGCGCGCGAGCACGCCGGCCTCCTTCTCGGCGAGGACCGCGCGGAGAGCGCCCCGGGAGACGGCCTCGATCCCGACGGCGCCGCTTCCCGCGTGAAGATCCAGGAACCTCGACCCCGGGATGCGGCCGCCCAGAATGTCGAACAGCGCCTCCCGCGCCCGGCCGGAGGTCGGGCGGGCGCCAGCCGGCACCTCGAGGCGGCGGCCTTTCCAGCGGCCGGCGGCGATCCGCACCGCGCCCGAGCCCGCGTCCCTCATTCGGGAGGCGAAAACTGGAATCGCAGCTCGTCGATCTTGCGGAACTGCCGGTAGGGCTCGTTGACTCCTTCGAGCTCGACGATCCCCTTCTCCCTGTCGATCGTGCGGATGCGAAACACGGCTCCATCGAACCGCTTCAGGAGCTGCCCGGATGCCAGGAGGTCGGGGGCGAACCGGGAGGCGGGGGCCAGCGGGTCCGTCAGAACGCCCTTCAGGCCCTCGAGCGCGGCCTTCAGCGACGCGGCCTCCGGCGAGAGCGGGGAGAATTCGTCGAACCGGATCGTGCGGCGGGCTCCGTCGGCGCGCACCAGGGTCACGACGGACTGCACGGCGAACTCCCCCGTCAGGCCGGAACGCTGGTCGGCGGCGACCGACCAGACCTCCGGCCTGGAAAAGTAGTCGCAGTAGTACGTGAGCTCCTCGGCGGCGATCTGCTTTCGGGAGATCTCGTCTCTCCCGTCCCGGCTGCGCTTCCACACGAGGGAACGGTCGCGGAAAAGCGTCAGGCGCTCGTAACCCTGACGTGACTGCCGCACCCACTCCGAGCAAAACGTCGGTTCGGTGGATGTGCGGGGCGCCGATGCCGTGGAAGACGCTTTCGGAGGGCCCTCGCCTTCGACGGCCTGCGAGGCTCCAGCGCGGCCGGGGCCGGCGCCGGCGGCCGCTCCGCGCGCCGCAGCCGCCCAGAGGAGGATGGCAGCGCACAGGACACTCATTCTCCGCCTCGCCGCGCGGCCTCGAGAGCGAACTCGAGCTCCTCGTCCGGAGCGATGGTCCCCCTGCCGAGCGCTTCCCGGGTCTCGGCGAGCGCGCGCCCCACTCGCGGGCCGGGAGGAATCCCCGCGCGAAGCAGGTCCGCGCCGCGAATCGACAGCGCGACCGGGGAGAGGAGACGCCGCTTCCGCTGCCTCCCTTCTCCGGTTGCCGGGAGGAGAGCCGCCGCGGCGAGGCGCTCGTCGCAGGAAAGCGGCGCGGCCCGGCCGGAGGCCGCGAGCCGATCGTGGCGGGTCGCCGGCCACCTCTCGAGCTCGCGCCGCGCATAAGCCGGCAGCCCGAGGCGGAGAGCCAGCTCGCGGCACGCCGGCTCGGAAAGCTCTCCCGTCCAGACCAAGAGCGGCAGCAGCCACGTCGGCTCTCCCGGGCGCGCCCGCCGCGCGAGGCGTTCCGCGCGCCCGAGCGCCGCCCGCAGCGCAGGTGTCAATCGCCACCCGGGATGGAGGGCCCTGCCGATGCCGAGCGAGTCGAAGAGACGGATCGCTTCGGCAAAGCGGCGCTCCGAAAGCGTCCGCGCAAGCTCGCGCCGGAGCCGGTCGGCCGACACCGTCTCCAGGGCGCCGCCGGACACGCAAGCGTCGAGCGAACGGCGAGTCCGCGTCTCGAGGCGCAGGTTCAGGCGCGCGGCGTATCGAACGGCCCTCAGGGCACGCGTTGGATCGTCTTCGAACGAGCGGTCGTGGAGCACGCGCAGAAGGCGGCGGTCGAGGTCCGCGGCGCCGCCGAACGGATCGTGAAGCCTCCCGCCGCGTCCTTCTTCGAGCTCGATCGCCATCGCGTTGATGGTGAAGTCGCGCCTGCCGAGGTCCTGTTCGAGGGTCGCCGGCGAAACCTCGGGAAGCGCCCCCGGACGGCGGTAGATCTCACGGCGGGCCCGTGCGAGGTCGATGCTCCACCCCTCCGGCGTTAGAAGCGTGGCGGTGTCGAAACGCTCGTGGAGCTTGACCGTGCCGGCGCCCGACTTGGCGACGCGGCGGGCAAGCATCTTCGCGTCGCCTTCCACGATCACATCAACGTCGCGGTTGGCGAGCGGGAGGCGGAGGATCCGGTCCCGCACGACGCCTCCCACGACCGCGAGACGCTCGCCCTCCGCCGCCTCGGTGACGGGGCGCAGGACGGCCGTCAGCGCGCGCGAGAGCCGGGCCGCGGGTCGGCCGGGCATCACTCGAAGAGGTATTCGACCGAATCCTCGCCGGCGAGCGCCCGGATCTCGCTCGTCAGGCCGGAGGAAGCGGCGATGCGCATGGAGTCCGCCGCGCGAAGGGTCGCTTCGAACTCGCCCGGCCGGAAAAGGCGGATCGAAACGGGAGTCGTCCCGGGATGGGACCTCAGGCTGTCCTTCACCCGGGCGAGAACCTTCTCGTCCGCGAACGCGAGGTTGACACGGATCATCATTTCCCGTGCACGGCGCTCGTGGATGCCCTCGAGTCGCACGATCTCCCGCACCGTCATCTCGAACGCCGCGCCTGACTCGCGCACGGTGCCTGTGACGAGAACGGGAAGGTCGGGCTGGAGCCAGTGGCCGTCCTTCTCGTACTGGCTGGCGAAGATGCAGATCGGAATGCTGCCGGTCGTGTCCTCGAGACAGGCCTTCAGCATCGTCTTGCCTTCGTTGGCGCCTTTCTTGATCTTCTGCTTCTTCATGTTCGTCAGGACGCCGCCGATGCGAACGCTCTGATCGACGCGCCCGGCGAGATCCGCGATCCTCACGTCGGCGAACCGCTCGATGGCGTCGGCGTACTTCGCGAGAGGATGCCCGGTCACATAGAACCCGAGGATCTCCTTCTCCCCTTTCAAGCGGTCCTCGAGAGACCACTCCGGGAGCTCCGGGAAGTCGTCGGCGGGAGGGCCTCCGCCTTCGGCCGGTCCCCCGAAAAGGCTGGACTGGCCCCGCTCCTGATCGTCCCGCTGGCGCGCCGCCTGCGCGACGACGCGCTCGGACGCCGCCGCGAGAGTGGCCCGGTTCTTCCCGAGAGAATCAAATGCCCCGGCGGCGATCAACGCGTCCAGCGTCCGCTTGTTGACCAGGCGTGAGTCGAGCCGCAGCGCAAATTCAGTGAACGACGTGAAGTTTCCCTTCTGGCGCTCCTCGAGAATCGCCTGCGCCGCAGCCTCTCCCACGCCCTTGACGGCGGCGAGCCCGAACCGGATCCCGCCGGGGACGCCCGCGAACGCCTTGCGCGATTCGTTGATGTCCGGCGGGAGGACCGCGATCCCCATCTCGACGCAGTCCCCGATGACCTTGACGATGCCGTCGGTGTTCCCGATCTCGGCGGACAGAGTCGCGGCGAGAAAGTCCACCGGAAAGTGCGCCTTGAGATATGCCGTCTTGTAAGCGACGAGCGCGTAGGCCACGGCGTGCGACTTGTTGAAGCCGTATCGGGCGAAGGGCTCGATCAGCGACCAGAGCTCCTTCGCCTTTTTCTTCGGCGTCCCGTGCTCCGCGGCGCGCGAGAGAAACTTCTCCCCCTCTGCCGCCATGATCTCGACCTTCTTCTTGCCGATCGCCTTCCGGAGAAGGTCCGCCTCCGCCAGCGAATAGCCCGCGACGATCGCCGCGATCCGCATGACCTGTTCCTGGTAGACGAGGATGCCCAGCGTCTCGGCGAGCACATCCGCGATCTCGGGCAGAGGGGAAGTCACCTTGCTCGTCCCGTTGCGCCGGCGCACGTACTCCTCGACCGTTCCCGCGTCGAGCGCCCCCGGCCGGTACAGCGCGTTCAAGGCGGCGAGGTCCGCGAACACCCGGGGTTTCGCCCGGCGCAGCAGATCGCGCATGCCGGAGGAATCGAACTGGAAGACGCACGCGGTCTTGCCCGACCGGAAGAGCTCGTAGGTCTTCTCATCGTCGAGCTCCAGCCGGTCGAGATCCGGGGCGACTCCTTCCCGCTCTTTGATCGCGCCGACCGCCGCGTCGATGATGTCGAGCGTGATGAGTCCCAGGAAATCGATCTTCAGGAGGCCCATCTTCTCGACCGCGTTCATGTCGAACTGGGTCGTGATTTCGTCCTTGTTCGTCCGGTAGAGCGGCAGGTACTCGGTGATGGGCTTCGGCGCGATGACGACGCCGGCCGCGTGCATGCCCGCGTGGCGGGACAGGCCTTCGAGGCGGCCGGCGATCTGGACCACGCGGGCAACGGATTCGTCCGACGCGATCAGCTCTTTCAAGCCCGCGGACTCCTTGAGGGCGCGGTCGAAGCTGACGTCGGGGCCGTCGGGAATCAGCTTGGCAATCCGATCGCCGAGAGCGACCGGCAGCGAAAGAACCCGGGCGACGTCCCGAACCGCGAGCTTCGGCTTCAGCTGCGAGAAGGTCACGATCTGGGCGACGTTCTCCCGCCCGTACTTCTTCGTGACGTACTCGATAACCTCTCCCCGCCGCGCCTGGCAGAAGTCGATGTCGATGTCGGGCATCGAGATCCGCTCCGGGTTCAGGAAGCGCTCGAACAGCAAATCGTACTTGAGCGGGTCGATTTCGGTGATCCGGAGCGCCCACGAGACGATCGAGCCCGCGGCGCTGCCCCGCCCGGGACCGACCGAGATGCCGTTCTCCCGCGCGTACCGGATGAAGTCCGAAACGATCAGGAAGTACGAGGGAAAACCCATCTTCTCGATCACGCCGATCTCGTACGCGAGGCGGTCGCGATATTTCTCCGCGGGAATCCCGGTGCCCCGCCCCTCGGCTTCCATCTCGCGGAGCCGGCGCTCGAGACCCTCGCGGGCGAGCTCTCCGAAGTGCTCCGCGGGCGTCTGGCCGGCCGGCGCGGTGAACGTCGGGAGGTGGAGGCCTTCGGTGTCGAATGTCACCGCGCAACGCGCCGCGATGGCGGCCGAGTTCGTGACCGCTTCCGCGGACCAGTTCGCGAAACGCGCCTTCATCTCGTCCGGGTTCTTCACGTAGAACTCGTCGTTGTAAAAGCGCATGCGGCGCTCGTCCTCGAGCGTCTTCCCCATTCCGATGCAGAGGAGGACCTCGTGAGCGAACGCGTCGTCGCGGCGAAGGTAGTGGCTGTCGTTCGTCGCGACCGCGGGCGCGCCGACTTCGGTCGAGAGCCGGAGAAGGTCCGGGACGATCGCCGTCTGCTGCGGGAGCCCGTGGTCCATCAGCTCGACGTAGAAATTGCCCTTGCCGAAGATGTCCTCGTACTCGAGAAACGCCTTCTTCGCGGACTGGTAATTGCCGCGCGCCAAGGCCCCCGCGACCTCGCCCTTCAGGCACCCCGACAGGCCGATCAGTCCCTCGGCGTGCTGCCGGAGGAGCGCCTTGTCCATGCGCGGGCGGTGGTAGAAGCCCGTCATGTAGGCCTCGGACACGAGGCGAACGAGGTTGCGGTAGCCCGTCTGTGTCGCCGCCAGGATCGTCAGGTGATACGCGTACCCGTCGCCGGATTCACTCGCCGCCTGAGCCTCGCGATCGCGCCGGTCCGCCGGCGCGATGTAGGCCTCGACGCCGATGATCGGCCGCACGCCCTGCTTGATGGCCTCGTGGTAGAAGGCGAACGCGCCGAACATGTTCCCGTGGTCCGTCACCGCGACCGCGTTCATGCCGAGCTCCCCGACCCGCTTGCAGAGCTCCGGCAGCCGGTTGGCGCCGTCGAGAAGCGAATACTGGCTGTGAAGGTGGAGATGAACGAAGTCGCCTGCCATGTGGGGCGATTGTACGGCGGGACACGGATCGGAAACCGGGAATCGGGAATCGGGAATCGCGCAACCAACACGAGCGAGACGGCCACGGTACTCCGCGGTCCAACTCGATCGGGAACCGCGAATCGAAGCGACATTCGATTCCATCCGGCAGTGTCCCGCGCTCTCCCGAATCTGGGGGCCTCATTCGTGAAAAAGGGACAGTCTCCAGCTCCACGATTCCCGATTCCCGATTCCCGATTCCCGATTCCCGACAAGGCTTACTCTTAGCCCCCATGGCCCTCCGACGCGCCCTGGGGACCTTCGACGCGACGATGATCGTCGTCGGAGGAATCATCGGAGGCGGAATCTTCATCAACCCGGCCGTCGTCGCGCAGCGGCTTCCGACCGCCGCGCTCGTGCTGGCTGCCTGGATCACGGGCGGCGCGATCGCGCTCGCGGGAGCGTTCGTCTTCGCCGAGCTCGCCGCGGCGCTGCCTCAGGCGGGCGGCGAGTACGCGTACCTGCGCGAGGCGTACCACCCGCTCGTCGGGTTCCTCTTCGGGTGGGCCTCGCTTCTTCTGATCCAGGGTGGAGGCATCGCCGCCGTCGCGATCACGTTCTCGCGCTACGCGATGCGCCTCGCCGGCCGTTCCGGCGCGACGGAGGCTCCGCTCGCCATCGCCGCGATCGCGCTTCTGGCCGGGATCAACGTGCTGGGCGTCAAGCCCGGCAGCCGGGTCTTGAATACGCTGGTCGTGCTGAAGATCGCCGCCCTCGCGACGCTCGTTTTCGGCGGGCTCGCGTTTGCGTCGAAACCCCTGTCATCGCCTGCCGCCGGCGTTCTTCCGCGGGCGGGGCTCTTCGCGTTCGGGGGCGCGCTCGTACCGATCCTGTTCTCCTACGGCGGGTGGCAGAGCGCCAACCTCGTCGCCGAGGAGACCCGGGACCCGCGGCGGACTCTCCCCCGCGCGCTTCTCGCGGGGACCGCGATCGTCATCGTGGTCTACGTCGCCGTGAACTTCGTGTACCTCCGCGCTCTGGGCCGCGAGGGCCTCGCGTCCAGCGCGACGCCCGCCGCGGAAGCGGTGCGTCTGCTGATGGGGTCAGGAGCCGACCGCTTCGTCGCCGCCGCGATCGCGATCTCGACCTTCGGATTTCTCGACCTTTCTTTCCTGGCCCCGACGCGGATCTCCTATGCGATGGCGCGCGATGGCCTCTTCCCGCCCGCTCTCTCCCGACTGCACCCACGATTTCAGACGCCCGTCTGGGCCATCGCGCTTCAGGCCGGCTGGTCGTCCGTTCTCGTCGCGATCGGGAACTACGGGGGCCTGATCGACTCCGTCGTGTTCGCCGACTGGATCTTCTTCGGGCTCGCTGCCGCCGCGGTCTTCATCCTCCGCCGCCGCGCGGGTGGCGCCCCTCCGGCCGGCCGCTTTCGAACGCCGGGTTATCCCGTCCTGCCGATCCTCTTCGTCGCGGCGTCGGTGCTCGCCGTCGTCAGCGCGGTGCTCTCGAGCCCGCAACGGTCCGCCGTGGGTGTCGCCCTGCTTGCGACCGGAATCCCCGTCTTCCTGTTCTA
>JBDTRB010000002.1:0-119713 GCA_039931865.1 Acidobacteriota bacterium | reverse complement strand
AAGGCAGCTCGCGCAGTGAGCGAAGGCGACGAACGAGGCTCCGCTGAAGCGGAGGTGGGAGGCAGGCTTGTTTGGCGGGATCTGAGTCTATCTCTACATACGAAGCGGAGAGACCTGGCGTTTCATTTTCGCCGTCCGGTATTTTTCTTTCGCGCGAGCCCCAGTCGGGAATTCCCGTCTCCGGCCGCCCGTTCTCCTTTTATCCCACCCAAGCGTTCCGAATTCGCTTTACGTGCGGGCGCCGTAAGCGACGCTGGTGCATTACGAACGCGAGATCTCCTACCCTGATGCCGAAAATCGACCTGGGCGATTTCTCTCTGGCGACGATTCTCTTCGCCGTCCTCTTCGGCCTCGTGGGGCTCGCGGCCTTCCGGTATGGAAAGAAGAACGGCGAGCCCCGCCAGCTCTTTCTGGGGATCGCGCTTATGGCGTACGGATACTTCGTTTCGAACGCCTGGATCTCTCTTGCCGTGGGGACGGTCCTGACGCTTCTCCTGTTCTTCCCCGCCTGAGCGGGCTTCGCCGCTCCCGGAATTTCGTGGTATATCGGTTCCGAAATTCAGGGCAAAGAAACGGGGGCGCGGCGTCGGCGGCGCGAACGCAACCGGAGGGATGGATGTCGCAGCGACGGATCCTCGCGTGTTTCGTACTCCTCGCGTCGGCGGCGGCGACCGGTTCCGCCCAGTCGCTGACCGCGGCTGACCGCGACAAGGCCATGCAATACCTGGAAAGCACGAACCAGGCAATTGTCGACGCTACGAACGGGCTCTCTCCGGCGCAGTGGACCTTCAAGGCCGGGCCGGATCGCTGGTCCATTGCCGAGGTCATGGAGCACATCGCCGCCGGTGAAGACCTCATGCGCGGAATGATCGAAGACAGCGTCCTGAAGGCGCCGCCGCGCGCCGCGGGTGAGGACGTGGCCGCGATCGACGCGTTCGTGATGAGCGCCGTTCCCGACCGCTCCACCAGGATGCAGGCGCCGGAGCCCCTGAAGCCCACGAATCGATTCGGATCGCCGGAGGAGTCGCGCAAGCACTTTCTCGAGTCCCGGTCGGCGACGGAACGGCTCCTCGACGGCCGATCCGACCTTCGGGCTCACGCGGCCGACAGCCCGTTTGGAAAGAAGCTCGACGCCTACGAGTGGAACCTGTTCATCGGCGCCCACAGCGACCGCCACACGAAGCAGATGCTGGAAGTCAAAGCCGACCCCAGTTTTCCGAAGAAGTAATCCGCATACGCGGAAATACAAGAAGAAAAAGGAGAAGCTCTATGCAAAAACCGCAACGTATCGGCCTCGTCGTCCTTCTCTCGCTCGGTGTGACGATGGCGAGCTTCGCAGCCGGAGCCGGAAAGGACGTCGAGGCCACTCCCCAGGCCAGGGCGTATCGCGCGCTTCTGAAGGCGATCGATGCCGGAGACTACGAGGCTTACAAGAAGTGCATGATGGCCGACGCCGCGAAAGACATCGACGGGCAGGTGAAGCAGATGGGAAAGACTCCGAAAGAAACGATGGAGTTCTTCAAAGTCATGGAACCGACGGACATCAAGTTCACGGGCCTGGACGTCAAGGGGAAAAAGGCGACGCTGATGGCTACGGGAAAACAGGGCGGGGAAATGACTAAAGGCACGATTGACCTCGCTGAAGAAAACGGGCAGTGGAAGATCGGCAAGCAGAGCTGGAGTAACGCCAGGTAACCAGGCCAACCGTCGCTTCCGCTCACTGAGGGACGTGCCGCTCGCCGTGCGCAGCGAGCGGCACCGGCCGGCGGTCGGCCGGATGCGGCCTCCACCGCCGGCCTCGTGCCTCCGTTCGGTTCGGCTCCCGCAGCCACCCTGGTGACCGCGCAGCTCTGCCCCCTCTCCCCGCGCGCCGGGGAGAGGGTTGGGGTGAGGGGCGGAACTTCAAACCTGACATGGGCGTCGCAGCACCAGGATGCACTCGTCTCAAGACGGCGTCTTCGCACGCGGGGACACTTTTCCAGGAAGACCTCTTCCTCCGATCGGAATCGGGCGTTTTGGGGAGGCAATTAGCGCTTCGAAGACCAGCGTACTGGCACAGCGATTGCTCGTTCTTTGAACAGGAAACGACTACAGGGGAGGAACAATGAATCTGAAGGCTTTACAACGGACCATGTTGGGTGTCGTGCTGGTCGGAGGAGCTGCGGCGACGACCGTGGCGCAGATCCCGCTGCCCCCGCTGCCCCCTGGATTGAACGTCCGCATCACAACGGGCAGGCCTCCCGCTCGGCGGCGCGAAGTCCGCTCCGCCCGCCCCGGCGCGGATTACATCTGGATCAACGGTTTCTACAATGACGATGGCGGCCGGTGGGGCTGGGTTCCCGGACGCTGGGAACGCCGGGCGCAACCGAATGGCTACTGGATTCCGGCTCGGTACATCCGCACGAGGCGGGGCACGATCTATGAGCCCGGCCACTGGTCCAACCAGCAGCTGGTCGTAGAAGACAACCTCCGCGAGAATCGCGAGTGGCGCCGGCATGCGCGCCTCCACGACCGCGAAATTCAGTCAGAGCGCGACCGCAATCGTTGGGATCGCGATCGGGACCACGACCGCGATCACCACGACCGCGATCACCAGTAAGACATCGCTCAGAATCGGATAGATCAAAACGGCGGCCCTTCGGGGCCGCCGTTTTTCTTTGTCTGCCAGGATCTCTTACGTCCCCGGGTCGTCTCCGGACGGTCCGTAGATCGACGGCACCTTTCCTCCCATCGGTCTCAGATAGGCCGACAGCTGCCCCCGGTGGTGGATCGCGTCGAACAGGAATCCCCAGAGCATCTCCCCGAGGGGCGCTTCCCATACGACCTTCCCGCCCATCGCGAATCGCGCCTTACCATCCCATGCCGCGTCGTCGAGCTTTTCGACGAGCTTCTCGAGCTCGGACGCGTTTCGTTCGTACGCACCCGCCGATTCTTCGAGCGAAGGCGCCGGCTTCTGCACGTAGTTGACTTCGCCTCGCTCGACGACTTCGCACGCATCGTGGAGCTCGTCGGCGAGCAGCCAGGCGAGGTCGCCGGCCGCCGTCGATTTCGGGTGGGGACGGTAACCCGCCTCCCCGGGAGGCAGGGCCCGGAGCACCCTCACGAAGACCGGCCTTTCGGCGCGCAACCGCAGACTGAAAAACTCACGAGAATTCATCGCTCTCCTCCAGACGTACGCGTTTCCCGGCGACTCCCGCCGGCCTTCCGCAATGACACTGTACTTCCGGCCCGGTCCCGGGGCATTCGTCGCGACCCGCTATGGGAGGAGGCGAAGCGTGTCCTCCCCGACCGCGTCGCCCGCGTGCACGCCGTCGGCCGTGAGCGATGCGCGCACCGCGAGTGTCTGCCCGGCGGAGCCCGGCGGAAGGAGACCCGTCACGTGGACGTGCAGGCGGGACTGTGAGTTCGAGTCGAGCGTCTTCAGGTTCCAGTCGACGGTGGCCCCCGTGCCGTTGGAGAAAGTCGCCGACGTTCCGGACGACGCCTCGACGGACGTCACCAGGAGCGGCGCCGGGAGCATCACGGAAACGCGCCCGTTTCGAACGTTGTTGATGCCGATGGCGACCGCCTCGACGTCAACCGTGAAGCTCTCTCCGGAGCGGGCCGACTCCGGCGCGTCGACCCGGACGCTGGCGAACGCACCCGGCGCGGTGGTGGTGTCCGTGTCCTTGCAGCCGATGGAGGCGAAGACGAGCAGGGCCGGCAGCAGCGCAATGCGAAATTTATTCATCGAGGGTCCTCCCTGTGTGGTGCTGACGCCCGGAGATCTTCACACGAGCGGTGGTCTAATCGCCGGGACGGCCGGACAGACGACGCATTCGGTCGGCGGGACGCCCGTGCCGCCTGCGCTCGCCGTTCCCTTCCACGTCGGCGATTTCGTCGCCGAGGTGGAAAGCAGCGAGCCGTCCCTCGTCTATGCGGCGGACTGCATGGCCCCTCTCGGCGTGCTCGCGGGGCTTCACCGGCGCGGTGTGTCCCCGTACGTGGTCTGGCTCGACGCCCACGGCGACTTCAACACCTGGGACACCACACCCTCGGGATACATCGGCGGGATGCCCGTGGCGATGTTGACGGGACGTGGGGAACAGACGATCGTCGAGGCGCTCGAGCTGCCGGTGATCGACGAAGGGCGTTTCCTGATCTCGGATGCCCGTGATCTCGATCCCGGGGAAGGCGTGGCGCTCGCCCGGTCCCGCGTTCGGGTAGTCCCCCTGGGAAAGATCGCGCAGGAGCTCCCGCCGGACCTCCCGATCTACGTGCACCTGAACGTCGACGTGGTCACACCCTCCGAAATGCCCGCGCTGCGATTTCCGGCGAGGGGAGGTCCGTCCCTCGCCGCGGTCGAAATCTCGTTGCGCTCGCTCGCGCGGACGGGTCGGGTGGCTTGCACGAGCGTTGCCTGCACGTGGGAACCGGAGAATCCTGCGGCGGACGCCGCCGTCGCCGCCACGAAGCGACTCATCGCCGCATTGAGGGAAGGTGTGGTGTCTAAGCCCGGCCCCTGAAGTCTCGATTCCCGATTCGGGATTGCACAGCACCGCTAAATGAGTTGACCGCGGAGTACCGCGGCCGTCTCGCTCCCGTTGGTCGCTCGGCTCCCGCTAAGGGACGACTTTCAGCGTTCCGGTCATGTTGTCGTGGCCGATCCCGCAGGACGAATTCGTGCACGCGAAGGGAAACGTGCCGGTCTGGTTCGGCGTGAGATTGACGAAGACGCTGTCGCCGGGAGCAAGGCTCAGAGCATTCAATCCGAGCGCGGAGATACCGCTGAAGGTGTGAAACACGCCGTCACCCTGATCCACGCCGTCATTGAAAAACTCGATTCGGTAAGCCTGTCCGCGCTTGAGAGTCACGGTCGAACCTCCGTTTCCTGCAGGCCCGTAGAAGTCCCACTGCCAGCTGATGCCGCGCAGGCGGATCGCGATCGGGCCGGCCGGTGTCGCCGTCGCGGTCGGAGGAGAAGTGGGGGTGCGGGTCGCCGTGGGGCCGGGAGGATTTGTCGAAGCGGGCGTCGCGCTCGGGGCGGCCGTGGAGCTCGGCGCGGGGGTGGCGGTCGGCGCGCCGGGGACGGTCGGGGTGGCGGTCGCCCCGCCCGTGCGCCGCGGCGGGATCCGGATGATCGGCAGCCGGGCGACCGCGGGATCCGTTGCCGCCGCCGAGGCGGACTGGACGCCCGAGGCCTCCGTCGGCATCTTCGACGGCTCCGAGTCGCACGCCGAAGAGAAGACGAGACCGCCCGCGAGCGCCGCCGCCAACAGCGATCGCCCGCGGACACCCGCGCGCAAACAGCCCGGGCCCGGGGTCAAGCCAGGAAAGCCAGGTTGGGCGTGGAGAAACGGCCGAGGAGCGGGAACACGTTCGGTAGTTCGGCCGCCGGGAGGCCGAACCATGTCGCGAGAGTCGCCGCATACTGGTCGACCGCTGCCGTTGGAATCCACCGGCCGCGGCTGTCCGTGTCGTCCGGCCCGCTCAGGGTCAGCGTCGGAAACACCGTCTGGTTCGAGCCCTTCACACCGTAGAACTCCTTGCCGATGACCGCACCGCCCATGACGAACTGGTGGCTTCCCCACGCGTGGTCGGTGCCCACCGCGGCTCCGGTTCCGGCCGGCTGCAGGGTGCGCGCGAAATCGGAGAGGGTGAAGGTCGTCACGCGGGAATCGACTCCGAGCTCGACGGTGGCGTCATAGAACGCCTTCATGGCCACCGACACCTGCCCCAGAAGGTTGGCCTGTGTGGCGAGCTGGTCCTGGTGTGTGTCGAAGCCGCCGATCGTGCAGAAGAAAATCTGACGGTTCAGACCGAGCGCGGGCGCGGTCTGGTTCAACTTGATGACCTTCGCCACCTGCTTCAACTGGTTCCCGAGGCCGGTCGCCGGAAACACCGTCGTCAGCGTCGGGTCCGGGCCGCTCAGAGACGCGATGATGTCGGCCGCCGCCTGTGTCGAATCGCTTGCCGCGGCGACGAGGCTCGCGCTGCGATCGATCGTCCGGAGGAATGCCATCGAATTCTTCCGCGCCATGTCCTGCGCCGAGGCGCTGAATCCGTTCAGAACGAGAACCTGGTTGAGCGCGGTCGGCGCTGCACCGATCGCGAGCGGCCGTGTGACGAGACCCTGCCCGAAGACGGTGGCGCCGGAAACGGAGGTGATCAGAGGGAAGCCGCTGCCGCCGTTCATCGTGATCATCTTGTCGGCGGCCAGGCCGCCCCAGCCGACCTGGCTGCGGATGTCGGACCGCGAGGTCTGCCACTGCGCGACCTGGTCGGAGTGCGAGAACAGCTGATAAGGCTTTGCGCCGGAACCCTGGTACAGCGCGCGCGTGAGCGGCTGGACGAGAGGACCGACGTTGGCGACCACCGCGAGCTTGCTCGCGTTCCACAGCGTCTGAAGCTCGGTCAGACTCGGGTGGAGCCCGAACGGCGTGCCGATAGACGGCGGCGTGATCGAAAGGAGCTGCGCCTGACCGAGCGCCAGCGTCGAGGTGTTGCGGACGGTCGAGTACTTGCCATACCCCGTCGTGTCCAGAGGGACGACCATGTTGTTCGAGTCGTTACCGCCGCTCAGGAAGATGCAGACGAGCGCGCGATAGTCAGTCGGCGCCGAGGTCAGCGCGTGGGCGCTGATCAGGCCGAACTTTTCGACGCCCGCGGAAAACGCTGCGGCGCCGAGCGCCATGCAACCGGTCCGTTTCAAAAAGTCGCGCCGGGTCTGTTCCATTTTGTTCATTGTTGGACCTGGTATTGCGACGAAGTCGCGACGAGGTAAAGCGCGTGCTGCGCCCGAAGGCGAGGACTCGTTCCGGGAATGGTGAGTACGGAATTGATAATGCTGTTCTGCATGGCGGCCGACATGGAACCATGCATGAGCAGCTGGTTGAGGTACGCCACGAGCTGCACCGGGTCACCCGCGAGGTTCTGGATCGGCGTCAGGTCGAGCGCCGTGCCGGTCGGCGAGTTGGCGCCGACCCCGATCGTCGAAAACACCATCGTATTGATGAAGTTGACGCGGCGCAGGGCGCTCGACGAATCCATCAGCCCGAACTGCGGCGCGGCGACGGTCGTGCTTCCGGGAAGCAGGTAGTCGGCCGGGTAATAGCTGAAAACCGTCTGGGGCCGGAACACGTCCTGGCTCATCGTCGAGACCTGCGGATTGACGTACCCGTCGCTGTTCGACGCGAGGTTCGCGGACTTTGCGTTGAAAGCCCGAAGCAGGTTCAGGGCAAACTGCGCCGGCTCCCTCAGGTGACCGTAATTCGGATCGGGATGCGAGGTCCCGCGCGCTTCGGGGTCGAGGAGGACGGCTTTGACCAGGGCGCCGATATTGCCGCGGACTCCCGTGCCGTCGTCGTCGAACGCGGACGCCACACGGCTCACGTAGGCCGGGCTCGGATTGCTCGTCACCATCTGGTGGATGAAGTGCCTGGCGATGAACGGGCTCAGGTTCGAGTGGTAAAAAACGTCGTCGATCGCGGAGTTCATGTCCTGGCCGCCGGGCGAGCCCGCCAGCAGCGTCACGCCGTTCAAGAGGGTTTTGGCCCCCACATCGTGATTGTTGGCAATGAGCACCATGTTGCTGACGTAGTCGGGAACGCCGGGGCCGACGTTCGCCCCGAGCCGCCATCCGGTGAACACGCGCGCAAATGTCGTCACGTTCGACTGGTCGTAGCTCGCCTTCGGATCCCCGTTCAGGTCCAGCTGGGACGATCCGTCGTGGTTCAACAGCTGCGTGCCGATCGAGAAGAGCTGCAGCACTTCCCGCGCGTAGTTTTCGTTCGGATTGTTCTTCGTGCTGGTCGCCATGTTCAGGTACTGGCCCATGGCGGGGTTCAGGCTGAGCTCGAAAAGGATCTGGCGGTAATTCCCGAACGCGTTGCGGTCGAGGATCTGGATGTAAGGAAGCATCCAACCGGGCAGGCTGATGTCCCGTCCCGAAACGACCAGGAGTTGATGCAGCGTCCAGATGACCCGCTGCCGCAGCTGGTCCTGGCCGTAGAGCGCGTTGGTGAAGAAACGGAGCTGCAGCGGGTACATCGTGTAGTTGTCGCGCTGGCAGGTGCTGGCGCAGGTGGCCGGCACGCTCGAGGGCTGCAACGGAAGGACGGGCCAGCCGGAGGAGGGCATCGCGAGCTGCTGGTCGATGTAGCTGGAGAAGCCGACCGCCGTGACGGTGTTGATCGACGCCTCGTTGGGGCCGAAGGTCGCCTGCTCGAGGAACCGGACCACGTCGCCGAGCGGGGGGCCCGTGATCACCGGCATACCGGCGACTCTCCAGCCGAGATCCGTGACGGTCGGGACCTGGAGCGATCCCGCGACCACCGTGCCGTTCATCTGCCAGACCGCGTCGCCGCCGGTGAACGCGTGCCGCCAGAGGATGTCGATCTTGCCGTCGCCGCTGAAGTCTCCCACCCCCGCAATCTGCCAGTTGACGTCAGTTTGCGCGGGCATGGAGGCCAGAGAGGCGACGCCGGTGCCGTTCATGACCCAGATCGTGTTCTGGCCGGTCGTTCCGTGCCGCCAGAGAAGGTCCGGCTTGCCGTCGCCGCTGAAATCCGCGATCCCGACGATCTCCCACTTCACGTCCGAGACGGTCGGAAGAGGCGCCGCCGAAATGACGGCCGGTCCGTTCATGAACCACACCGTGTTCGCACCGGTCGTCGCGTTGCGCCAGACGATGTCGGGCTTGCCGTCGCCGTTGAAATCGCCGATGCCGCGAATTCGCCACGCCAGGTCGAACACGGGAGGCAACGGAATCTGAGAGCTCAGGGCGGTCCCGTTCATCACCCAGATCGTGTCCTGCCCCGTGGCCTGATTACGCCAGACGATGTCACTCTGGCCGTCCCCCGACAGATCGCCGACGGCGCCGATCGTCCAGTTCTGATCGGGAATCGTGGGAAGCGCCGCCTGAGCGGCCACGTTCACCCCGTTCATCAACCAGATCGTGTTCGCACCGGTCGTCGCGTTCCTCCAGAGGATGTCGACTTTCCCGTCCCCGTCGAAGTCTCCCTGAGGTCGCACCGCCGCCATCAGAAGAGCGGGGGCTGCACAAAAAAGAAACAACAGAAGCGAGGCGGAACGCCTGCTCCCGTCCCGACTGGAGGCTTCGCCGCACCGACGCCATGGCAGAGCTACCGGACTAAATATTCGCATTTTTCTGCTCGCTTTCCTGACAGTCTAACCCACCAACCCGGCCTCGGTGTCAAACAAAAAAAACCGCCCTGCCCGCTTGGTTTTTTTTCGCTCCTTTTGTCCACAGACAGCGCCGCGGAGCTGTTGTTGGAGGGGGCCGCTCGGGGGGGAGATCCCGACCCCGGCGACACCTGAGCGCGGCGGGTCCAGACGATGTCCCAGGCTTCGCGCCGCTGAGCGAATCCCCGGATTTTTCCTGCAGGGTCGCGGAGCATCACGTACCGATACCGGGGGTTCCCCGGAACAAAAAGAACGTCGTGGACTTCGGCGCGGAGAGACTTCGCGGGACGACCCGTCTGTTGACCCTCGAGACTCGCGCCGGTGCGGCGGATCTCGTAACGGATTTCCGGCGTGAGCTCGTAGATGCCGGCGTACTCCGCGAGGGACGGCTCCGGCAGCTCAACGGCCGGAGGATCCTCCCGCAGCGCCAGCACCTGGGACGAGAGGACCCGCCAGCCGCGGGGCGTCTTCACCCAGGTGTCCGTGGAGCGATAACGGCAGTGCAGCTTCTGGCCGTGGTACGACTCCGACTCCTCAGAGACGTAGGTCGCGACCGCGACCGATCCCTCGACCCGAGCGCGGAAATCCACGACACGAATCGAGCCGCTGATTCCTGCCGGGAGCGGGTTCAGGCTCTCGAGGAGCTTTGCGCGGTCGAGCACCTCTCCGTCCTCCGAGGTGGTGACGGCGCGCGGGTGGAGGTACTTTTCCCAGACGGCCGCCTTGCCGGACGCGATCGCGTCCATCATTTCGGATGTCTGCGCGAGGAGAAGGCCGGAGACCTCCTCGCCGGCGGCGGTCCCGGACTCCCGAGCGAGTCCCGCCAGAGGGAGGGCGGCTCCGGCAGCCACCGTGAGAAGAGCGCGGCGGTTCATCGACATGAAGACTCCTTTGCGACAGCCCGAGGGTAGCTCGCTCCGGGGAATGTCCCTCCAGGGCAATCGCGATCCTTGTCAGGCTCGATGTGCCGCCCCAACCCCCGAGAGGAGCAGATGCAACAGACGGATAGGCTCCCCGGGAGAAGTCTCTTGACCAGAAGGAGGGAGGATCTCTTCAAAAGGGGGAAGAGATGCGGCGATTGCAGGGTTCTTCGGCGTTTCTTTTTCTTGGCGCCACGCTGGCGGCCGCGGGCGGCGCTGCCCTGGTCCCCCGTCTGCGGGCGACGTTCCCGACAGGCGCTGCGAACCCGTCGCAGGCCGCGTTTTCACCCGATGCGCGGCTCCTCGCGGGCGGGTGTGTCGACGGAACGATCACTCTCTGGCGCATCCCCGACGGGGCGCGCCAGCGCGTCATCCGACACGAGGACGGCGTCACCTCTCTCTCTTTCAGTCCAGACGGGCAATGGCTCGCGAGCGGCGGCTACGACCGGACCGTGCGGATCTGGCGCGTCGCCGACGGCGCTCTGGCCCGGACTCTCTCCGGCCATGGAGGGACGGTCTGGTCGGTCGCGTTCAGTCCCGACGGGGGGAGCCTGGCGAGCAGCGGCGAAGACAGGACGGTCAGGCTGTGGAGGCGCGCCGACGGAGCCCTTCTCCACACCCTCGCCGGGCACACGTTGAATGTCTGGTCCGTCCGTTTCAGTCCCGACGGCCGGCGCGTCGCGAGCGGAAGCTTCGATCATTCGATCCGGATCTGGAGGACCGACACCGGCGCTTTCGAGCGCGTTCTGTCCGGCCACAACGAAGCGGTGGTCAGCATCGCGTTCAGCCCCGACGGCCAATGGCTCGCGAGCGGCGGCGACGACTCGACGGCCCGGCTCTGGCGGGTGAGTGACGGAGCGCTCGTCCGTACCCTGACCGGCGGAAGCAATCACATCTACACCGTGGACTTCAGTCCCGACAGCCGCTGGCTCGCCACCGGAGGCCGCGAGAAGGGCGCGATCAGAACGCTCTGGAAGCAGCTCACGGGGAATCGTTTGAAGGGCGGCAATGGAAAGACTGTTCGCCTGTGGCGAGTCTCCGATGGAGCGCTTCAGGCGGAGCTCTCCACTCACGCCGACGACGTACACTCCGTGGTTTTCAGTTCCGACGGCAAGTGGCTCGCGACCGCGGGGGACGATCGGACGGTGAGGCTATGGAGACTGGGAGACCGTTAGCCGTCAGCCGTCAGCCGTCAGCCGCGCATCGGGACCCGAGCGACCCCGGGGGCGAGACGGCACGTGTACTCCACGGTCCCCTGAGAGGTGAGTCGCATTCGGTTCACGTTCGCCCTTCGCCGTTCGCCCTCCGCCTGCACCTACCCCGCCGCTTCCGCCAGATCCGGCACCGCGTTCTCCGTCTCGATGTCCTTGCCGAACGCCTTGTGAGTCCTCGCGAGGAGGACATAGATCGACGGAACGACGAAGAGCGTGAAGACGGTCCCGATGATCATCCCGCTGACGAGCATGATCCCGATGCTGTTACGGGCGCCCGCGCCGGGGCCCCGCGCGAAGACCAGGGGCATGTGGCCGACGACAGTCGCCGCCGTCGTCATCAGGACGGGCCGCAGTCGGGTCGCGGCGGCTTCGATGACCGCGCGGATTTTATCGGCGCCCTCCTCCTGGAGGTGATTGGCGAACTCGACGATCAGGATCCCGTTCTTCGCGATCAGGCCGACGAGCGTGATCAGTCCGACCTGGCTGTAGATGTTGAGCGTCGTGAATCCGAGGAAGGAGAACAGGAGTGAGCCGGCGAGGGCCAGAGGCACCGAGCCCGCGAGGATGATGAACGGATCGCGGAAGCTCTCGAACTGCGCCGCGAGCACGAGATAGATCAGGATACCCGACAGAAGGAATGTCCCGAGGAATTTTCCGCCTTCTGTGCGCACCTGGCGGGACTCGCCCGCGTAGTCGACGCTGAACCCGGACGGGAGAATCTTCTTCGCTTCTCCTTCCAGAAATTCGAGCGCGGTGACGAGAGACACGCCCGGCGGGATGACCCCCTGGATGTGGACCGCGTTCAGCTGCTGGAACCGCTTGAGCTCACGCGGCTCCGTCGTCGTCTTCAGAGTCGCAAAGGTCGAGAGAGGGACGAGCTTGTCTTTCGAGCCGCGCACGTAGATCTGTGACAGCTGATCCGGCGTGAGCCGCTCCGAACGTTTGACCTGCGGGATGACCTTGTAGCTGCGCCCCTGGACGCTGAATCGGTTGACGTAGTTGCCGCCGAGGAGGGTCGAGAGATCCTTCCCGGCCTGCGCGAGGTCGACGCCCTGCGAGCGCAGCTTGTCGCGGTCGAACACGACCTCCGCCTGCGGCTGGTCGAATTTGAGGTCGGAGTCGGCGTACATGAACTTGCCGCTCGCGAAGGCCTTTCCCACGAGCTGGTTCGCGATTTCCGCCAGCTGCTGGGGCTCGGCGGTCGACGTGATGACGAAATCGACGGGGAAGCTTCCCCCGCCGGGAAGCGCCGGCGGCACGAGCGGGATCACGCGGATCCCTGGGATCTTCGAAACTCCCCCGGCCACCTCCAACTGGAGCTGAGAAGTGCTTTTCTTCCGCTCATCCCACGGTTTCGTCACCATGCCGGAGAATCCGCCGCCCGGGAACGTGAGCTGAAACGTCGCGCGGGTCTCCGGAAAGGACTGGAAAACGTCGTTGACCTGACGGGTGAAGAGCTTTGTCTGGTCGAGCGTCGCGTTAGGCGCCGACTGGATGATCCCGAACACGATGCTCTGGTCCTCCGTGGGCGCGAGCTCCTTCTGGGAAAACATGTAGAAGGGGAAAATCAGCGCGGTGACAATCGCCCACAGGACAAAGACGACCGCGCGGTAGTTGAGCGTCCCGGTCAGAATGGATGTGTAGCGGCGGCGGACGCCGTCGAAGCGGCGGTTGACCCAGCCCGCGAAGCCCTTCTCCGTCGCTCCGGCGCGGAGCAGTCTCGAGCTCATCATCGGAGAGAGCGTCAGGGCGACGATGCCCGAAACGATCACCGCGCCCGCCAGCGTGAAGGCGAACTCCCGGAAAAGCGCTCCCGTCAGTCCGCCCTGAAGCCCGACCGGCGCGTAGACGGCCGCGAGCGTGATCGTCATGGCGATGATCGGTCCCCGGAGCTCGCGCGCAGCGTGAATCGCAGCCTCGAAGGGCTTCTGCCCCATGTGCAGATGGCGCTCGACGTTTTCGACCATGACGATCGCATCGTCGACCACGAGGCCGACCGACAGCACGATGGCAAGGAGCGTCAGCAGATTGATCGTGAATCCCGCGACGAGCATCAGGAAGACCGCTCCGACGAGCGAAATCGGAATTGCGACGATCGGGATCAGGACCGAGCGGAACGAACCTAAGAAAAGAAAGATGACGATGATGACGATCACGAGCGTCTCGGACAGGGTCTTCAGGACTTCGCTGATCGCCTTGTCGATGTAGAGCGTCGAGTCGTATGGAATGCCGGAGGTCATCCCGGCCGGCAGCGACCCCTGGACCTGCTTCATCTCCTCGCGAACCTTCCGGATCACGTCGAGGGAGTTCGCCGTCGGAAGCACCCAGATCCCCATGAAAGTGGCCGTCTGACCGTTGAAACGGACGTCCTCCTGGTAGTTCTCCGCGCCGAGCACGACGTCCGCAATCTCGGACAGCCGCACGACGGTGCCCTTCTCCTGCTTGACGACGAGCTGCTTGAACTCATCGACGGTCTGCAGGCTCGTGTTCGCGACCAGGTTCACCGAAACCATCGATCCCTTGGTGCTCCCCAGCGCGGACAGGTAGTTGTTCGCGCCGAGGAGATCTCGGACCTGAGACGGAGAGATTCCGAGCGCCGCCATCTTCTCGGGCTTCAGCCAGATCCGCATCGCGAAGACGCGAGCCCCCAGAATGTCCGCCCGCTGCACGCCTGAGACAGCTGACAACTTCGGCTGCACGACGCGGGTCAGGTAGTCGGTGATCTGATTCTGGTCGAGGTCCTTCGAGGCGAAGCCCAGATACATCGAGGCGAACTGCGTGTCGGCAGTCTGCAGCTCGATGACGGGCGCCTGCGCCTCCGGCGGCAGGTCGTTTCGCACTTGCGCGACCTTCGTCTGGATCTGGGTGAGAGCGGCATTCGCGTCGTAGTTCAACTTCAGGTGCACCGTGATCGTGCTGACGCTCTGGGCGCTCGAGGACTCGAGATAGTCGATGCCGTCGGCGCTCGCGATCACGCGCTCGAGCGGGCTCGTCAGAAATCCCCGGACTAGATCGGCGTTCGCGCCGACGTACACCGTCGAAATCTGGACCACCGCGATGTCACTTCGCGGGTACTGACGCACGGAAAGCGAGCGGATCGACTGGAGGCCCGCGATCAGGATGACGAGGTTGACGACGATCGCGAGGACCGGGCGCTTGACGAAAAGGTCGGTGAACTTCATCAGGAGTCCTCCGGTTTCGGGGCCGGGTTGTTGCCGGGCTGCACCTTGTTGTTCACGTTGACGGCCGCGCCGGTCCGCAGCTTGAACACGCCGGAGGTGACCACGGTCTCGCCCGCCTTGATTCCGGACAGGACAGCGACCTGGTCTCCGCGAGAGTTGCCGAGCTTGACGAACTGCTGCCGGACTCCGAGATATTTCTGGCCCTTCGGCCCGGTGACATCCTCGACGACGAACACCGAATCTCCGTACGGGGCGTACTTGATGGCCGAAGTGGGCAGCGTGATCGCGGGGTCGGCGCTTCCGAGGCCGAGGCTCGTCTTCACGAACATGCCCGGACGGAGCTTCGCATCGGTGTTGTCGAACGTCGCCTGGACCTGGATGTTTCTCGTCGCCTCGTTGACGACGGCGTCGATCGCGGTGACGCGGCCGTCCGCGGCCACGTTGCCGGCGCCCTCCGCAGTCACGTGCAGGCGCGAGCCCACCTTCACGGCCGACACCTCCTGCTGCGGGACGCTGAAGTTCACGAAAACCGGCCGGATCGCCTGCAGCGGCACGACGGGAGCGCCCCCTTCGAGGTACTGGCCGAGGTTGACCTGCCGGATTCCGAGCACCCCGGAGAAGGGAGCCCGGATCGTCTTGCGGCTGATCGTCGCGCGGATCTCGCCGGTTCGCGCCGCGGCCTGCTGCTGCTCGGCGGCGAGGCGATCGAGGTCCGCCTGCGCGGAGATCCCCTGCTCGACGAGACCCTTCGCGCGCTTCAGGTTCAAGTCGCTCAGGTTGCGGCCCGCGTCGGCCGCCGCGAGTTGCGCCTGCTCCTGACGGGTGTCGAGGCGCACCAGCACGGCGCCGGCGGAGACGGTCTGTCCCGACTCGAAGAGGATCTTTTCCACGATCCCGGGAAGGTCGGCGCTGACCGTCACGCCGTGAACGGCGGCCACCGAACCGATCGAGGCCCAGGTGGTTGGCCATTTCTCCTGGCGCGCCACGATGGTCGTCACGGATTCCGGCGGAGGCTGGAAGGATGCGCCTGCCTTGATCGCACCCTGGATCTGGCGCGTCTTGATGGCGGCGATCGTCGCGATGAATGCCGCGGCGATCACCAGCATCACGATCATTCGTCGTTTCATCGATGTGTCTCCATTTTTCTTCCTGCGCCGCTCTCAGGTCCGCGCTCTCGAAAGCGGTCTTCGAAGCGTTCGGAGGTTTTGGGGGCGCTCGGAGCCGCCCAGCCTATCAACCCGGCCGCCCGCACGGCGCCAGGAGATCCAGACAGGACTGGCCGATTCCCATCGTTGAGTTACGCAAAATCCCGTGTCGGGATTCAGGGGAGGCCGGGTTTTTCGACCTCCGGTCCTGATTTCACACCCGCTCCCGGCGGCTTCTCCCTCTCCTTGCGCCCGGGGGGACGGGGTGGAGGCCGGGCAGATCTTGGTTCGCCTGCGCCACGCGCCTCGCGGACATCTGGGCTGCATCGCGGACTCGCCCGGCTCGAGATCGTCGGAAATGTTGATTCGCGTCCCCGCGTTCGCACTCTTGCACCGAAGCCCAACTTTTGCATCCGACAAAGTCGCCGACGGAAGGAGGGCCGATCAACTCCAGCAAGCTCCTCACTCCGCTTCTGCTTCTGGTCCTACCGGTTGCCCTCTGCTCCCCCGCGCTGGCGCAGCAGCCGACGCCGCCAGACGTCCCGTCCGCTCCGGCCCCGGCGCCCGCGCCCTCCGACGACGTGCGGATGATCCGTCTCAAGATTTCCGCCGGCGACCTCCCGAGCGCCGAATCGATCCTGGAGTACCACCGCGAGGAGAAAGGCCAGGACGCGGACTACCTCATGGGGCTCGCTTGGATCGCACGCGGCGCCGCACTCACCGGAGACTGGGCGGCGGCGTCCCGCTATGCCAGATCCGCCCGAGAGATCGCGGCGGCGAGCCTGAAGGCCCCCGCAGATTACGAATCGCACCGCGAGGCGGTGTACGCGCTCGGCACCGGAATCGAAGTCCAGGCCCAGACGCTCGCCGCCGCGGGAAAGAAGGCCGAGGCGATCCGATTTCTCGAGGACAGCTCCCGGTCGCTCGACAAGGCGCCCTACAACCTCCGGGCGCGGGTGTGGAAGCGGCGGAACATGATCGAGCTCGAGGGAAAACCCGCGCCCGGCATCCCCGCGGAGGACCGTCTGGGCGCCGAGGTTCCGGAGCTCGCCGCGCTGCGTGGCAAGCCGGTCGTGCTGTACTTCTGGTGGGAAGCCTGCGGGGACTGCCGCATGCAGGCCGGCGCCCTGCGGCGGACGGTCGAGAAATACGCGCCGAAGGGAGTGGTCTTCGTCGCGCCCACCCGTTTCTACAAGGACGGCGACCACGCGGAAGAGAAGCAGAAGATCGAAAAAGCCTGGGCCGAAACCTACAAGCTGTCAGGCCAGGTTCCCGTGCCGATCAGCGACGCAGCGATGCTGCGGTACGGAGTCTCGGCGACGCCGACCTTTGTTTTCCTCGATCGCAAGGGCGTTGTGGTGCGATACTCGCCGACCCGCATGACAGAAGAACGGCTGGACGCCGAGATTCAGAGGCTCCTCGCTCCCTCACGCTCGGCCCGTGGGCGGACCCAACCGGTTCGATAAAAGAAACCGGGATCCCTCGCTCGACCCCTCTGTCCGGCGCTGCGGCCGGACGTTCGCAAGCTCAAGAGCCCATGCGGCCAACGGTCATGTAGCCGCCCACTCCCAGAAGGACCGTGAGGCCGAGGAGAGAGGTTCAGTCCGACAACCCGCATAGTTCCCACTTTTCAGCCCCGATCGATGGATTCTCGCCGAGGTCAGGCGGGAAACTCCCTCCCCGACGCCGCGGAGAGCACGGCTACCGCGGGGGTTGCACGCCTGACGGAGTGGGCGTCGGCGAAGATGCAGCCGGCGCCGGGAGGAGCGTCACATTCTGAAGATGAAAGGCGTGAATGTCGATCTCGGGAGTCAACTCGCGCGCCCGCAGGTTCAGCGCCGGCATGGCGAGGCCGAAGTGAAAGCCGGGCCCCCATCGGACGCTGCCGCTCACGAGCAGGCCGCTTCTGCCCGATTCGTTCAGGGCGGAGGCGCTGACGGGAGAGGGCCGGCAGTTGATCGCATGACGGCAGCCGAAGATGGGCTGCTGCTGGGCGGAGGCTCGCGTGGCAAGGATGGCCGCCGCGGCAAACCCGAGAAGAGCCGCGCGGCGGACGATCATGGGCATGGACATCGCAACGGATTCCCGTCCGGCTTTACTCCGTCCCCCATCCCCGCCGCCCCGGACCCTCTGAAACTTCCCCGATCCGGGTCCGTATCGAGCCGGGAGACCCCCAGCGTGGACGTGGAGAAGAGAAAAACATGAGCAGGCGAAACGCCCCGGGCATCGAAACAGCGGTCCTCACCCTCGCGCTCGCATGGGGCGCCGCATGCACTTCGAGCAACTCTTCTCCCCGGTCACTCTCCGCGTCAGAGCGGCCGGCGCCGGCCCTCAGTCTCGTCGCGAAGATCCGCAAGGCGGACTACGAGGGAAACCGCGCCGAGCTCGCCCGTCTCTTTGTGCAAATGGCCGCCTACACCGAGGGGCCTGACGCATCGCGGGCGCGCTACTGGCGCGGCTTTGCGATGTGGCGGCGCGCGCTGAACGGCTTCAACGACAAGGCAGATCCCGCCGAGCTCTCGGCGGACCTCAAGAGCGCCATCCAGGAATTCGAGAAGAGCTTCACGCTCGACTCGGGGTTCACGGACGCCCGCATCGCCGACGCGTCCTGCTGGGGAAACCTCGCCTACCTGGCGGCCGGGCCCGAACGGATGTCGGGGTTCCACCGTTCCATGGATCTCATGGACGTGGCGAAGAAGGAAGCGCCGGACAACCCGCGGCTCGCCTGGGTCGCAGGGGCGACCCAGTTCTACACGCCCGCCCGGATAGGCGGCGGTCAGGAGAAGGCGATCGAGACCTACCGCGCCGGCCTCGAAGCGGCCAGACGCGAACGGGTCGCCGGCGCTCTCGATCCGTCCTGGGGGGAGCCCGAGCTCCTGATGAACCTCGCGTTTTCGAATCTGAACCGCGCCGATCCCGACGTCACCGCGGCGGACCGGTACGCCCGGGCGGCGCTGGCCCTCGTGCCGAACTGGCATTACATCAAGGACATCCTCATCCCGCAGATCGAGGCCGCGCAGAAAGCGGCCGGCAAGCCCTGACCCCGCCGGGACCCGAGCTCAGCGCGCGCGGATCGTGAGGCCGCGGGCCGCCGCGGAGAGGACTCGCCCCGATGCCGCGCGGGCGTCGGAAGAGGCGCCCGCTTCCACGTAGATGATCATGAGCTCGGTGCGCCGGGTGGCGTCCGGCAGATGGAACAGCCGCGCCCGAACCGCGCCGCGCGGAAGAAAAAGACCCCGGCTCCGGAGGAGCTCTCCGAAGCGGGCGACGTCCGACCCCGGCCTGGAGGTTCCGACGCTCTCCGCGTAATCGGGGATGACCCTGGTATCCGCCACGAATTCGAGCGGACCGATCCGGAGCCGGCCGGGCGATTCGTATTCGTAGGTCCCTCCGAGGCCGGGCAGGTAATGCTCGAACTGGATCCAGTACAGGCGCCGGATCGCGCCCGCGGCATCGGCGTCGACGAAGACGTGCTGCTCCGCCTCCGCTACACCATAGAGGACGAACCGATGCCCGCCCGCGTAGCGAAACGGGAGCGCCACTTCCAGGAGGACCGCCGGCGCCCGATCCGAGACGAGCGTCCGCCCCCGGACGGACCTCTCGAGCGGGAGCTCGCCCTCGGAAGAGCCGGCGGCGGCGGAAAACAGAACGCCGAAAGCCGCAAACAGCACACAGCGCCGCGCGCCGCTTCTTCCAGGTCTCACAAAGAGATCTTAGGGCGTCTCATCCGCGCGGGCACGCCTTTCGTCCGCCGGGCGAAACCGGACGCCTCCCGCTCCGTAATGCACCCCGGGGGAACGAGCAGATGCACGCACGAGGGGCCGCCATCGCCGCCGCATTCTCTTTCTCGACGCGTCTGCTCCACGCTGCGGGCGCGGCATCCGCGGGGTTCCCCGACGCGAAGAGCTATCGGACCGAGAAGGTGGCGGACCGGGTCTACGCCTTTATCTCGCCGGAATCGAACACGCAGCTCGTCAGCGGGAACTCTCTCGTGGTGATCGGAGATGAGAGCGTGCTCGTCGTCGATTCCGGCAACTTCCCGACGCTCGCGCGGAAAATGGTCGCTGAAATCCGTCGGCTGACCCCGCTGCCGGTGCGTTACCTCGTGCACACCCACTGGCACCCGGACCACCTCATGGGAGACAGCACGTTTCAGGACGCCTTTCCCGCACTGACGATCGTCTCGACGGATTTCACGCGGGAGCGCATCGCCGACAGCGCGCCGAAATACGTCCGCGGGCCGATCGAGAAGGGGCCGGCGTATCTCGAGAAGCTTCGGGAGCGGTTGCGTACGCGAAAGGAAGCGGACGGCTCTCCCATGACGCCGCAGGCGGCGAAGCTCCAGGAGAAAGCGATTGCCGACATGGAGCTGGCGATCTCGGAATTCGGCCAGTCGCGGCCTCTTCTTCCCGCCCTCACCTTCGATCGAACGCTGTCGGTCCACCTGGGCAGGCGCGAGGTCCGCCTTTCGTTCGCGGGCAGAGCCAACACCGGCGGCGATGCTCTCGTGTACGTGCCGGACGCGAAGGTCCTTGCGACGGGAGACGTGATCGTCGCGCCGACACCCTACGCATTCGGTTCCTATCCGGGTGAATGGATCGAGGTCCTCCGAAAGGTGACGTCGTTCGGCACCGTGGCGATCGTCCCGGGGCACGGGCCCGTGATGCGAGACGCGACTTACGCGAGCCTGCTGATACAGCTGCTCGAATCCCTTCGGTCGCAGGTTGCCGAAGCGGTCCGGCAGGGCGCGACGCTCGAAGAGGCGCGCGGCCGCGTCGATCTCGAATCATTCCGGAAGCGGTTCGCGGGACACGACCCCGACCGCGGCCGCGCATTTCAGGATGGGTTCGTCGTCCCGGCGGTGGAACGGGCGTACCAGGAGGCGAAAAACGTTTTCGCGCCGGAAGACTAGAAAGCCCCTCGCGAGCTCATCCTTCAAGGACCCGGGCCCGAGGCGTCCCGGCCGCGGGCCGCGGAGAGCGCCGTGAGGCGCCCGGCGGTCGCTTTCGCCTCGCGACCCTGCAGGCCCGGCGCATCTTTCAGGCCGGCGCGCGCCTGGAGAAGCAGGCTTTCCGCCTCGTCGTATTTCTTGAGCCCGGTCAGAGCCTCGCCGAGAAGGCTCTTCGCCACAGCGACGCGCCAGTCACTCTCCGAGAAGGCTCTTCGGCGGACTTCCAGGGCCTGCCGGAGGAGGGACTCGGCAGGGCCCGGGTCTTTTCGCGCCAGGTGCACGCGAGCGAGGTTCAACCTGTAGTTCGCGACGGCCGGGTGGGTCTCGCCCTGCGCCGCGATCGCGATGATCAGCGCTTCTTTCAGGACCGCTTCCGCTTCGTCGTACTTCTTCAGTTCCATCAGGGGCCGCGAAAGGCTGTTGAGCTTGTTCGCGACGTTGGGGTGTTTCTTCCCCAGGACCTTTCGATCGATCGCGAGCGCCTGGCGCGACAGGGACTCTGCGGTGACGAAGTCACCCCTGTCTCCCGCGATCAACGCCAGGTTGTTCAGCGGAGCGGAGACGTCCGGGTGCATTTCCCCGAGGGTCGTCCGGTTGATCGCCAGGCACTCGCGGTATGCCGCCTCGGCCCCGGCGAGATCGCCCTTGTGCCAGAGAAGCAGACCGAGCTCATTCCAGCTCGTGGCGGTTTCGTGGTGCCGATCGCCGAAAACCTTCCGGCGGATCGCCAGGGATTCCCGGATGAGCGGCTCGGCTCGAGCTTCCATTCCGCGATCGGTGTAGACCCGGCCGACTTCCACAAGGCTCTGGGCAACGTCCTGGTGCTCCCGCCCGAGGACCCTGCGCCGCATTGCCAGCGCCTCCTCCAGAAAAGGCGCGGCGGCAGCGTCGTCTCCCTGCTTTCGGAGCAGCACGCCCATTTCATTCAGGCTTTCGGCGACTCTCCGGTGCTCGGGGCCGAAAACGTTCCGGCGCAGGGAAAGCGCCTCGGCGAGAAGGGGTCGCCCCTTGTCGGGCTCTCCGATCCTCTCGTACGTCCTACCCATCACCGACAGCATTTCCGCCTTCAACTCGGGCTCCGCCGCGAGATCCTTCCCGATCCGTGATGCGCCGGCATCCAGGAAGCCGCGAACGGTGGGCTCCTTCCCCTCTCGGGCGGTCCACGGATCCGATGCGGTCAGCAACCCTTCCAGCAGGTCGCTCACCTTCACCGCCTTCTGCGCCTCGCGGCGAGCCCGGTCACGCTCCGCGGACAGCCGGGCCGTGTAGAAGCCGATCAGGCCCGCGAGCATGACGGCCATCGATGCCGCCGCGACGACGCCGCGCCTGTGCCGCCGGACGAACTTCGCCGTTCGATACGCGACCGTGTCCGGCCTCGCGCTGATCGGCTCGTGACTGTCGAAGCGCCGCAGGTCTTCGGCGAAGGCGGGGACGGCGGCGTATCGCTCCCTGGCGTCCTTCTTCAACGCCTTGGCCACGATCGTTTCGAGGTCGCCCTTCAGGACCCTCCGAAGCCCGTCCGGCGACGTGGCGCGAAAGGCCGCGGGGCTCTCGTCTCCGAGCGGGGCCCCCTCCTGGGACTCCTGAACCGCCGCCGAGAGACGCTGCGGCTCCGTATCGACGATCGCGCGGAACAGATCCGCCGTCGATCGCCTGAACGCGCCTGCCGGGTGACGCCCGGTCAGGAGCAAATAGAGCAGGGTGCCGAGCGCATAGACGTCGGTCGCGGTCGTGATCGCGCCGCCGGTCACCTGCTCGGGAGCGGCGTATTCCGGCGTGAGCGCGCGGCCGCCTTCGCGCGTGAGCGCGGTGTTCTCGCCGGCCATCCCTTCCTCTTCCAGCAGCTTCGCGATCCCGAAGTCGAGCAGCTTGACCTGGCCGTCGGTGTCGACGAGAACGTTCGACGGCTTGATGTCGCGATGGACGATAAGGTTGGCGTGGGCATGCGACACCGCCGCGAGAACGTCGAGAAAGAGACGCACCCGGGCCCCGACGTCCAGTCTTCCGGCGTCGCAAAACCGGTCGATCGGCTCGCCGAGGACGAACTCGAGCACGATGTATGGCTGTCCGGCGGGGGAAACACCCGCATCGATCAGACGGGCGATGTGGGGGTGTGAGAGACGGGCGAGGATGCTGCCCTCCCGCTCGAAACGGGCTTCGCCGGCGCGGCCAAGAAGGCTCACGTTCAGGAGCTTGACGGCGACCTGTCCCTCGAATCGGCCGTCGCTGCGGCGGGCGAGCCAGACGCTGCCCATCCCCCCCTGACCGAGCGGCGACATCAGCGTGTAGGCCCCCATCGTCTGGCCCGCGAGCGACGCCGGCCCCGGGGGACGGGCGGCGTCCTCCTCGAGAAAGCCTTCGCGGTCGATCGCGATTCCATCGTCGAGCAGATCCTGCAGCTCTGCCGCGAGCGTCGGATCCTCGGCCCTCAGCGAATCGAGCCACTCGCCGCGCCCGGCTCGGGTCATGTCCAGCGCGCGGTCGAGATAGGGGCTCAGGACCTTCCAACGGTCGGCGACTCTGGACGACGGGGTCACCGCTCGTGCAACCCCGCCGGAACCGCTTCGCGCATCGCGCGGTGAAGAAAGATACGCGCCTTCTCCCAACGCCGCTGCACCGTGCGCTCGGACACTCCCCTCATGGCCGCGATGTCGACGAGGGAGAGGCCGCAGAAAAACTTGAGGTCGACGACTTCTGCCAGGGATGGGTCCACGGACGCGAGACCCTCGAGAGCCGCACTGATGCGAAGGAGATCGCTCTCGTCGACGACCGCTTCCGCGACAGAGTCGCCGAGAGAGGTGATCTCGAAACCTCCGCCCCGCTTCTGCGCCTGACGGCTGCGGGCGTAGTCGATGATCAGTCCCCGCATCACCTTCGAGGCGTAAGCCATGAAGCGGCCTTCATCGGGAAAGACCGCGCCTTCGCGGCCCGAGATGTTCAGGTACGCCTCGTGGAGCAGGGCGGTCGCCGTCAGCGTCACGCCCGACCCGTTGCGGGCGAGCTGACTCTTCGCCAGCCGGTGCAGCTCGGAATAGAGAGAAGCGAAGAGCGCATCCGCGGCGGACCGGTCACCCGACTCCGTCGAGAAGATGAGCGAGGAGATCGTGGGCGTCATCGGGTCTTAGCCTGGATGAAGAACGCGTCGATGCTACACCGCGCGCGACGCCGGGGATAGCCACGACAGGCTCGGTTTTCCGATCGATTTTGTGTGTCGCCTTTCGACCTCCGATTTCGATAGACGGTTGCGAGCGCGTCGCGCGCGACCCGTCCTGAAACTGGAAGATGTCGTCCAGAAACAGGACGCACCCGATGAGATGAGAAACCTCGCTTATCGCATTCCCCTTCAAACGGAAGCACATCGCCCCGTGGACCTCGCGCGAAGACATGGGGCTCCCCCCTTGCTACCGCTCCATGTGGAAACCAACACAACGGAGGCGTCATGGCGAAGAGGAGACTTCATGCGTCAGGGATCCGGAGAGGACGGGGCGAGCTCTCCTCGAGAGCACCTGTCGCCTTTTCCGATCGGGTTTCGATTCTTTCAGTGAGCGACAACCCGTCGTCCCTCGAAGCACCCGGGGCGATGACTCACACCCAGGAGGCGACCGTGTCATCTCGCACTCGTCGGACTCGCGGACTCGGGACGGCAGGCCGGTGGGCCCTCGTCACAGCGCTGCTCATCGCCTCCACCGCCGCGTGGGTCGCCTCGGGGGAGGGCGAGCGGCCGTTGGCCGACCGGGACCCCCTCGAGCCTTTCGTCAATCCGAGCGGGGTCGGGAAGACGGTCTCGACGGCGGGCCCGATCGACCGGAACAACGCGTTTTTTCAAAGCCTTGGAACGAACGGGCGGGCCTGTGTGACGTGTCACCAGCCGTCGGCCGCGTGGTCGATCGTCCCCTCGGAGATCCAGAGCCGTTTCGAAGCGACCTCCGGCCTCGATCCTCTCTTTCGCACCAATGACGGCTCCAACTCGCCGTGGGCGGACGTGACGACGGTCGAAGCGCGCCGCGCCGCCTACAGCATGCTGCTCTCCCGGGGACTCATCCGCGTCGGGATGCCCATACCGGCGGGAGCGGAGTTCACTCTCGAATCCGTGGACGATCCGTACGGATATGCGAGCGCCTCAGAGCTCTCGCTTTTCCGGCGGCCTCTCCCAACCACCAACGTCGCCTTTTTGAGCGCCGTGATGTGGGACGGCCGGGAGACTTTCGGCGGCAAATCGATGGGGTTCAACCTCGCCGACCAGGCGAACGCCGCGACGATGGGCCACGCCGAGGCGAGCCTGCCACTGACGGAGGAGCAGCGTCAGGAAATCGTCGACTTCGAACAGGCCCTCTACACAGCGCAGATCTACGACATGGCCGCCGGCGATTTGACCGACGCACGCGCGCAAGGCGGCCCCCAGGCGCTCGCGAAGCAGGACTTCTTCATCGGGATCAACGATCCCCTGGGCCTGAATCCGAAGAAGACGGCGTTTACCTCGGTCGTCTTCACCGGATTCGGCGCGTGGTTCGATCCCAAAAAAGTGCGGCGCATCCCTCGCGAAGGCGACGTCGATCTCGACCCGAGACTGGAAGGGCGCGCCGCGATCGCGCGCGGCGAGCGCCTGTTCAATCACCGCCGCATCGACATCGTAGGGGTCAAGGGGTTGAACGACGAGCTCGGCGTCCAGACCATCGCGGGCACGTGCGGCACCTGCCACGACTCGCCGAACGTCGGCAACCATTCCGTCGCCGCTCCGCTCGACATCGGGTTGACCGACGCCTCGCGCCGGACCCCGGATCAGCCCCTCTACACGCTGAGAAACATCCAGACGAACGAGACCGTCGAGACGACCGACCCCGGGCGCGCGCTCGTGACGGGAAAGTGGAAGGACGTCGGCCGGTTCAAGGGCCCGATCCTCCGGGGTCTCGCGGCGCGAGCTCCGTACTTTCACAACGGGTCGGCGGCCACGCTGACCGAGGCGGTCCAGTTCTACAACACCCGTTTTCAGATCGGCTTGACGGAAGCCGAGGTCGACGACCTCGCCGCATTCCTTCGCGCTCAGTAATCTAAACCCGGAATGTCCCCAACCACGAAGCCAGTGAGGGTCGATCTCGAATCGTTCCGGAAGCGGTTCGCGGGAGACGAACCTGACCGAGGCCGCGCGTTCCAGGACGGGTTCGTCGTTCCGGCGGTAGAACGCGCGTACCAGGAAGCGAAGGGCACGTTCGCGCCGGAGGAGTGAGAATGAGAGTTGGGGGTTGACAGTTGAGAGTTGAGAGTTGAGAGTCAAAAGCTTCGAACGCTCGAACTGAACTCTGACATTCTCCAACTTTCACAGGAGCCCACCATGCTGAGCGACAAGAATGCGGACGCCACCATTGCCGTCTCCGACATCGGCGCGGCGAAGAAGTTCTACGAGGGAGTCCTCGGCTTGACGCCCGCCGGACCGACCGGACCCGAGGTGCTGCTCTACAAGACAGGTTCGACTCGGCTCATGGTCTATCGGTCGGAATACGCAGGGACGAACCGCGCGACGGCGGCAACGTGGTCGGTCGGCAAGGAGGTCGACGCGATCGTCGCGGCGCTCTCGGCCCGCGGCGTCGTGTTCGAGAAGTACGACATGCCGGGCTCGGCGTGGGAGGCGGGCGTGCACGTGATGGGTCACATGCGGGCGGCCTGGTTCAAAGACCCCGACGGCAACATCCTGAGCGTCGTCGGAGCGCCGGAGGGAAGCTCCTGACGCAACCGTCTCGAACCCGAGCCGGGTCTACCGAGACTCGGCGCTGCGGGGAATCGAGACCGATGCCGCGGGCCGCGCCCTCGAAGTAGAACCAGCGTGCCGCCGGCTTTCGGCGGCAGGATCCCCCGCCGCCCGCCAGAGGTGGATGGCCGCGTAGGCGCGCCAGGGACGCCAGGACTCCGCCCGTTTGATGAGAGCGGCGGCGGTCGTCGCATTCCCGCCTCCCGCCATCCGCAGCAGCACGAGGTCGTCCGCGGGAAAGGCATCCGGCTGACGCAGCGCGCGCATCGCGACGTATTGCGCGGTCCACTCGCCGATGCCGCGAATCGCGGAGAGCCCGGCGAGCACCTCGGGATCCGAATCGGAGAACGTGAGGCGTCCCGAGTCGGCGGCTGCGGCGAGCGCGGAGATCGCGGCCGCGCGGGTGCTCGGCATTCCTGTCAGCGTGGCCGCGGCGAGAGCCCGGGGGGTGGGGAACACCACGGTCAGGCCGCCCGAATCGGGAATGGTGAGCGGCTCGCCGTGCGCTCGCGCGATCCGTCCCGCCAGCGTCGACGCCGCGGCGACGGAGACCTGCTGCCCGAGGACGGCGCGCACCGCCAGCTCGAATCCGTCCCACGCGCCGGGGACGCGAAGGCCCGGATGCCGCGCGACGAGCGGCCGGAGAAGCGGATCCGCGCGTAAATGCTCCGCGATCGCGCGCGGGTCCGCGCCGACGTCGAACATGCCGCGCAGCCGCAGCACGATCGGCAGGAGAGAGGCGGGCTCGGGAAAGCGGACGCGGGCTTCGAGCGCTCTCGCGGAGTCGACATGCCGGACCTCGAGGATCCCGTGCCGGCCGCGGAGAGCGAACGTGCGCCGGTACGTTCCGTTGACGACCTCCTCCACACCGGGTGTGGCGCGCACCGCGAGAAATGCCAGAAAGCTGTCCCAGTCGTAGGGCGGGCGATACGGAAGCCGGAACACGTACTCGTCCGCGCCCGCGCCGGCCGTCGCGCGCCCGCGCCCCCTCAGCTCCGAGGGAGTGCGGCCGTACGTTTCGTGGATCGAAGAGTTGAAGCGGCGGACGCTTCTGAAACCGGACGCGGCGGCGACTCGAAACATCGGGAGGTCGGTATCGCTGATGAGCTCCTTCGCGAAGTGCACGCGCCACGTCTTCGCGATGGCGATCGGAGAGGCCCCGAGGTGAAGCTGGAAGAGCCGGTCGAGGTGCCGCGGACTGATTCCGAGGCGGCGCGAGAGGGCTCCGATGCTCCGTTCCGGCATCTCTCCTTCGATCATCAGGCGCAGCGCGCGGGTGACCGTCGCGGATGTTCCGTTCCAGGCGGGCGTGCCCGGCGCCGTCTCGGGGCGGCAACGCAGGCACGGCCGGTATGCGGCGGTCACCGCTTCTTCCGCCGTTCGAAAGTACCGCACGTTCTCGCGCCGGGCCGTGCGGGAGGGACAGATCGGCCGGCAGTAGACCCGCGTGGACCTCACGGCGATGAAGAAATGCCCGTCGAACCTCGCGTCGCGGGCGAGCCGCGCGCGATCGCAGACGTCGTCGTCGAGTTCCATCGCCTCAGCCTATCCGCGTCCGGGGGCGCGAGGTCGCCGGTTTCGGACGTCGAGGTCGACGAGAGCTGCCTGCCCCTTTCTGCCGTAGCATCTCGTCGGAGGAGTGAACATGACCCGCCCCCCCCTGCCCCCGTTCACGCGTGAGACGGCGACCCTCAAAGTACGGCTCGCGGAAGACGGCTGGAACTCGCGGGACCCGGAAAAGGTCTCGTCCGCGTACAGCCCGGACTCGCAGTGGAGAAACCGCGCCGAGTTTCTTAAGGGACGAGACGAGATCGTCGCGTTCCTGAAGCGCAAGTGGGCGCGAGAGCTCGAATACCGGCTGATCAAGGAGCTCTGGGCGTATACGGAAAATCGGATCGCGGTGCGCTTCGCCTACGAGTGGCGCGACGATTCGGGAAGCTGGTTCCGGTCCTATGGAAATGAGAACTGGGAGTTCAATCCGGACGGGCTGATGCGGTTCCGCTTCGCGAGCATCAACGACCTGCCGATCGCCGAGTCGGAGCGAGAGTACCGGTGGCCGGCCGGACGGCGCCCCGACGATCACCCCGGGCTCTCCGCGCTCGGGCTCTGACGAGCGTTTCGTCCTGCCCCGAGAGGCGCTCGTCCCTCCAGGGGCTTCGCACTCGACTCGTCCGGATACTCTGTCGCCAATGAGGTCCCGTGGCTCGACGGCCCTTCCCGCAACGCAGGCAGAAGGTCGAACGGTCCGCAGGCGGCCTCCCGCGATCCTCCTCATCGCCGCAGCACTGATTCTGGTCTCCCCGGGCGTCTCGAACGCGCTTCAGGCCGGGCCGCACGCGGTGGGGTTTGAAACGTTCGTTGCCATCGACCGATCGAGATCGTTTCCCGGCGCCGTTGTCGCTCGGCCGCGACCGGTCGTGATCGCGACGTGGTACCCGGCGGCTGCGAAAAGCGGATCCGCGATGCGTCTCGCGGACTACCTCGCGGCGGAAGGAGCCGCGTTGGCATCCGCCGGCTTGAACGACTCCCCCACACAGAGAAGCGATGAATTTTTTTCCGACGCTTCCGGGCGCGGAGCGGACCGACCCGAGCTCGACCGCCTGCTGCTTCTCCCGGCGGCCGCGCGCCGGGGAGCAGCCTGGAAGAAGGCGGCGTTTCCCGTGCTGCTCTGGGCGCACACGGACACTCTGGCGAAGGCCCTTCCGTGCGAATATCTCGCGAGCCACGGCTTCGTCGTCATTTCCACTTCGCCTGTGGGCACTTTCGAGAGAGATCTCGACGTCGGGTTGTCGGGAGCCGAAACGCAGGCGCGGGACCTCGAGTTCGCGCTCGCGGAGATCACCGCGCGCGGTCACGCCGACGTTTCGCGGACGGCGATCCTCGGCATGAGCTTCGGCGGGATTTCCGGGATCTGCTACGCGCTCCGGCACCCGGATCTTCGGGCGCTGGTGAGCCTCGATGGCGGCGCGGGTAGCGCCTCCGGCGCGGCGACAATCCAACAAAGCGCTTACTTCGAGGCGGGCCGGTTGACCGCCCCCCTCCTCCATCTGTATCAGCCAAACGGAGCGGATCTCGCATTTTTCGAGGGTCTCCGGTATTGCCGGAGAGCGCTGATTCGATTTCCGGATCTGCGCCACCCGGATTTTTCGGGGTCGGGACTCCTGGAGGAATGGGCGCCCCATTATTTCGGACCTCCCGGAGAAGACAGGCGTGCGTCCCGCGCGGACGTGTGGAACACGACCCTCCTGTTTCTTCAGTCTTCATTTTCCGGATCCTGCGCGGCCTCGTCCTTCACCACCGAGAGGACCCCCACAGCCGCGGCTCGACGCTTTCTGGACCCGTTGCCGCGGCCACTCCTTCTCGAGGAGCTGCGCGGCACAGTAGAGAAGGGCGGGATGGCCGCTGTCGAGGAGTCATACCGCCAGCGGCTCGCCCGCGATCCTGCCCCCATCTCGGAGGACACCTGCCGGAAACTTGGAAGCTGGCTGCTCGAGACGAGATCCCGCGAAGACGCCCGACGGCTCTTTTCTATCCAGCTCGCCATGTATCCGCGCTCCGCGCGGGCGAACTACGCGCTGGGTATGACGGAGCTGGGAATAGGGGACAAGCCCGCCGCGACCCGACACCTCTCTCGCTCCCTGGAGCTTCTCGCCGAGGACGAGTCTCTCGATCCTCCGACGAGAGCCCGGATCGATCGCGCGGCCCGGGAGGCGCTGCAGTAGGCGGCGCCACCGGCTCGACCCGAAAGCTCCAGGTTCGAGGCGCCAGATCAGAGGGTCGGCACCCCGTCATGCAACTCCCTGGTTGCTTTTTTAAAATCGACCTGCCAATATGCAATCTGGAGGTTGCATGACAAACATGACCGATCGGATCGAAAAGAAGATTGTCCTGAAAGCGCCGGTGTCCCGCGTGTGGAGCGCGTTGTCGAACGCGAAGGAGTTCGGGGCCTGGTTCGGATGCGTGTTCGAGGAAACGTTTTCCCCCGGCGCTCCCATCCGGGGGCGGATCACGATTCCGGGATACGAGCACATGCCGATGGAGATCACCATCGAGCGCATGGAGCCGGAAAGATTTCTTTCCTATCGCTGGCACCCGTATGCCGTGGACCCAGCCGTCGACTACTCCGGCGAGACCATGACGCTCGTCGAGTTCACCCTCGAGGAGGTTCCCGGCGGGACGTCCCTGACGGTCGTCGAATCCGGATTCGACCGGATTCCAGCCGCCCGGCGGGCCGAGGCCTTTCGGATGAACGAGAACGGGTGGACCGGGCAGCTCCGGAACATCGAGCGGCATGTCTCCGCGTGACGCGGCGACCGCAACGGTGACGCAGGCCAGGTCCGTCTTCTCTGCGCTCGGAGACGAGACCCGCCTGTCGCTCGTCGCGAGGCTCTCCTCGGGCGGGCCGCAGTCGATCTCGCAGCTGACCAGCAGGTCCCGCGTCACCAGACAGGCCGTCACGAAACACCTGGACGTTCTCGCCGGCGCCGGGGTCGTCCACGACACACGGCGGGGCCGCGAACGCATCTGGGAGCTCGACAGCACCCGCCTTCTGGACGCCAGCCGGGCACTGGATCAGATCTCCCGCCGTTGGGACGAAGCCCTCGACCGCCTGAAAATTTTCGTCGAGCGCGACTGATCAGCTCGATCCTCCCTCTCCCCGCGCCCGGGGAGAGGGTTGGGGTGAGGGGGCTCTGACGCTTTGCGGCAGGCGGTCGAAAAAATTTCCGGCGTTCCGTGTCGATCCGGCCGGTCCTCGATCGTCGTGATAGTAGAGCCAGGGTCCGAAACCGGCCCAGACGGACCGGGGCCCGGCTCGACGAGAAGGAGGCCACGGCGATGCGATTCATGGTGATGGTGAAAGCGAACAAGGACTCGGAAATGGGCGTCATGCCCGACGAGAAGCTGCTCGCCGAGATGGGCAAATTCAACGAAGAGCTCGTGAAAGCGGGCGTGTTGCTGGCCGCCGAGGGCCTCCACCCGACGTCGAAGGGAGCGCGCGTCCGTTTCTCCGGGGACAAGCGAACCGTGATCGACGGGCCGTTTACCGAAACGAAGGAGCTGATTGCGGGATTCTGGCTCTTCCAGGTGAAGTCGAAGGAAGAAGCGATCGAGTGGGTCAAGAGATGCCCGAGCCCGTTTCCCAAAGGGGACTCCGAGATCGAGGTCCGCCAGATCTTCGAGTCGGAGGACTTCGGCGCGGAATTCACCCCCGAGCTGAGAGAGCAGGAAGAGCGGATCCGCGCCCAGGCCGCGAGCCAGCAGAACCAGGCCGGCCAGAAAAAGTAAGCGCGCCGCCCATTCGGGCGCGGCGCCCGGATGAGGAATCCGGCGAAGTCGCCGGAGCAGGGGTCGGTTTTTTCAAAAACAGGAGGAAAGCCATGCGCTACATGATGCTGTACAAGCCGGGCAGGGAAACGAACGCGCCGCCGAGCGAGTCCGAGATGGCCAACATGGGCCGGTTCATCGAGGAAATGGCCGCAACCGGTGCGCTTCTCTCGACCGATGGGCTCCAGTCGAGCGCGAAAGGGGTTCGCGTCCGGATCTCGGACGGTCAGTTCACCGTTACCGACGGGCCTTTCACCGAGACCAAGGAGCTCGTCGCCGGCTACGCGATCGTCCAGACGAAATCCAGAGATGAGGCTATCGAGCTCGCCAGGAAATTCCTCGCGGTGGTCGGTGAAGGCGAGTCCGAGATCCGTCTCATGCACGACGTTCCCGCGTTCTGAGCCGCCGTTTTCGCGGCCGGAATAGCGGCGAGCGGGAGTGCGCGGGGGTCGATGCTTTAATCGCCTGAATGACGGTTCCCGACATCGGTCGCGCCATAGACGCGGTCTGGAGAATGGAGTCACCGCGTCTGATCGCGGGTCTCGCGCGGATGGTTCGTGACGTGGGCCTCGCGGAAGATCTCGCGCAGGACGCGCTCGTTTCGGCGCTCGAGCGGTGGCCGGAGACCGGCGTCCCGGAGAACCCGGGAGCCTGGCTGATGACGACGGCGAAGCGCCGGGCGATCGATCGAATGCGGAAGTCGAGCGTCTCCGGGCGCAAGCACGAAGAGCTCGGGCGCTCCGTTCAGGCGAAACAGGAGACGGCCGTGGACGACCTCGAAGCGGCGATCGACGACGACATCGGCGACGACCTGCTGCGCCTCATCTTTACGGCGTGCCATCCGGTCCTCTCGACCGAGGCGCGGGTCGCGCTCACGCTGCGCCTGCTCGGCGGGCTCACGACGGACGAGATCGCGCGCGCGTACCTGGTGCCGGAGCAGACCGTGGCCCAGCGCATCGTCCGCGCAAAGCGCACGCTCACTTCGGCGAAGGTTCCGTTCGAGGTCCCGCGTGGCGCCGACTTCACGGCCCGGCTGTCCTCTGTGCTGCAGGTTCTCTATCTGATCTTCAACGAGGGCTACTCGGCGACCGCCGGCGAGGACTGGATGCGGCCGGCGCTCTGCGAGGATGCGCTGCGGCTCGGGCGGGTGCTGGCAGAGCTCGTTCCCGCGGAGCCGGAAGTCCACGGCCTCGTCGCTCTGATGGAGATCCAGTCGTCGCGGTCGCGAGCCCGCCTCGGCCCATCGGGAGAGCCCGTCCTCCTGCTCGAGCAGGACCGTGGGCGCTGGGATCGCCTCCTGATCCGCCGCGGGCTCACGGCCCTCGAACGCGCGGATGCGCGGGGCGGCATCGCGGGGCCGTACGCGCTTCAGGCGGCCATCGCCGCCTGCCACGCGCGGGCGAGGACTGCGGCGGAGACCGACTGGCTCCGCATCGCCGCGCTGTACGAGGACCTCGCCCGCGTCACGCCGTCGCCGGTCGTGGAGTTGAATCGCGCGGTCGCCGTCTCCATGGCATTCGGCCCCGCGGCGGGCCTGGAGCTCGTGGACCGTCTGGTTGCCGAGAAATCGCTCAAGAGTTATCACCTGCTGCCGAGCGTGCGCGGCGATTTCCTCGCAAAGCTTGGCCGCTTCGAGGAAGCCCGCGGAGAATTCGAGCGCGCCGGCGGTCTCACGAAGAACGCGCGCGAGAAAGAGCTTCTACGGGAGCGAGCGGCGTCGTGCGCCAGAGGGATGGCGCCGAGCCGATGAACGACGAGAAGAAAGAAGTCTTCGATCCGCCTCACCGCGAATCCGGCTCGATCAGCGGGATGGTGAGATCTCATCAACTCCCTTCGGGTCCCCTCACCCCAACCCTCTCCCCGAGCGCGGGGAGAGGGAGCTGGCGCGCTACCGCCTGCCGTGATGAATACGCTCGCCCCGAGAGGAGTCTCCCGACCAGAGGGAGGGAGGAGCCTCTCGGGGCGGGAGCCGCAGCGAACGCAGGGACGAGCCGAGCGGTCGAGCCCACAGGCGAGCCGCTCGGCGGTCGGCGAAGCCGACGTCCCGTAGTGAGCGGAGGCGACGGTATCGTGCACCTCTTAGACGGCACCTACGAGCTTTTCCGCCACTTTTACGGTGCACGCCGCGCGAACAAGGGGGAAGACCGGCCGTTTTCCGCCGTCACCGGCGTCCTGAACACCGTGCTCGAGATGATCGAGGGCGGCGGACGGCATATCGCGGTGGCGACCGATCACGTCATCGAGTCCTTTCGGAACCGGCTGTGGCGCGGGTACAAGACGGGAGAGGGCGTCGAGCGGGCGTTGATGGCGCAGTTCCTTCCGCTCGAGGAATCGCTCGCCGCCATGGGAGTGGCCGTGTGGCCCATGGTCGAGCTCGAGGCGGACGACGCGCTCGCCTCCGGCGCCCGGATCGCCTCGGAGGATCCCCTCGTCCGCAAGATCTGCATCTGGACGCCGGACAAGGACCTGGCCCAGTGCGTCCGTGGCGACCGCGTCGTACAGGTCGATCGAAAGAGCCAGAAGATCCGCGACGCGGAAGGGGTTCGCGAAAAATTCGGGGTGGAGCCCGCGCTCATTCCGGACTATCTCGCGCTCGTCGGCGACGCCGCGGACGGATATCCCGGCATCCCGGGGATCGGGCCGGTGACGGCGGCGAGGCTCTTGAACAAGTTCGGCGCCATCGAAGAGTTTGCGCCGGAGGTGCTCGGAGAAAGGCGCTCCCTCGCTCTTCTGTTCAAGAACCTCGCGACGCTCCGGACGGATGCTCCTCTCTTCCACAGCGTCGACGAGCTTCTCTGGCGCGGACCGACGGCAGAGTTTCCGGCCCGGGCCGAGCGTCTCGGAGACCCGCGTCTGGCGGAGAGATGCCGGAAGGCCTCGCTGTCGTGAAACCAGCCGGGCGGCATCGCGTTTCCGTCCCCTTCCCGCACCGGGCATTTTCCGGCGAGCGGGAGAGTTGCCAGTGCGCAAACGGGAGGAGACGGAGCATGGACATCGGCCGAGGGCCGGCGGGCAACTCAGTCGGAGTCACCCGGGCCGCCACTCTCAGCGAGACGCCCGCTTGACGGATCAGTCCACCACCGGCGAGTCGAGCCCGGCCCCTCTCGCCGCGGCGGTCGCCCCGCTCGGAGCGCGGCCCGCAAGACCCGCCCAGCGGTTCGACCGCTCGATCGTCGAGGGCCCGATCGTCCCCGCCGTCTGGCGGATTGCGTGGCCGACGATGCTGCAGAACGTCATCGCGGGCCTTCAGGGCATCGTCGACCACGCGATGGTCGGCCACTACGTCGGCTACACGGCGAACGCGGCGATCGGCGTGAGCTGGCAGATCATCATCGTGGTCATCGTCTTCATCAACTCGCTCTTCACCGGCATGGCGGTCCTCGTCGCGCGTTTCGCGGGAGCGGACGATCCCGACAAGGTAAACCGCGTCGTGTACCAGGCCTTCCTGACCGCGATCGGAATGTCGGCCGTGATGGCCGTCGTCGGATACTTCGCCGCTCCCGCGCTCTTAAACGTCGTCCACGCGGCGCCCGAAGTCCAGAGGGAGGCGCTCCCCTTCCTTCGCGCGATGTTCCTCGGCATCGTCGGGCTGATGCTCTTCTACATGTTGAGCGGCGCCTTTCGCGCGGCCGGAGATCCGCGCACTCCGCTGCGCCTCGGCGTGACGATGACCATCCTGACGGTCCTCTTCAACATCGTGCTGATTCCGCGATTCGGAACTCTCGGCGCCGCGCTCGGCACGATCGCGAGCAGCACCATCGCCGCGGGTTACTGCCTGTGGAAGACTTTCGCGCCCGGCTCGGTCATCCAGTTCCATCGCGGGATGGACCTGAAGCCCGATTTCGCGGTTATCCGATCGCTCTTCCGCTTCGGGCTGCCGACGGGCGTTCAGGGCATCGCGATGAACGTCGCCGGCGTCCTCCTGCTCCGGTTCATCGGCTCGCTCGAGCACAGCGCCGCGGCGCAGGCGGCGTTTGCGGTCGGCTACACCGAGCTCTTCTCGCTGATCACCTGGACGTCCGTGGGCCTTCTCGGCGCGTCGGCCACGATCGCCGGACAGAACCTCGGGGCGGGAAACCCCGAGCGCGCCAGCAAGGGCGTCGCGGTCGCGGCCAGGATCGGCCTCGCTCTCGCCGTCGTGGTCGGGATCCTCTTCCTGACGATCCCTCAGCTCCTGCTCGGCGTCTTCGGGATGACCGAGCCCCTGGTGGCGTCGCTCGGCGGGGAGCTGCTCCGGTACCTGAGCGTCTCCGGCCTCTTCGTCACGGTCGCGCTCGCGTACACGGGAGGCCTGCAGGGGACCGGCGATACGAGGAGCCCGCTCTTCATCTCGATCATTTCTCAGATCGCGGTTCCGATCGGCCTCTGCTTCGCGATCCAGGCGCGGCGCCCTCTCCAGCCGGCCGACATCTGGCTGGCGATCGTGCTCGGGCACTCGACGCGGGCGATCCTGAGCGTCGCGAGATTCCGGCAGGGCAAGTGGCGGAACATCGCCGTGGACCTCCACTCGGGGCGATCGTCGATGCCGGCGACGAAGTGACCGGGTCGCCGACGCGGCGCATCCTCTCGACCGCCGTCTCTCTCGTCTTCCTGTTCCTGGCTCCGGGCACCGTCGCGGGGCTCGTCCCGTTCTGGATCTCGCGGTGGCGTTTGCGCGCGTATCCGTGCGCCGCGATCGGCCGCCCCGCCGGCATCCTGCTCCTCGCCGCGGGTCTCGCGGTCCTTCTCGAATCCTTCTGGAGATTCGCGGCAAAAGGTCTGGGCACGCCGATGCCCCTCATGCCGACCCGCCACCTCGTGGTCTCGGGCCTCTACCGGAACGTCCGCAATCCCATGTACCTCGCGGTGACATCGCTCGTCGCGGGACAGGCGCTCCTCTTCGGCGACGTTCGTCTCCTCGCCTACGCGGCCTTCGTCTGGGCCGCATTCCACGCGTTCGTCCTGCTCTACGAGGAGCCCACGCTGACGGCGGCCTATCCTCACGAATATCCGCTTTTCCGAAGGAACGTTCCGAGGTGGATCCCGCGCCCGACGGCTGGCGCTCGGCGGGACACGTGAGGGGTCAGGGGTAACGCTCTTCCCGCGCTATGCTCCTTGCCTCCTTGAAGACGCCGGCTCGTACCCGCTCCGCGGCACCCGTCTCCGAAGCGACGACGGCGCCGATGTCCCGGCGGGACCTTCTCGCGCGGACGGGATTTCTGCTGGTGACGCCGGAAGTGGTGGTCAGCCCGCAGAGCGGACTGCGGTACCGCGTGGACCGGATGCTTGGCGAAGGCGGATACGGACAGGCGTATCTCGCCACCCGGCTCGGACGCTCGCGCGCCGTACCGGCGGCCGTCTGCATTAAGGCGAGCGAGCACATCGACGGGTGGATCCGGGAAGCGTATTTCGGCCAGGTGCTCAACGACGAGCCGCGGGCGATCCGCGTGTTCGACGCTTTTCCTCTGATGAGACCGGGCCGTCCGTTTCTCTACTGCCTCATCCTCGAGTACGCGCCGCACGGGGACCTGCGCAAGTTCCTCGAGGGCGCGGGAGAGAAGTGGCGGGAGGCGGCGGCGCGGCGCGAAATCGCCGGGATCCTGAAGGTCCTCCAGAAGCTCCACCGCGGACAGATGCTCCACCGGGATCTGACGCCGATGAACGTGTTCGTGTGCGAGGGACGCTCTCTGAAGCTGGGCGACTTCGGGATCGTCCGGCATCAGAGCGACCGCCGCGGAATTCGCGCGCGGACCCTCAATCGGCTGACCGCCCCGCTCGAGATCCTGGACGGCGGCGCTCCGAAATGGCAGGCGCGCGACGATGTGTACCAGGTGGGGCAGCTCCTCGGGATGCTGGTGAAAGGCGACGCCCGCGTGCGGATCCGGACCGGAGAGATCCGCGGTCTTCCGTGCACGGACCACCTGAAGGAGATCGTGTACCGGTGCATCGGAGAGCGGCGCAAACGATACGAGAGCGCCGACGAGCTCATCGAAGCGCTGCGTCACCGGCCGCCCGCTCTCGCAACCGGAGCGCTGCGAACGCTCGACGGAGCTCACCTAGCGTTTACCGGCATCCTCTCCACGCACCGCACGCTGGCGGCGCGCGCCGCCCGGCGGGCGGGAGCGACGGTCCACGGCTCTCCCTCCGCGCGCACGAACGTCGTCGTTCGTGGACGCCCGAATCCGCTGCAGGCCGCGGGCCGGGACGCGGGCCGCAAGCTGATGGAGATCAAGCGGCTCCGGGAGAAAGGCCACCGCATCACGTTGCTCGACGAGAAACGATTCTGGAAGCTCGCCGCGCGCCCCCGCACGCGGAAAGCGGACTGAGGCTCAGTCCTGTCGAGGCATGTTCGCCGCAGCGCCCTTTCGGGAAGACATGGAGACGGCAGCGTCCCAGGCGTTATGAATGCCGATCGAGAGAAGGAGCAGGGCGGACGCGGCCGTCACGTAGAGAGCCGCGCCCGGACGGCGCGCGGGCAGTTTCCCTTCCGGTCATCCCTACGAGGAACCCGGGAGCCCGGCGGTGAAGAGCGCGGCGCGGGAGAAACGCGGCGGGCCGGGGCCCTGACGTCGGACGAAGAAGAGCCCGTTCCGCGCGGCCCGGGCATTGCACGAGGTCCGCACTGATGGAGACAAAGCACATGATCCGTGAAGCGTTGCTTCGCTGGCCTCTGATCCGGCAGATCCTGGAGGGAAAAGACGGCACCGGACCGGAAGCCATGAGCGAGCGCACTCGGACGCTGCGGCCGAAGACAGACGGAGCGGAGGTCGCGCGGTCCGTCTGCCCCTACTGCGCGGTCGGATGCGGACAGCTCGTGTTCCACCGGGGCAACCGACTGGTGTCGATCGAAGGCGACCCCGAGTCTCCGATCTCGCGCGGACGGCTCTGCCCGAAGGGCTCGGCGAGCTTCGAGCTCCTGACCCACGGAAAGCGACTCCAGAAGGTGAAGTACAGGGCGCCTTTCGCCAAAGAGTGGGCGGACATCGATCTCGAGACCGCGATGGACATGGTCGCAGAGAGAGTCTGGGAATCGCGCGAGCGGACGTTCGACGAGACGCGCGACGGGCGGCCGGTGATGCAATGCCGGGGCATCGCGCATCTGGGCGGAGCCACTCTCGACAATGAAGAAAACTACCTGATCAAGAAGCTCTTCACGGCAGGCCTCGGCATGGTTGCCGTCAGCAACCAGGCCCGAATTTGACACAGCTCCACGGTGCCCGGTCTGGGCACCTCGTTCGGGAGAGGCGGCGCGACGACCTCGCAACAGGACCTGGCGAACGCGGACGCCATCCTCATCATGGGGTCGTCGATGGCCGAGAACCACCCCGTCGGATTCCAGTGGGTCGTTGAAGCGAAAAAGCGCGGAGCGAAGGTCATCCACGTCGACCCGCGGTTCACACGCACGTCTGGAATGGCGGATTACTGGGTGCCGCTGAGGGCCGGCAGCGACATCGTCTTTCTCGGAGGCCTCATCCGCTACGTGCTCGAGAACGGGCGTGAGTTCCGCGAGTACGTCGTGAGGTACACGAACGCGCCGACGCTCCTGCGCGAAGACTTCCGCGACACGGAGGACCTCGGCGGCGTCTTCTCCGGATGGGACGACGAGGCCGGGAAATACTCGCCGGAGAGCTGGCTCTACGAGGGCGCGAAACCGAAGGGCGGCGAGCCGGGGCACGAGCCCTCCGGGAGCGGCCACGCGAAGGAGCGCGGGGGTGAATCCCAGGACGACCTGAACCCTTCGCCGCGCGACGAGTCGCTCGAGAATCCCCGCTGCGTCTTTCAGACCTTGAAGCGTCACTTCGCGCGGTACACGCCCGAGCTCGTCGAAGAGGCCTGCGGCGTTTCGAAAGAGGCCTTTCTCCGGATTGCCGACGTCTTCTCGTCCGCGTCCGGACCCGAGAAGACGGCCGCGATCTGCTACGCGGTCGGATGGACGCAGCATTCGACGGGAGCGCAGATCATCCGCGCCGCCGCGATCCTTCAGCTCCTGCTCGGCAACATCGGCCGTCCGGGCGGCGGGATCCTCGCCCTGCGCGGGCACGCGTCCATCCAGGGCTCGACGGACATCCCCACGCTCTACGACATCCTGCCGGGCTATTTGCCGATGCCGCTCTTCGACGCGAAGGTGGACACGCTCGCGGAGTACATCGAGCAAAACGGGTCGAAGAAGGGGTGGTGGAACAACATCGACAAGTACGTCGTCAGCCTGCTGAAGGCCTACTACGGAGACCGGGCGACGGCCGCGAACGAGTTCGGCTACGGCTGGCTGCCGCGCGTCACCGGCGATCACTCGCACCAGGCCTACTGGATCGAGATGGCAGACGGAAAGATCGAGGGCCTCTTCGTCATGGGCCAGAACCCGGCCGTCGGCGCGCCCAACTCGCGGTTCGAGCGCAAGGCGATGGCGAAGCTCAAGTGGCTCGTCGTGCGCGACCTCGTCGAGGTCGAGACGGCGAGCTTCTGGTACGACTCGCCCGAGGTTGCGCGCGGCGAGCTGTCCCCCGGCGAGATCGGGACCGAGGTCTTCCTGTTCCCGGCCGCCGGGCACGCGGAGAAAGAGGGTTGCTACACCAACACGCAGCGGCTGCTCCAGTGGCGCGAGAAGGCGGTAGATCCTCCGGGCGACGCCCGCAGCGAGGCGTGGTTCATCCACCACCTCGCGCGGAGGCTGAAGGCGCGCGCGAAGTCGGATCCATCCCCTCGCAACGCTCCGCTCGACGCGCTCGCGTGGGACTACCCGACGCTCGCGCCGCACCACGAGCCCGACATCGAAACGGTCCTTCAGGAAATCAACGGCCGGCGGGTCGCGGATCGCTCCCTCGTGAAGGACTTCACGGAGCTCGCGGCGGACGGATCGACCGCGTGCGGCTGCTGGATCTACTCGGGCGTCTTCCCGGAGCCCGGCCACGACAACAACAAGGCGGCACAACGCGCGCCAAAGGATCTCTACGGCCGAGGCTGGGGATACGCGTGGCCGCTCGACCGGCGCATCCTCTACAACCGGGCTTCCGCGCGTCCTGACGGCAAGCCCTGGAGCGAGCGAAAGAAACTCATCTGGTGGGACGACGGCTCGCGCCGCTGGACAGGAAACGACGAGCCGGACTTCACGAAGTCGAAGCCTCCGGACTACCGCCCGGCCCCGGACGCGGAGGGGGACGCGGCGATCTCGGGCGACGCGCCGTTCTTCATGCATCCCGACGGCATGGGATGGATCTGGGTCTCCTCGGGATTGAAGGACGGGCCCCTGCCCACGCACTACGAGCCGCTCGAATCGCCCGTCGCGAACTCGCTCTACCCGAAGCGGCAGAAAAACCCCGCCGCGGCGACTCTCGAAAGGCCCGGCAATCGTTATGCGGCTTCTCCCGACCGGCGCTTTCCGCACGTGATGACCACCTACCGGCTGACGGAACATCACACCGCAGGCGGGATGTCGCGCACGCTCTCGCATCTCGCGGAGCTGCAGCCCGAGCTCTTCTGCGAAATCTCGCCGGATTTAGCGCGAGAAGCGTCCATCGTGCACGGCGGCTGGGCCACGATCACGACCGCGCGCGGGATCGTCGAAGCGCGCGTGCTCGTCACCGCGCGCATGCCGTCGCTCAAGATCGCGGGGCAGATCGTGCACCAGGTCGGCCTCCCCTACCACTGGGGGTCGCGCGGGCTCGTCACCGGCGACGCCGTGAACGACCTGATCGCTTTTTCGCAGGAGCCGAACGTGCGCATCATGGAATCGAAGGCGCTGGAGTGCCGGATCGAGCCGGGACGGCGCCCTCGCCGCGCCGGCGCCCTCGAGAAGCTCGGGCGTCTGATGGAAGAGCCGGCGGGGAACGCGTGAACGCAGAACCGACGTCCGCTCGCGTCCGCCCTCGGATCACGGGATTTTTTACCGACTCGACACTCTGCATCGGCTGCAAGGCATGCGAGGTCGCCTGCAAGGAGTGGAACGAGGTTCCCTCCGACGGGTTCGTCTGGAGCGGGCTCTCCTACGACAACACCGTCTCGCTCGGGCACTCCACGTGGCGTCACGTCAAGTTCGTCGAACGCCTGCCGGTCCACGGGTCCGGGGGATTTTCGAGCCCGGACGTCTCCTGGGAGTTTTCTTCCGACGTGTGCAAGCACTGCGAGAACGCCGGCTGTCTGGAAGCCTGCCCCACCGGATCGATCGTCCGCACGGAGTTCGGCGGCGTGTACATCCAGCCCGACGTCTGCAACGGCTGCGGCTACTGCGTCGTCTCCTGCCCCTTCGGCGTCGTGGACCGCCGCCCGCACGACCGAGCGTTCAAGTGCACGTTCTGCTACGACCGGCAGAAGGCGGGGCTGGTTCCGGCATGCGCGAAGGCGTGCCCGACCGAATCGATCCGATTCGGAGAGCTCGAGGTCCTGCGGCGCGAGGCCGCCGCGCGGCTGGTCGAGCTGCGCGCGGGGGGCGTCGAGGACGCGGTCGTGTATGACCCGCGCGACACCAGCGTCGGCGGTATCCACGCGTTCTTTCTCGTGCGCGGAGACCCGAAGATGTACAACCTGCCCGACCGGCCGGAGGTGCCGACCGTGCGGCTTCGCCCGGCGTGGCGCAGCGCGGGGGCCGCGGCGGCCGCGATCCTGACCGCGGCGGTCGGCGCATTCCTCTTCGCGGACGGGCGCTGACCCGATGACCCGATGACTCAATGACCCGATGACCCGATGACCCGATGACCCGCGAACGGATCCCCGACGACGCCAGCGAGCAGGCCCTCGACGAGCTCCGCCGCGAGGCGGGCGCCCGTGGCACGGTGCCCCGCGACGGGATACGCCCGGCGGGTGCGCCGTTTCCGATGCCTTCGCCGTCCGCGGAAACCGGCTATTACGGACTGCCGGTATTGAAAGAGCCCACCTGGACGTGGGAGGTGCCGATCTACTTTTTCGTCGGTGGCGCGGCGGGCGCCTGCGCGGCGCTCTCCGCCGCCGCCCGCTGGACCGGGGCCGACGCGGAGCTCGTGCGAAAAGCGCGCTGGATCGCCGCGGCCGGCGCCGCGCTCTCACCGCCCCTCCTGATCTCGGATCTGGGCCGTCCCGAGCGGTTCCTGAACATGCTGCGGGTCGCGAAGATCCGAAGCCCGATGTCCGTCGGCGCCTGGACACTCGTGGCGTTCTCGACCTCCACCTCCGCCGCCGCGTTCGCGGACCTCGTGGACCGGCGGCTCGGCGGCAGCGTGCCCGTGCGCGTCCTCGCCGATGCGGCCGGAGCGCTGTCGGCCGTCACCGGGCTCGGTATGGCGACCTACACCGGCGTCCTCCTCGGCGCGACCGCGATCCCGGCGTGGTACGAGAACGCTGCGATCCTCCCCGCGCACTTCGCGGCGTCCGCGCTCGGCTCCGCCGTCGGATTGCTGGAATTGTCGGGGCGGAGCGACCGCGCGTTGAACGCGCTCGGACTTGCGGCAGCGGCCGCGGAGATCGTCGTCGGCGCGTCGCTCGAGACCCGCCGGGGCCGCTCGCTCCAGCCCTTGAAGACGGGCCGCGCCGGCGCACTCATCCGCGCCGGCGGCCTCCTGTCGGGACCGCTCGCCTTCGGACTACGTCTCTTCGGCGGCCGCAGCATCACCATGCGCCGCGCGGCCGGCCTCGCGGCTCTGGCGGGCTCCCTGTGTACGCGCGTCGGCTGGGTGGCGGCCGGGCACGTCTCCGCGCGGGACCCGATTCCGGTGCTGAACGCCCGAGAGGACCAGGACGTTGAAGGAGGGAACGATTGAGGGGTCGGGGGGCAGGCTTCGAAAAACGTCTGACTTCACACTCTCAACTCTCATTTCTCGACTCTCAACTCTCAACTCCTACCCCCGGCCGCTATCATTCGTTCTCCGAGGAGGGGTCATGCCGGAGTACCTGTACCCGGGCGTTTACCTGGAAGAGACATCCGCACCACCGAGCCCCATACCGGGTGTCCCGACCTCGACGGGGGCTTTCACGCTCGAGGCCCTGCGCGCCGATCTCGAGGGGGTCCTCCGAGCTCACGTGCCGGATTGGACCGGCGGGCAGGACTCCGACCCGGGCGTCACGATCGTCGAGTTGTTCGCGTTTCTCGCGGAGACCCTTCTCTCGAGCGCCACCGTCTTGACAGACGAAGGCCGGGGAGCCGCTCGCCGCGCCTCGGCAGCCCTCTCCGCCCTCGCGGGGACAGGAGCTCACGAGCCGGCGTGCCGTGATCCGCTGACCCGCCCCGTATTCTTCTCCGGCCGGCTCCTCGACCCGGCCACGCTCACCGCGGAACAGAACTACCACCGGGAGAAGCTTCGCCGCCACAACCGGGCGCTGCTCGGCTACGGGACCGTCTCGGGACTCGAAGTTCGGGTCGACGACGCCGGTTCGGGACCCGCGTCGATCGCGATCGAGCCGGGGCTGGCGATCGACCGGGCGGGAGAGGAAATCTCGCTTCCGTGCGCCCTGTGTCTGCCGCTTCCCGCAGACGGAGACGCCGCGTTTGTCAGTCTGCGTTTCTGGGAGCATCCGTCGGGGCTCGCTGGAGAAATCGAGGAGGCCTGCCTCATCGCGATCCATCCGCACGTTGCCCCCGGAGCCGTTCCCCTCGCACGCCTGCTGGGACCCCCGGGCGGCTGGCGGGTCGACCCGGACTACGAGCGGCCGCGGGTGGCGAAGGGCTCGTAACACACGTTCAGGCGGGGATCTAAGATTCCATCTCTCAGCTCTGCGCTCTCAGACCTCGGCTCTCGGCTCTCGGCTCTCGGTTCCCGGCCTTCAGTTCGCGAACGCGGAACTTTTGCTCCACCGCGAGCGTCTGAAGAGTCGATGAAAGCTGCCACGCTTCTTCCCGAAGCCGGACACCGGGTGTTCGTTTTCGGGCAACCGGAAACGACTCGATCGCGCGCCAAAACCAATGAATCGAGCGCCGCGCGTTCGGGGACGTCGTGGCAACGGACTTGCCCTGGAACCGACCGGAGGACGTTCCCGCCATGCGCAGCCTGATGCAGGACCTTCGGCACGGATTACGACTGCTCCTCAAGAGCCCCGGGTTCACGATCGCCGCCGTCCTGGTGCTGGCGCTCGGCATCGGCGCGAACACCGCGATCTTCAGCATCGTCAACGGGGTGCTGCTCCAGCCGCTGCCGTTCAAAAGCCCCGAGCGGCTGGTCTTTGTGTGGCACGTGCCCCCCTCCCACGCCTTTCCGGGACAGAAGACGTTTTCGGTTTCCGCGGCGAATTTTCTCGACTGGCAGAAGCAGAACCACGTGTTCGAGAGGATGGCGACCGCCGAATTCACCAGCATGAACCTGGCCGGGACCGGAGATCCGGAGGCGGTGCGCGCGGCGCGGATTTCCGTTGACTTCTTCACCGTTCTCGGAGTCCGGCCGGCGCTCGGCCGCACGTTCCTCCCGCAGGAAAACGTGCCGGGAGCGTCTCGGTTCGTCATCCTCTCCGACGCCTGCTGGAAGACGAGGTTCGGGGGAGATCCCGGAATCGTCGGACGCGACATCCGTTTCGACGATCAGCCCTGGCGCGTTGTCGGCGTCATGGGTCCGGACGCGGTCTTCCCGAGCTGGTCGCGAGTCTGGGTTCCCAACGCGTGGACCGCGAAGGCGTCGGCCGTCCGCAACGAGCACAGCATCATCGTCATCTCGCGCCTGAAGCCTGGCGTCACGGTCGAGAGGGCACAGGCGGAGATGAACCTGATCTCCGAGAGGCTCGCGCGCCAGTACCCCGAAGACGACGCGGAGTGGGGCGCCGTCGTGGTGCCACTGCGCGACGACATCGTGGGAGACGTCCGGCCGCTCCTGGTCGTCCTTCTCGGAGCCGTCGCCTTCGTGCTGCTCATCGCGTGCGCGAACGTCGCCAACCTCATGCTCGCCCGAACCTTTGCGCGGCGGAAAGAGCTCGCGCTGCGCAGCGCGCTCGGCGCGAGCCGCGAGCGTCTCCTTCGCCAGCTCATCGCCGAATCCCTTCTTCTCTCTCTCATCGGCGGCATCCTCGGCGTGCTGCTCGCGCAGTTCGCCGTAAAGGGGATGCTCTCGCTCCTCGCGGATCAGCTGCCCCGCTTTGCGGACGTCCGGCTGAGCCTGTCCGTTCTTATGTTCGCCCTCGTGATTTCGATCCTCACCGGGATTCTCGCGGGGCTTGCGCCGGCTCTGCGCGCGACCGCGATGAACCTCGCCGAGACCCTCAAGCAGGGCCTCGGGCGGACCGACTCCGACTCCGGCGGAAACAAAACCCGAAGCGCTCTCGTCGTGACGGAGGTCGCTCTCTCGCTGGTCCTCCTCATGGGTGCGGGACTTCTGATTCGAAGTCTCCTTCTGCTCCACGGAGTCGATCCAGGGTTCGATCCGCGCAACGTAACGACCTTCTCGGTGTCAATCCCCGAGACCAGGTACAAGGACAAGTCGGAAAGGACCGCGTTCTACGAGCGCGTCCTCGAGCGCATGCGCGCTCTCCCCGGTGTCGAGTCCGCCGGCGCGATCAGCTTTCTTCCGTTGATGGGCGGAAATCAATGGCCGATCGCGATCGAGGGACAGCCTCTCGTGCCCGTCTCACAGCAGCCGAACGTCACAGCACCGGTCGTTGCTGGAGACTACTTCCGCACGCTGAAGATTCCGCTGAAGCGAGGCCGGCTGTTCACGTCCGCCGACGGCCCCGATGCTCCCGGCGTCGTCGTGATCAGCGAAGCGATGGCGAAGCGCTTCTGGGCGAAAGAGGACCCGATCGGCCACCGCCTGACCGCCGCGTTCGCCCCGGAGAAGACGCGCGAGATCGTCGGGATCGTGGGAGACGTCAAACAGAACGGGCTGGAGCAGAAGGAGCCCGTCGCGCAGATGTACTTTCCGGCCGCGCAGATCAACAACGCGCGGATGTCCTTCGCGGTCCGCAGCCGGACGGGGGGAACCGGCACCGCTGCGGTCGCCGCGGTGCATGGCATCGACCCCGGCCAGCCGGTCCAGCAGGTCGGCCCGATGGAGCAGTGGATCTCGGAGTCTCTTTCCCGCCAGCGGTTCGGAATGCTTCTCCTCGGCTCGTTCGCCGCGCTTGCGCTCGTTCTCGCCGCCGTCGGGATCTACAGCGTCCTCTCGTACGGGGTCCGGCATCGCGGGCGCGAGATCGGGATCCGCATGGCCCTGGGCGCCCAGGTCTCCGACGTGCTCCGGCTCATCGTGTTCGAGGGAATGCGGCCGGCGCTCCTCGGGATGGCCATCGGCGCTGCGGCCGCGGTTTCCCTCGGCCGAGGCCTCTCGTCCCTGATCTACGGCGTCACGGCGACAGACCCGGGAACGCTCGGCGTCGTCGCCGCGATCCTGATGTCCGTCGCGCTCGCCGCGTGCCTCGTGCCGGCGCTCCGGGCAACCCGCGTCGATCCCATCCGCGCACTGCGAGACGAGTAGCGCCATCGAGTCGCGCTGTCTCCGCCCCAACGCCGCAGCGGAGGACTCATGATCACCGGGACTACCGCGACTTCCTCGACCGGAGCCGCGACCACGATCACCGAGCACGAGGCGCAGCAGGTCGACCGCGCGAACGCGATCGGACTTCAGCCCATGCGCTCACGATCACGCGGCTGGCGGGAAGTCGCGGATACGGCGCTCGCGTTCGTGAAGCGTTTCGTGTGACGGCGACCCTCCCGGTACGCGTGCCGGGTGCGGGCAGGGCCGCCCTCGTCGCTCTCGCCCGGCCGTGAAGAGAGCCCGTGTGAGAGATTGCGGGTTTCCGCACAGCTTTCGCCCCCACGGAGGACCGCGTGACCGATGACGCTTCGGCCCCGATTCCAAATGCCGACGAAATCTTCCCGAAGCTCACGCCGGCGCAGATTGCGCGAATCGCTCCCTTCGCCCGCGAACGGACCTTCGCCGACGGAGAAAGCGTCTGGAAGCAGGGAGACCGTAATCGTCCGCTCTACGTCGTCGTCGCAGGAGAAATCGACATCGTCTCGGGCTCCGATCTCGTCGTCACCGTCCACCACTCGGGGCAGTTCTCCGGAGACGTCGATCTCCTCTCCGGCCGGCCCGTCGTGGTCAGCGGACACGCGCAGGGCTCCACGCGCGTCCTGGAGCTTCCCCCCGAGCGTCTCCGCGTCGTGGTCCAGACGGACGCGGAGCTCTCCGAGATTTTCCTTCGGGCGTTCATCCTGCGCCGCCTTGCGCTCGTCGCGCGCGGACAGGGCAACGTGGTCCTCATCGGCTCCCGGCACTCCGCGGGCACGCTCGCGCTGCAGGAGTTTCTGACCCGCAACAGTCAGCCGTTCGCGTACATCGACGTCGATCGGGATTCCGACGTGCAGAAGACTCTCGACAGCTTCGGCGTCGGCGTCGACGACGTCCCGGTCTTCATCTGCCGGGGCGAGCGCGTCTTGAAGAAGCCGACCGCGGACGAGGTCGGGGAGTGTCTCGGCTTGAACCGTGTTGATCAGGAACTCGTTCGCGACCTCGTCGTGATCGGGGCGGGCCCCGGCGGACTCGCGGCCGCCGTCTACGCTGCTTCGGAAGGGCTCGACGTCCTGGTCATCGAAGCGAACGCTCCCGGCGGGCAGGCGGGATCGAGCTCGCGTATCGAGAACTATCTGGGATTTCCAACCGGCATCCGGACAGGAGCTTGCGGGAAGGGCGCTCGTCCAGGCCGAGAAATTCGGCGCGGAGCTGGCCGTGGCGAGAACCGCCGTTCGTCTCGCTTGTGAGCGGCGCCCGTTCCGGGTCGATCTGGGTCCGGACGTGTCCGTGCAGGCGCGCACGGTCGTGATCGCAACGGGCGCGAAATACCGCAAGCCGGCTCTCCCCAACCTCGAGCGGTTCGAGGGAATCGGGATCTACTATGGCGCCACGCAGGTCGAGGCCACTCTCTGCCAGGGCGAGGACGTCATCGTCGTGGGCGGGGGAAACGCGGCGGGCCAGGCGGCCGTGTTCCTGGCGAGCACCGAAGCGCGTGTCTCTCTACTCGTCCGCGGCGAGGGCCTTGCCGAAAGCATGTCGAGGTACCTCGTCCGCCGGACGAAGAGACGCCGAACATCGAGTTGAAGACGCTCACGGAGATCGTCGCGCTCGAGGGGGACGGCTCCCTCGAGAGCGTGACCTGGCTCGAATCCGCGACCCGCGAACGGACGACGGTTCCGGTTCGACACGTTTTTCTGATGACAGGCGCGGATCCGAATACGGCGTGGCGTCACGCTTGCGTTTCGCTCGACGACAAGGGCTTCGTCAAGACCGGACAGGACCTCTCCCCCGCCGACCTGGCGGCATCGAACTGGCCGCTCGAACGTCCGCCTCTCCTCTTCGAGACGAGTCTCCCCGGCGTCTTCGCGATCGGCGACGTGCGCGCGGGCAGCGTCAAGCGGGTGGCCGCCGCGGTCGGCGAGGGCTCCGTCTGCATCCAGCTCGTGCACAAGGTCCTGGCGGAGTGGGCGTCGAGAGTCGCTAACGCTTCTCGGATCGACTCTCGTCGATGTCCGCAAGAACGGCCTCCATCGCCGCATCGCGGCCGGCGAAAAAGTCGGCGGCGGTCGGAGGCGCGGGCAGATCGGGGGCGATCCAGTTACGCGCGTCTCGCGGCGCAGTCTGATTGAGACCGGAGGAAAGCGTCCCCTTCAAGCCGCTGTAAGGCAACCGGAACAGGGCCTCATTGCCGAGGTGATTTGGGCGCGATCCGGTCGGTTCTCCGGCAACAATGACATCGGAGCGCTGCGCCAGCGTGCTGACGAACGTTTGAGCGGCCGAGTACGTCTGCCGTCCGACGATCGCGTAGAGACGCCGGCCGGGCACTGCGGCCCAGCAGGTCAGGGTGTTCAAGAGAGGACGGAGAAGGTCCGCGTTGCCTCCATTGTTGTTACGAACGTCGACGATGACGGCACGGGCACGGAACTTCTCGAGCTCAGCCTTCAGACGGCGGGCAAAAGCCGCGAGCGTTTCGTCTTTCGAGTCCGCGACGGAATTGAAGAGAACGGACACGGCGCGCCGGCCGGGCAATCGCGAGATCCGCCAGGACGCGGACAGATGGCGGAGGTAATCCGGCCGGCCGGCTGCCGGATCCGAAGCGGCGGGCCGAAGCTTCAACTCGATCTTTTCCGGGTCGATCGGATCGGCCGTAAGCTCCAGGCGCGTTCGCTCGCCTGCCCGACTCTCGACCTCGATCTCGAATCCTGCCGTTGTCGCGCTGCCTCCGATCGCTTCGACGAACTCCGGAATGCCGAGATAGAACGGCGCCGCCCAGAGGGCGCTCATCTCGTTGTCGTGCGACAGGTATTCACGGATCCGATCCATCGCGTCCGCGACTGAGACGCCCCCGATCCTGAGAACCCGGTGGCCGACGAGCTCGGGGCGCGGCGGGCAGTCGACGACGAAGAGGCCTTCCTCAAAAATAAAGAACCGCACCCGCACAACGTGCAGGGCGCCGCGCTTCATACCGAAGGGCCAGAAGATCGAGTGGCCGTCCCCGAGGCTCGCCGCCAGCCGCTGAAACGCGACCGTCACCTGCCCGTCCGTCAGGTGGGGAATCGCGGCCGCCATATTTTCAGCCGACGAGCGGAATCCCTCCGGGAGAGGCTCGACGCGGTAACGATGATGGAGTCGCCGAACCTCTGAAACGAACGCGTCCAGATCTCTTCGCCAGCCCTCGTTTCGGTCCGCGGGCTCAGGCTCCACGCCCGCGAGCGCGAGAAACGCCGCATCGTGCGACAAGCCGGCGAAGTCCGGCTCGCTCTGGATCTTCGGGCGGTTCCGGTATCCCGCCCGGAGCGCCCGCTCGAGCCACAGCCGCGCCTGGTCCCGTTTGCCGGCGCGTGCGAATGCGACCGCCACCTCGTGAGAGGCCTCAGCGTCATTTTCGAATCCGATCGAGATTGCTCGGTCCATCGACGCGCTGCCCCTCTCCGCGTCTCCGAGCGCGATCCGGGACCTGCCGAGCCCGGCCCAGGCGCGCCCGTCGCGCGGGGTGTCCCGGACCAATCGTTCAAAGATCTCCGCGGACTCCGCGAACCGCTTCTCTTCGTAGGCCTTCGCTGCGCGCGCCGCGAGCATCCGGTGAGCGGCCGGGGGGATGCGATCGACCTGCCCCTCCGAAGGAGCAGGGAGCGTCACGAGCCGCGGCACGGCGAGCGTCACGAAGATCGCGCACAGAAGGCCGCCCATCCCGATGAAAGACGCGATGCGATGGAAAAAGTTCCCTTGACGGAAATACTTTTAAGCAGAATCCTCACGAGCGCGTGACGCTCACGATGCCCGCCCGCCCCGCCAACCGGAAGGTGGGCTCTGCCTGGGTGCTCGCCGCGACGATCCTCGGGTCCAGCATGGCGTTCATCGACGGGACCGTGGTGAACGTTGCGCTTCCCGCGATCCAGGCGGAATTTCGCGCCACTCTCGTGGACGTGCAGTGGATCGTCGAGGCGTACGCGCTTCTCCTCGCCGCGCTTCTTCTGGCGGGCGGTTCGCTCGGAGACCGGTTCGGGCGCCGTCGTGTCTTTGCGGCCGGAACGCTTCTCTTCGCGGGAGCGTCGGTGTGGTGCGGGCTCGCTCCCGACGTGCGCCATCTCATCGCCGCGCGAGGGGTTCAGGGCGCGGGCGGCGCGCTGCTCGTCCCGGGAAGCCTCGCGATTCTCGCTTCGTCTTTTTCGAACCGGGAGCGGGGACGAGCGATCGGAACCTGGTCGGGATTTACGGCGATCACGGCCGCGGCCGGTCCCGTCCTCGGCGGCTGGCTGATCGATCACCTGTCCTGGCGGTGGGCGTTTTTCATCAACGTGCCTCTCGCCGCGGCAGTCCTCGTCATCACGTTCCGGCGGGTGCCCGAGAGCCGCGACGAAGCGGCGAAGGGACGAGTGGACTGGCCCGGGGCGACTCTCGCCACACTCGGACTCGGAGGTCTCGTCTACGCGCTCATCGAATCCTCGGATCTCGGATGGCGGCACCCGGCTGTGCTCGCGGCGCTTGCCGGAGGTGTGCTCTCGATCGCGCTGTTCGTCCTCGTCGAGCAACGCGCGGAGGAGCCCATGCTGCCTATGACGCTTTTCTCCTCGCGCGACTTCACCGGGGCGAACCTCCTGACGCTTTTTCTCTATACCGCCTTGTCGGGAGTGTTCTTCTTCCTGCCTCTCAACCTGATCCAGGTCCAGGGCTACTCGGCGGCAAAGGCCGGCGCTGCGCTTTTGCCCTTTATCCTCCTGATGTTCCTCCTCTCCCGGTGGTCCGGAGGCCTCTTCGACCGGATCGGCGCGAAGATCCCGCTCGTCGCGGGACCCGCCGTCGCTTCCGCGGGGTTTGCCCTGTTCGCGCTGCCGGGGGTCGGCGGAAGCTACTGGACGACGTTTTTTCCGGCGATGGTCGTGCTCGGACTCGGGATGGCCACGAGCGTTGCTCCGTTGACGACCACGGTGATGAGCTCCGTCGAGGGCCGCCACGCCGGGGCGGCCTCGGGGATCAACAACGCGGTGTCGCGGACAGCGGGGCTGATCTCGGTGGCGGTGCTGTCCCTCGTGATGCTGTCCGAGTTCCGGCACGGGCTCCACGAGCGGCTTTCCGCCTCGCGCGTCCCGCCGGAGCTCGCCGCCGCGATCGAGAGTCAGTCGACGAGGCTCGCCGCGATCGAGCTCCCGGCCGGCGTTCCAGCCGCGGAGCGGGACCCCGCTCGAGGAGCGATCACGTCCGCGTTCCTCGGGGGCTTCCGCCGGGTCATGTGGATCGGAGCGGGACTGGCGCTTCTCGCCGCGCTCACCGCGCTCGCCCTGATAAAGGGGAGGGTTCGCGGAGGCCGGCGCCCCCTGCCCGCACGCTGAGGCTCTCCCGGGAAGCGACGCGTCAGGGCCGGTTCGCCGCGGTCCACTCTTCGGAGACCCGCCTCCCCCGTTCGACGTCATCGACGACCAGGATCAATCGATTCTCGTGGTCGCTGTAGAGGGCTTCGATGTTGACGCCGGCGTCCGCCATTCGGCGGCAGATCGCGCCGAGCTGGCCCGCCTTTGACTGGTCGAGACGCTGGATCAGCACCTCGCTGTCCGCGAGCACCTCGATCCCGGCGGCCGCGAGCGCCTTCCGCGCGGCGGCGCCGTCCTCCACGAGAAGGTGCGCGATCCCTCCATCCCCGACGGCGAAGGCCCCGCCCCCCTCGACGCTGACCCGCGCGCGGCCGAGTGTCTCTCCCATCTCGGCAAGGGCGCCCGGCCGATGTTTCAGCCGAATCGCGAGATCTCTCATCGATGGCTCCTTCCCCGCGATGAACCCGTCGGGTCGACTCGATCGCGACCCGGCCCACCATCTTCAATCGAGAGTTCGAGAATCGAGAATCGAACGACTCCGTTCATCGCCCGATCTGCGAATCCGATTCCCGATTCCCGATTTCCGTTCCCTCCCCGACCATACAATCCCCGCCGTGCCCAGCTTCCTGGTCATTCTCGCTCTGGTCGCCTTCGTCCTCGTCTTCGCGGGGTTGACAGAGGGAGTCGTCTCCCGGGCGCCGATCTCTTTTCCGATCATCTTCCTCGGCGTCGGATTTCTCCTGGGGGACCGCGGACTCGGGGTGATCTCGATCATGCCGCACTCGCCCACGCTCGAGGCGGTCGGGACGATTACGCTCGCCCTCGTTCTCTTTCTGGACGCCGTCCGCATGAAGTTCGACCGAGCCGCAAGCGAGTGGCTGATTCCCTCTCTGCTGCTCGGGCCCGGAACTCTCCTCTGCCTCGCCATCACCGCGACCGCCGTCCACTTTCTCTTCGGTATCGGTCTGACCGGCTCCGTCCTTCTCGGCGCCATCCTCTCCTCGACCGATCCGGTCGTGCTCCGGGACATGGTCCGCGACAAAAGAATCCCTTCCGCGATCCGCGAGGCGTTGACCGTCGAGGCGGCGACCAATGACGTGGTCGTCCTTCCCATCGTGCTCGTGGCGATCGCGGTCGCCAGGGCGCAGGTCTCGGGAATGGGAGCCTGGGCGCTTCTCCTGACGAAGCTTCTCTTGCTCGGCCCGGCGATCGGGTTCGTCGTGGGCGCTGCCGGAGCCTGGCTCATGACGCGGATCGACCGCCGATACGGCATCCGCCGGGAGTACCAGGCGCTCTTCGGGATGGGCCTCGTGTTCGCGGCCTATTCGGGAGCGGTGGCCGTGGGCGGCGACGGCTTCCTCGCCGCGTTCGCGGCGGGAGCGGCGATCGCCGCGCTCGACCTCGATCTTTGCGACTGTTTCCTCGAGTTCGGCGACGCGACGTCAGAGATGATCATGCTGTTCGCGTTCATCCTTTTCGGAGCGGTGCTTTCCACGATGATCGGAACTGTGCCTCTGGCGGCATCCCTGGGCCTCGCGGCCGTGGTTCTGTTCATCGCCCGGCCGGTCGCTCTGTTGATCGTCCTCGGCCGCGCGGACATCTCCTCGAGCGCTCGCCGGTTCCTGGCGTGGTTCGGCCCGCGAGGGCTCGCTTCCCTTCTTCTCGCGCTGCTCGCGGTTCAGGCCGGCGTTCCCGGTTCAGAGATGATCCTCGCGATCGCGGGCATCGTCGTAACCGCCTCCGTCATCCTGCATGGCTCGACCGCCACCCCGCTGACCGCGTGGTACGCGCGGCGGCTTTCGGCGGCGACGCTTGCGGAAGAGCGGGTCACCAGCGCGAGCGGACTCCTCAGAGTGAAGGAAAAACAGGCGCGCGACGCCCGCGACGCCCGCCGCGTCGGGGTGGCCGAGCTGCGGGAACGGCTCGCCGGCCCCGATCCTCCGCTCCTTCTCGACGTGCGGTCGAGGTCGAGCTACGAGAAGGACCCGGCCGGCATTCCGGGCGGGGTCCGCGTCGCACCTGACGCCGCCGCGACCTGGGCCGCGAAGCAGAAGCGCGACCGGTCGATCGTCGCATACTGCACCTGATCCGACGAAGCCACGAGCGCCCGTGTGGCGCGCGAGCTGGAAAAAAAGGGGTTCGTGGCGGCCGCGCTGGTCGGCGGGCTCGAGGCCTGGCAAAAAGAAACCGGGGGCCCGCCGAAGGCGGTGTCCCGCTCGCTCGATCCGGGAACGACTCTCTGAAGCCGGGGAACCGCCGGCACCAGATCTCGAGAATGTCCGACGGGTCGGGTGCGCGCCGCCCGGGGGGGCGCCGCTAGTTTGGAGCCGCGCCGAGGGTCGAATCTCCGGGTCCGTCCGGCGATGTTCCGCCAGTTGCGAGCGGCGAGGTCGGGAGGTTGAAGCAGAACGCACTTCCCTCGCCGGCCGGGCTCTCCGCCCAGATTTTCCCGCGGTGCGCTTCGACGATGCAGCGCGAGATGTAGAGGCCGAGTCCGACGCCCCTCTGATCATTCTTTCCGACCTGCCAGAAGCGCTCGAACACGGCCTCGAGCATCGTGGCCGGGATGCCGACGCCCGTGTCATGGATGGAGACACGGACTTCGTCCGCGACGCGTTCGACGCGAATTCGGATCTGCCCGCCCGCGGCGGTGAACTTGATCGAGTTCGAGAGCAGATTCGCCAGCACCTGAAGCATCCGGTCATGGTCGAACTCCGAGACCGTCGAGCCCCCCACGATCTCGCTCTGCAGCGAGAGGCCCTTCGCGGCCGCCGCCGCTGTGAACATATCGAGCGCCTCCGCGACGAGCGCGGACCAGTCGCCGCGAGTCAACGTGATCGCGAGACGCCCGGCGTCGATGCTCGCGACGTCGACCAGGTCCCCGATCAGCCGGTCCATCCGCGTGCAGTAGCGTTGAATTCGAGCCGTTTCCAGGAGGGTCTCCCTGCGCTCCGTGCCCTGCACCGCGCTCGCCGAGAGTTGTTCCGCGCTCACGGCGATCCCGCCGAGGAGGTTTCGAAGGTCGTGGCTGACGATTCCGAGAAAATCGTCGCGGTTGGCGAGCGCGTCGTCGGAGCGTTCCCGCTCGGTCAGCAGATACCTGTCCGTCTTGTCCCGCTCGAGCGGCGCCAGCAGCCAGCGGGCCCGCGCGCTCGCCGCGCGTTCCCGTTCCAGGACCTGGTCGGCGGCCTCGCGCTCGTCGCGGAGAGCTTCGTCCTGGAGAACGCGCTCTTCGGCGATGATCGATGCCGTCTGCGGGGCGGGCGCCGTCTCCTCCAGCTTCTCGTCCGCTCGCTCTCTCGCGGCGATCAGGAGGGCGTCCGCCTGCTCGCGCGCGTGCAACACGACCAGATCGGCGTCGGTTTCCACCGCGGCCTGCCGTTCGAGGAGGGCAAGGTCGGCCTTCTCCCGCTCGGCGCGCAGACTCTCGTCCGTCCGCTCGCGCTCTTGCTCCGGTGTCTTCGCCCTGGGCACCTCGGTACTGTACCAGCCGCCCCTGCCGCCGGAGTGACTGTCCGCCGGGGCCGCGCGTGGCCGCCGGTCAGGGAAGCTTGACGTCCGCGAGCGAGAACGGAATCTCGGCAAACGACTTGGAGGTCTTCAATCGGACCAGCAGATTGGCGTTTGCCGGGATGGGCTCGAACATCCGGATGATCCGAAATCCTTCGAGGTTCGTTGTGGCGTAGGAGGAGATTGGAGTCCCATCCGGCGCGGCGAGCTCGAACGAGAAGATCTTTTCGCCGGGGTCGTCCACCTTCAGGATGAGGTCGTTCTCTCCGACGGTGGAGAACAGGCTCTCGATGGTGCTGACGAGCACGTCGGCGATACCCTCGGCCAGTCCTTCGACGCCGTCCTTCTTTTTGTTCCCTGCCTGCGCCTTCTTCTTCGCCTCGGCTTCTTTCTTCTCTCGTTCGAGCCCGGCCTTCGAGAGAGGCCGGACACGGACCTTCAGGCTCGCGAGGGCCGGAACCGCGAGAGGCTTGTCTTTCCTGGAGAGGATCCGGTCGATCTTCACGGTCGCGGCAGGGTCTCGCGAGGGCAGATACATCTCGACGACCCCCTCGACGGCGGAGAGCGCCTTCGCTTTTCGCGAGGGACTTCCGAGATCGAGCTGCGGCGTCACCAGCCCGTCCCCGCGGGCCTCCTGCCATCCGCGCACCATCGTCGTCTCCGTAACACTCCTGCCGGTGTCGTCCACCGCCCGCGTGACGCGCGGCCGAGCGGCCTTGACCGCGCGCGCGTCCTCGCCCTGGAGCACGAGGGAAACCGTGAGCGACGAATGCGGAAAGTCCGCCGTGGTGCGCCGGTCGAGAAGGGACTCGACCGAGATCTCCACTTTCGGCGCGGCGGCCGCGGTCGCGGATGCGGCGGAGAGCCGTCCTTTTCTTCCCGGCGCCGCGGAGCCCGACATCGCAGTCGCAAAGACGAGGACCGCGAGCGCGGCGGTCCATCGAGCCCGCTCGATCGAGACGAATGGGTGGCTCACGGGAGTGCGACCTCCTTGAAGCTGAGCGGAACCGTGACGACGGATTTCGACGTGCGCATCGTGACGAGGAGGGCGGCGTTCGCGGGAGGCTTTTCGGCGAGGTCGATCTTGAACAGCTTGACCTCCTTCGCCCCGGAGCTGCCCCGGCTGGGGGCCCGCAGCTCCGTGCCGTCCGCCGCGACGACATCGATCGAGATGATCCGGCCCTCCGGGTCCTTCGTCTCGACCAGGATGCTGTTCTCCCCCGGCGCCTCGCCGCCCAGCGCGGCGAGCGCCTCGAACATCTTGATCGCCTGCTGGATCTCGGCCTCGGAGGCGCCGTGCTTCTTTCCCTCGGCCTTGATGTCTTCGGGGCTCGGCCGGTTCTTCCGCTCGCGCTCCTTGTATGCGGACGCCGACAACGGGGTGACCTCGACCTTCGCCGACTTCAGCGACGAGCTCGAGACCGGCTTGTCGAGCCGCCCCAGAAATCCTTCGAAGCGCTGCCTCGTAGCCGCGTCGCGCGCCGGGATGAAGAGCTCGACCTCTCCGGAAACATCGACGGTCGAAGCGTCCCGGCTCGGGCTGGAAAGAAGGAGGCGCGGCTCCTGGTGGCGGTCGGGAGCGAACTCCTCGAAGTCGCGCGGCTTGTCGTCCTTCGAGGCCTTGTAGAGGCTGGTGCCCCGGTCGTCGCGCGCGGACTTCACGCGCCAGCGAATCGCCTTCACCTCGGCGAGTGATCCGCCCGTCAGTTTGAGTCCGATCGTCAGACCGCCTCCGCGGGCGTCGGACGAGCGCTCGTCCTCGACCGCCCCCGGAGCGACCTTCACGTCGTCCGCGGCCATAAGAGACGCCGCTCCGCAGGAAAGAAACACCCACGTCAGAGCGATCGCGCGACGGGTTTTCATCGTTGCCTCGCTGTTTTGCGCCAATCTACACCTGTTCCGCCGCCGCGCGGCGGCGCAGGGTGTGAGGCGCGGATCGAGAGCCAGCGCGCGGGTTTATCCCGCGGAAGCTGCCGGCGCGAGGACGTCCGCGAGCTCCATCAGAAGCGCGCGGCCATCTCCGGTCCAGGCGCTCCCGTGCATGCACGCCAGAGTCCGCGGGTTCGTTGCCGCGAGCTTCTCGAACAGGGGACGCGCGCGGGAGGAGTGAGAAAAGTAATCGAGCTGGGCGCGCATCGCTTCGCTCGGACCGAGGATGTCGCCCTCCGTCACGGGGGCGTGCACGGCGCCGGGCTGCGTGAAGAGGTCCCCGCAGAGGAGAGTCGCGGACGTCTCTTCGAAGAGATAGCCACACTCCCAGCCGTGCGGCAGATGGGCCGCGTCGAGCCAGCGAAGTCGCCCGAGGCCGATGTCCATCGCTTCTCCGTCGGCGAGCGCGCGCGGGGCACGATCCGCGAGATCGTTCATGGAGACCATCGCAGCGATCCGACCGCACACCGGTTCCGCGGACGGCGCCACCGCCAGAAATTCATTCAGAGACCCGCATTCGTCCGCCTCGACGTGGGAGAAGCCGATCCACCGCAGGCGCTCGACCGGCATCACGGCATCGACGGCCTCCCGTACCAGAGGAAACAGCCGGCGCGGGCCCGTGTGAAACAGCACCGGATCCTCGTCCGCGATGAGGTACTGGTTGAAGCTGAAGCCGCCCGGAATCACCGTCACCGGCGTGGAAATCCGGAAAATCGCAGGGCCGATCTCGTCCACTCGGGTCCCGCTCTGCGGGTTCGTGATCATGGAGCCTCCTGATTTCGATGCCGGGAGTCTACCGGTGCGGGAGGACTCCCGGTATCGTCCCCGGATCGGAAACTCGGCCCCACGGATCTCGAGCGGGCCGGAGCGTCCCGGGACACTGCTGTCCCGGAGAATCCTGCCGGCCTAGAGAAGCTTTGCCAGGAGCTGCGTCACCGTCGAAACCGTGAGGCCGTACACCGCGTGCGCGCCCCAGGTTGAAAGGTGCTCCTCCGCCGCGTACGCTGTCGGACCCTTCCCGAAGCCGAGCGCCGGCAGTCCCACCTCGCTGAATCCCCAGAGCGCCGTCCCCAGCACCAGCCCGCCGAGGGCATCCGGAGGCTCCGCGTTGGCGCGGATTGCGCCGTAGAGCGCGCCCTGCCCGCAGCCAAATGACCAATGCACCGCTGTCGACAGCGCCTGCTTTTCCGCCTTCTCCGGTTCGTCGCCGGTTGCGGTCTCGTACGCGATCCGGCCGAGGGCTTCGGTCGAAGCCTCTCCGGCAGCGAGCTGATTTCCCGCCAAGGCCATGTCATCCAGCGGGCCGGGTTTCTTCGCTTTTGCCTTCCGCAGATCGCGCCCCGCGATCTCTCTCATCGCCATCCAGTACCCTTGCATCGCGAGCGTCCCGAGCGCCCCGCCCACGAGGCCCACGAGCGCCCCCTTCCAGTGTTCCCGCCTGCGATGTCGCATTGTCGGACTTCCGCCTCCGCTGATGCCAGATTCGTACCGCCGTCGGGGAACGCCTTCATCATTCCGGCAATGATTCCGCTCCGAGCCGGATGGGCAGCGGCACGTCTCCATCGAACGGCTCACGATCCTGGATGGATCCCGTGCGCCGGCCGGCAGTATCAATCATTCGATCGATAGAGGAGCTTTCCTCCGCGAACGGTGTAGCGGACGTCCGCGAGCGCACGAATGTCTTTCGAAGCGTCGCCCCGGAAGACGACGAGGTCCGCGTCGCCGCCCTCGTCGAGCCGGCCCGGCTGCTTCGATTCCCCAAATCGCTCCGCCGGCGCCGTGGTCAGCGAAGCGAGGACCTGGCGAAAGCTCATTCCCGCCTCGGCCATCAAGGCGTACTCGTCGGAGGGGTCGTATTCGACGGCGCCCAGATCCGTCCCGAACAGGACGGCGCCACCGGACGCGTTCCAGGCCGCGAGCTGTTCGATCGAGACCTTCCTCACCTGCTCCTGCCACGAAAGACGTTCATGGCGGCTGAAGTGCGTCCACAACACCAGGGTCGGCGTGAGGGCCGCTCCGCTCTCCCGCATCGCGGCGAGGATCGGCGGGTCCCACGCCCCCGAGTGGGGAGTCGTGTGGCCGATCACGTCGACACCGGCCCGGGCCGCCGCCAGCACGTCCGCGCCGGTGGAAGGGTGAGCGAAAACGGGCTTTCCGGCGCGACGGGCTTCACAAACGACCGCCTCGAGGCCGCCCTCGGGGAACGTCGGACCGCCCGGCGAACCGGCTTTCAGGAAGACCTTGATTCCGTCCGCCCCGCCTTCGAGGAGCTTCTTCGACGCCTCCGCGGCCTGCGCCGCATTCGCGATCTCGGGAAGCGGAGTCTTCATGACCCCCAACATCGCGAGAACCAGATCCGCGGGCCCGGCGCCCGGCGAGATCAGCCCCGGGCCCCGTCGAGCGAATTCGCGGGCCCGCAACTTCCCCTGATTCGATTCGCTCGCGGATCCGCTGCGTGTTCTCCCACGGCGAACCGAGATCGAACACGCTCGTGAATCCATAGCGTGTGAGCATGCCCTCGACCTGCCGGGCGAGCTCGGGAGCGGGGAGGGAGCCCGCGTCCATCCACTTGCGTTCGAAGAAATGCACGTGGCAGTTCCAGAAACCTGCCGTGACCGTGAGCCCGGAAAATCTATTTCATGGACGTTGTGAAGACCCGTCAGAATCGACCGACCGCCGGCGGCCGCGATTTTCCCGCTCCGCATCAGCACGACGCCGTTGCGAATCGGCTCCTCCGTGGAGCCGACGTAGATCGTTCCTCCCAAGAGGGCCATGTCACCGTCCGGCGGAACAGTCGCGGGGAAAGCGAGCATGGTGTCCGTCTTTAGCCTACTTCGCTCCCGGCTGTCAGGCCGCCGGCGTTCTCGCCCGTTCGCCGGCAGATCTCATGGGAACCGATGAGTGAATCGCCGAAGGTGAAGCGCCGTGAGTCGGCCCCGGGTCTTCACAGGAATTCGGGCGTCCGCAGTGTCCGAGTCGCCGCACGCGATTTGACGCGACTGCCTGTGAAGCGTACGCTCGCCCGGAATAATTTCGTCGTTTTCGGGTGCCGCGCTCGAGAGCGGTCAAAAAAGGGGGATTGAGAATGCCTGATCGTATTTCCCGCGTCGTTCTCGCGATCGTGTCCATTCTCTTCCTGTTGGGAAGCCGGGAGGCACGAGCTCAGGAGCTCTTCGTCGCAAACGGTAACAACTCGGTGACCGTTTACACCCGGACGAGCAACGGCAACGTCGCCCCCTTGCGGATTCTCTCCGGGGCCGCGACCGGGTTGAATGGTATTGCGGACCTCACGGTGGACACGGGGAACAACGAGCTCTTCGTGCTGAACCAGTTTGGCTTGTCCATCACGGTTTATCCCCTCACGGCGAACGGCAATGTGGCCCCGCTCCGGACAATCTCCGGAGCCGCTACGGGCATGAACAACCCGGTGAGTCTGACGCTGGACGCCGTCAACAACGAGATCGTCGTCGCCAACGGCGGCAACAACTCCGTGACGGTCTATGCTCGAGCGGCGAACGGCAACGTCGCGCCGCTCCGGACTCTCTCGGGGGCGGCGACGGGCCTCAGTGTTCCCCTGGGGGTCGCCGTGGACACGGTCAACAACGAACTGATCGTCACCAACGGCGTCGGCAGCTCCATAACGGTCTATACACGGACCGCCAATGGAAATGTGGCTCCTATCCGGACCCTTTCGGGCGCCTCGACGGGTTTGAATACGCCGCAGGGCGTGGTCGTGGACACCGTGAACAACGAGCTGGCGGTCGTGAATGTCAGCGGAAGCTCGGTCACGGTCTATGCCCGGACGGCGAATGGCAACGTGGCCCCGCTGCGGACCCTTTCCGGACCAACTACGGGATTGGCGACTCCAGTCGGCCTGGCCCTGGATAACGTGAATGACGAGCTGGCCGTAGCAAGCTCCGGCAATGCGTCCGTCCGGGTCTTCGCGCGAACGGCGAATGGCAATGTCGCTCCGCTACGGACGCTCACAGGGGCGTCCACGGGGCTGGTTTCTCCCGTCCGCGTGGCAATCACGACAGGCGGCGTTCTCCCTCCTCCGACATCGACACCGACACCGACCGGACCCCCCGCGGCGACTCCAACGACCGGGTCGAGCCCCTCTCCGACGCCAACTCCCGGCGCCGGACAGGTGACCGTTCCGACTCTCGATTCGCGGGGACTGATCGCGTTGTCTCTCATCCTGGCGGCGATGGGCATCTTCGTCATTCGGAGAATGAGCTCGTAAGACGCTCGAATGGGAGACGGGCAGGCGTCGATGCGGGATCGTCGCACGGAGGTGCGTCGATTCCGCGTGGCGGATGCGGGGCCTCCGGATGTCTGCAAACGCCGTGAGCTTCTGGAGCCCGCCAGGCGCGAAATTTACGAGAACTCTGGTTTCGCGAAGATTGAGTTCCTCCCGATGACGGAAGGCATCTCATGATCGCCGATCCGGACGACCCCGAAGAGCACCCGATTCTCGCGAGCGTGCTCGAGCAGAACATCAAGAGCGTTTCTGCGCAGCGCGATCGAATCGCCGGGCGCCGTTCCGCGCAGGACAGGATCTCGGACGCGATCACCGATTTTTCCGGACACATGGCGTTCGCGTATCTCCACGTGCTCTGGTTCGCCGGATGGATCGCGTGGAACCTCGGGGCGTTCGGGGCGAAGCCCTTCGATCCCTTCCCGTTCGGCCTGCTGACGCTGATCGTTTCGCTCGAGGCGATCTTTCTCTCGACGTTCGTCCTGATCAGCCAGAACCGGATCAGCGAGGATGCCGAGCGCCGCGCCAGCCTGCATCTTCAGATCGGTCTCCTGACGGAACACGAGATGACGCGTGCTCTGAAGATGCTCGACCAGATCCAGACGAAGCTCGGGTGCGACGAAGAGCCGGATTCGGACCTGAAGGAGCTCGAACAGGAGGTGCGCCCCGAAGACGTCCTCCGCGAGATCGAGAAAATGCAGCGAAAAGTCCGCGGCCACTGATCCCGCAGACCTGAGAGTCAGACGCTGGAGTGTGCTTCCCGCGCCGTCCGCCTGTCGCGCCACCACCGGCGCGCCTCTTCGACCGACCACGGCGGAACGTCGTCGCACGCGTCGAGTCGTTCGATCAGCGCCTCGGCGCTTTCCGGCCGGGTGTTCGGATCCTTTTCGAGACAGTCGAGCACGACGCTTTCGAGCTGGCGCGGAATCTTCCGGCCGAGGCGCACGGACGGCGGATCGGGCGGCGTCTGGACGTGGTCGTGGAGGACCTGCACGGGAGAGCCTTCGAAGACGGGATGCCCCGTCAGCAGGTAGTAGCCCACGGCTCCGAGCGCGTAGAGATCGCTTCGCGGATCCGGTGAGCCGGTCCCCTGGATCGTTTCGGGAGCGAGGTAGTTCAGCGTCCCCGCCAGAACGTCGTCCCTCGTCAGCGTCTTCGCGTCCGGTTTGTTGACCTCCTTGACGAGGCCGAAATCCAGGACCTTCGCGACGTCGGAGAGCCCGCCCGACTCGGACAGCAGAATGTTCGCGGGCTTGATGTCGCGATGGAGAAGGCCGATGCCGTGCGCCTCCGCCAGGGCCTCGCAGACCTGCCGCAGGATGTGAACGACCCGGCCCGGCGGAAGAGGCCCGTTTTCCCGCACGAGCCGCTCGAGGTCGATCCCGTCGAGGTACTCCATGACGTAATAGAAGGCGCCTTCGGGTGTGCGCCCGAAATCGTAAACGGACACCGTGTGCGGATTCGTGAGCCGCGCCGTCAGCTGCGCCTCGCGCTCGAAGCGGCGAAGGTCCTGCTCGCCCGCCCTCCCCGGAAGAAGGAGCTTGATTGCCGTCGGCCGCTGCAGCATTTCGTGCTCGCCGCGATAGACGACCCCCATCCCGCCCTCTCCGATCTTCTCGAGGAGCCGGTAATGTCCGAGCCGGCGCGCGCGAACGATCGATCGGCGCAGATGGAAGGTCACGCTCGAAATGAGCGTCGCCAGCACGACCGTGAACGCGGACCAGAGGACCGCCTGCGTGACGAGCGCGCCGGCGGCGAGCTCGCGAGACGAGAGGCCGCGAAAGATGAGGAACGTCACGACCGGTATCGCGATGACCGAGGCCGCCGAGATCCACGTGGTGCGGCGCGGCTCGCTCGGGACCAGAGCGGCGCGGCCGAGAAGCACCGCGTTCATTATGAGAAGGACGAGCTGGTCCGGCCGCCACGAGAGCGGCAGGGTCCGCTCCATGAGCGCGTAGCCGACCGCCGCCCCGATCGTTCCCCCCGCGTCGAGGCGCCGCAGCCCCCGCTCGGAGAACGCCCGGTTTCCCGCCAGCATCAACAGGAGAAAGAAAACGACCGTCGAGGCGAGGTGAAACCAGGGAAACGGATCGAACGGGGCGGTCCGCGCGGGATCTCTTGCGGAGAGCGCATTCAACCCCAGCCGCATGACGAGAAACCCGGCCGACGCGAGGCAGGCGAAACGAGCAAACAGCGCGAGCCTCTCCGCGAGAAAATCCCGTTCCCCCGAAGGACCCGCGGGCGCGATGTTTTCCGGCGGGTCCGTTCCGCGGACCCGCAGCGGCTCCAGCCGGCCCGCGGCGCCGCCCGAGCTCGGGATGTCAGGGTCGGACATCGATCACCTGCTTCCGCACGCGCCGCCTCGGCGAAGCAGACGGCGTCGCTCCGATCCTACCGGCAGAACGGCCGGAATCCCCCTACTCCGACAATGCGCGCGACTTCTCGGGAGGCACTGACGCGGCACCGCGCGCGAATGGCGACTTCGGTCGTGCGGGTGAGGCGCCTCTCCCCGGTACCGTCCGCCGAGATGACGTACACATCCGTCGGGCCGTCGCGGTCCGAGAGGAAGGCGATCGCGGATCCGTCCGGCGAAACCGCCGGAGCGCCGCCATGAAGCAAGATCGGGGCGGAAGTCTGGGCGGACCCGACGCCCAGGACGAACGCGGCCCCGGCGGCCGCGGCGAGAAGCCGGCGAGTGTTCATGACACGAAATATACGGCGGCCGGGCGGGAAGGTTGACCGCCTCCGCGCCGTCATGGCGGCAGGCCGAGAAACACCCGCATCGACGAGAGCTCCCCTTCGAGCTCGCGTTTGAAATCCCGGCTGCGCGGCGCAGTGCCCGTGTACTCGAACGCCGCCTCGAGCTTCCCGACCTTCAACGAGAGGTTGCCCCATCCGATCACGCGGTGGCCGCGAAGCACGGGAAGGGCGTAGTAGCCGAGCTTCCGTTTCGGCGCCGGTGTGTAGGCTTCGAAGCGGTAAACCCAGCCCCACAACAGTTCGAAGCGATCCCGGTCCCGCACGATCGGGTCGAAGGGCGTCAGGAGCCGAACCCCGGGCGGCGGCAGCGCGCCGGCCGACGGATCCTCCTCCACCGGCCAGTACCAGTCGATGCCCGCGACGCGCGCCTGTGCGAGCCGCTCTCTCGCACGCTGGAGGGCGGCGGTCAGCTCTTGCCGCCACTGCGGAACCGCGAACCGCAGCCGCCGCACGAGATACGAGAGGCTGCGGCCTGGGAGGGGCGCGTAGAGACGAACGGCGACGTCGACGAGCGCGTCGACGCGCGCGCGCCGTTCGGCCGCAGCCGCCGGAGCCGGCTCGTGCCGGTGTGCCGCGTAGATGCGGATGCCGCTCTCGCGGCGCGCGACGCGCAGCAGACCGCGGTAGTGCATCGCGTCCAGCAGATGGGTGGTCGCGTTCGACGACCCGCCCCAGTAATTCTCTACGGTGCCGTGGGAGAAGTGCGCATCGACGTCCCGCGGGTGCGCCTCGCCGCGTTCGCGCACGAAGTCGAGGAGCAGCGCCGCCTTTTTGCGCCGCGCCGCCGGCCACGGCAGAGGAGCATCCGCCGGGACCCCGACCTCGGACCGCGGGTGCATCAGCGCCTGGATCTCGGCTGTCACGAAGCCGTAGGTGACGAAGAAGTCCTCCTCGATGCCGAGCTCTCCGAAACGTCGTTCGAGGTCGCCGGCGCGGTAACCGCGGACGCGATGGCGCAGCGTCAGATCCTGGGCGCGGGCGGGGGCGCGGATCGGATCGGCCTGCACGAAACCCATCCGATGGACGGCCCGGCGGAGCGTGGTCGGCGGAAAGAGGGTTCGAGCGACGGTGAATCGCCTCAGGTCGTCGAGGGTGAGCGGCACGGCGCAAAGTTACATTGCGGCGTCGCGAAAACCGCTGGAAGCCGAGCGGACTTCGCGGCTACTTCGGGAAAGACGGGCTAGAGAAGAGCCGGCGTCGGGCGCATTCCTCGCCGAGCAGATCAATCTCGTGGCCCCGGACGTGCGCTCCGTGATCATCCGGAAACGAGGCACTGGATTCTGGAGGAGCAGCCCGCACAGACCAGAGACGCGCTCCTCGAATTCCTGTGAGGCGCGGCGGCGCGGCGACCCCCTTCTGTCTTATGGTGTCCGTTGTATGAAACTCGTGAGAGGGAGGACAGGACGATGTTCGTGATCCGAGACGTATTTCGGGCGAAGGCGGGTAAGGGTCGGGAGCTGACTTCCAAGTTCAAGAGCGCCTCCGCGCTCATGCCGAACGACGGCGTGCACGGGCGGCGCATTCTGACCGACACGGTCGCGAATTACTGGACGATCGTGATGGAGACCGAGGTCGAAAAGCTCGACACGTACTTCGAGCTTCTGAATACACGGCCGTCGAATCCGAAGGCGGAGGAAGCGATGAAGGGCTATGCGGACATCGTCGAGAGCGGGTATCGGGAGATTTTTCGCGTCGAGTGATCGGGGCCGACGCCTGAGCGAGGCGGTGGCCCGGGTTTCGGCGACGCCAGCTCGAGAATGGAAACGCGGCTCGAGCTCCGCGCACGAGAGCGTTGTATCGTTATCGGCAATCGGTGCAGCTACCGCAGGACGCCGCCGCCGCCGGAAAGGACCATCATGAAAATTCTCTCGACCGTTCTCCTCGCTCTCGCCCTCGCCCTCGCCCTCGCCCTCGCAGAGCCCGGCAGCGCTGCGACACCGCCGAAGCCCCCGCCGACGTTGAAGTCGATCCTGCTCGAGCAGCTGAAGACGTCACACAACCTGCAGGAATGGTTCGTCCCCGCGAGCAAGGCGGTCGACGGCTTGACGTTCGAGCAGGCCCTCTGGAAACAGGGCACGGCGAATCACTCGATCGCACAGCTCGTCCACCATCTGACTTTCTGGGACAAACAACAGCTCGACAAGTTCCGCGGCGGAGCGGCCCCTTCATTCAGCGGAGACAACGAGGAAACCTTCACGCCGCCGAAGGACAAGGCCGGCTGGGAGTCCGCGGTCAAACAGCTGGAAGACGTCCTGACCGGATGGGACAAGGCCGTGGAAGACGCCGACGATCAGAAGCTGCAGGGCTGGGCCTCGACGATCGCGCACATCGGCACGCATCGCGCGTACCACACTGGCCAGATCCTTTACATCCGCAAACAGCAGGGTGCGTGGGACGCGTCGAAGGGCGTGAAGTAGGGGGCGTCGAATCCGGGACCGAGCCTGAATACCCGCGGCGGGGCCAGGAATGAGCCGGACCCCTCACCCTGACCCTCTCCCCGGGCGCGGGGAGAGGGAAGGAGTTTTGAATCAGCCGAACGACTTATCGTCCGCGGTCGGGCCGTAGATCGAGGGCACCTTCGCGCCGTTCAACCGCAGGTAAACGGTGAGCTGGCCGCGGTGGTGAGCCAGGTGGGTGAAGACGTCGCGCACCGCCCGGTAACGAACCGGCTCATCGACGACCCGCCCCCCCGCGAGGAGCTTCCACTTCGTCATGAGGTATTCGTCATTCGTTTGACCGAGAGCCTTGCGGGCCTTCTTCGCGGAGCCGTCGCAGGCGGCCGCGAGATCGCGAGCATTCGAGAACTCCGGCGGCTTGAAAGCCCCGGGCCCCTTCGGCGCGACGTCGAGCTCGTCGAGCCGCAGGATCATGTCGATCCACTCCGGCATCGTCGCGACTAAGAACGCGAGGTATCCCATCTCCATCGACTTATCGTGCGGCTTCCAGGACTTCCAGTCCGGCCCCCCGTCCGGCACCCGCTCGACGGTCTTCCGGCTCGAGGCGGCTTCGCTCTCCAGCTGATCCAGGAAAAAATCAGTCAGTTTCATGGCGCCTCCAATGATCAATGCCTCGCAGATATCTCACCGCTCGGGAGTTTCGGCCTGCTTCACCGCCTTGACAGGTGACTAAAAGGTCACCTATTATCCCGGCCCATGGATGCCATCTTTCGAGCGCTCGCGGACCCCACGCGCCGCCGACTGCTCGACAAACTCTTCGAAAAAGACGGCCAGACATTGATCGCGCTCGAGCGCCGGCTGCCGATGACGCGCTTCGGCGTCATGAAGCACCTGCGGGTTCTCGAGGAAGCCGGCCTCGTCGTCTCGAAACGGCGCGGCCGCGAAAAGCTTCACTTCTTAAACGTGGTTCCCATTCGGCTCGTCCACGAGCGGTGGGTGAGCAAATACGCCGAGCCGTGGGCCGCGACGCTCACCGGGCTCAAGAAACAATTGGAGGAGAGAGTCATGGAAAAGGTGTTCGAGATCTACATCAAGACGACCCCGGAGCGCCTGTGGGAGGCAATCACCGACCCGGAAATGAGGAAAAAATACAGCTTCGGCATCGTAGTCTCGAGCGAATGGAGACCGGGAACTCCATACACCGGCACTGCGGGCTCCGCGACTGTCTCTCCGGCGATGCGGATCCTGGAAGGCGAGAACCTGGAAGTCGAGCCGCCGCGGCGACTCGTCCAGAGCTTTCGCGCGCTCTGGAGCGAAGGCGTGAAGAGCGAAGGGACCTCTCGGGTCACGTGGGAGATCGAGCCGATCGGCGATTCGTGCCGGCTGACTGTTACTCATGACCAGCTGCGCGAGGGCGCCAACAACGAGCTGTACGGCGGCTGGCCGATGATCCTTTCCGGCTTGAAGACCTTGCTCGAGACCGGAGAGTTGCTGACGACTCCGGGCTCGCTGCGTTACACGAACGCGCCCGAATCTGTCGCGTAAACCGCTCGAAAGGAGCCGGGACCATGAAGACAATCACACCGTTCCTGTGGTTCGACGACAGAGCCGAAGAGGCGGCGAACCTGTATACGTCCGTGTTCGAAGACTCCAGGATCCTCTCCGTCAGCCGCTACGGGGAAGGAGGCCCGGGTCCGAAAGGCTCCGCGATGACCGTCAGCTTTGAGCTCCGAGGAGAGGAGTTCGTCGCGATGAACGGCGGCCCGCTCCACCATTTCACTCCCGCCGTTTCGTTCGTCGTCCACTGCAAGACCCAGCCGGAGGTCGACAGGTTCTGGGACGCCCTCTCCGAAGGAGGCAAGCCCGGCCGGTGCGGCTGGCTGGAGGACCGCTACGGCCTCTCGTGGCAGATCGTTCCGGGCGCGTTGATGGAGTTGATGAGCGACAAAGACCCGAAAAAATCTCAGGCGGTCATGAAAGCGATGATGCAGATGAACAAGATCGAGATCGCGGAGCTCGAGCGAGCGCACCAGAACGCATAGCCGGTGCCGCGCGGAGCAGAGGTCAGCCTTCGGGCAACGTCTCCGCCCGGCGCCTCTACAGGACCACGGCGCTACTTCGGACGGACCGCGCCCGCTCCCGGCCAGTCGCTGTCGCCAATACGGACGAGGTTCATCTCGAAAAACCGGACGGGCTCTTTGCCAGCCACGATCCGGTCTCCGACTTCGCGCCACTTCCCGTCCTTCACCGTTGCGGTGTAGCGAATCGTCGTCGGCCCTGCGGGGATTTCCCAGACGAATCCGTCGTCGGTGCGCCGGACCGTGAAGTCGCCCGACCGGCCCAGGGCATAGGACCGCATGGAATAACCGCGGGTGTTGGGATCAAAGGAGATGATCCCGAGAGCGTTGAAGGTGGCTTTTCCGTCCGCGTCATACCCGCGTCCTTCGAGGACCTTCACGGATCCATCCAGGAACGGGCCGATCCGCTCCGTCTGCGTGACGGCGTGCTTGTCTCCCGACGGAAGCGTCGTCATCGCCGGCCCGCGCCAGACACCGTCCATGAACGCGAGCGCGGCCATGCCCTCTCGCTGCGCTGCAATCCGGGCCGGATCGGATGCCTGCGCGGACACCCCTCGAGTCGTCGCCAGGGCGACCGCGAAAAATGCTGTTGCCAGTCTGGAATTCATCGCGCTCCACCTCCGGGATTCCGCGGATGATACGTGACGCGCGGCGTCTGCGATAAATTACGGCGCTTCCCATCCTTGGATTCCACAAGCGAGAGGAGTCTCCCGTGCCCGAAAGCGCGTCTCGACAGGCGAGGATGGTCGGAGAACGGCGGCGGCGCGGCGGGAGCGCGGCTTCACGTTCGGGGCCGGGATTCGCCCTCGCCGCCATCGCGTCTTTTCTTCTCTTTTCTCCCAGGGGCAAAGCGGCGACCGAAGCTCCCCCGTTCGAGCCGCTCCGCGCGGTGGAGTCGCTCTCCGCGCCGGGTCGCTACGACAAGTACCCGTCGGCAGCGTTCGATCGCGCCGGGAGGCTCTGGATCGCGTACACGTCGAACGAACGGGGGCGCGACTCCGTCGTCGTGCGGCGGCGCGAGTCGCCGGGAGGCTGGTCGCCGGAGGAGACGCTCGCCACGGGTGACGGCGCCGAGAGCGGCGCGCGGCTCGTCCTCGATGGAAACGGAACGCTCTGGGCGTTCTGGCACGGGCGGCGCGGCGGCAGCGGCAGGTGGGCGGTCTTCTCGCGCCGGCACGAACGCGGCGCGTGGTCGCCGGAGGAGCGCGTCTCCGCGCCGGACGTGGACGCGCTCCACCCCGCCACTGCCGCCGATTCGTCGGGGCGGCTCTGGATCGCGTGGGAGGTTGCGCGCGCCCGCGGTTTCGCGATCGAGCTCGTCGCTCGCGCCGGCGATGGCTGGTCTCCCCCTTCCGAGATTGCGAGCGCGGGCAGCGACCGCCGGCCTGCCCTCGCCGCTCCTCCTGACGGCGGCGTCTTTCTCGCCTGGGATTCGACGCGGGCGGGCAGCTACGACATCTGGCTCGCCCGCGCGCGCGCCGCGAACGGCCGTGCTCCCGCCGTCGAAGCCCCACTCGCCGTCACCTCCGACGCGTCGATCGATGACTCACCGTCGATTGCGTGCGCGAAGAATGGAACTCTCTGGATCGCGTGGAACTCGATGCGCGGCCACGCGGGCGAGGCCTTCCGAGCCGACCGGCATTCCGGAGACGCTTTCGTGCGCGCATGGAGAAACGGGAAATTCCTGGCTCCTCCGGGTGTCGCGCGAGGAGCGCTCCCGGGCCAGGTCAGCTTTGGCGCGGTCAACAAGACGCCGAGGGACGCGGTCGATCCGTACTGGCACTGGAAGCAGACGTCGAACTACCCATCGATCTTCCTCGATGACCGCGATCGCGCGTGGGTGATCTGGCGCACGGACGCGACCGGCGCGCACAACTTCGACCTCTGGGCGCGGATTCACGACGGCCGCCGCTGGTCGCGGGAGCTGCACCTGACCACGTTCTCGCCGGGGCGGGACGAGTTTCCATCGGCGGCGTTGGCGCCGGACGGCAGGCTGCAGATCGCGTGGGAGGGGCAAGCGCTCCCGGCCCCGGGGCAGACGGCGGAAGTCGCGGGCGACGTCGACGCGTACGACACGCGAGGCCAGCCGAACGTGATCCTGACCGGCGCGCTCAGGGCGCCCGCCGACGGGTGGACGCCCGCGCCGCTGGCGCCGGCGCCGACCGAGTCGTATGAGGCCTCGCGCAGCGGCGAGCCGATGACGCCGGGGCCTCCCCCGCGCACCGCGACCGCGGGAACCGGGCGCTGGCACGTGTATTTCGGCGACCCGCACAGCCACAGCATTCTCAGCGACGCGAAGACCGGTCTTCCCGATCAGCTCATGGAATTGTCCCGCGACCGTCTCGGCCTCGACTTCGACGTCGTGAGCGATCACACCGAGATGGGGCGGCTCCAGGCGACCGAGTACGCCGAACTGCAACTGACGTCGCGCGTGTTCGACGAGCCGGGCCGCTTCGTGAGCCTGACCGGGTGGGAGTGGACCGCCGGTTCCGCGTACGGGCATCGCGTCGTGCTGCAGCGTGACGAGGGAGGTCCGATCCTGAGCTCCGCGGAGCCCGAAGGCGACACGATCGAGAAGCTCTACGCGCATTTGCGCGAGCACGATGGGATCGTGTCGCCCCACCACACGGGCAATGCGACGTGGGGGCGCTGGAATCCCGCGGCCGCGTTCGACGAGACGCTCGAGCCCAACTTCGAGATCGCGTCCTGGCACGGGCGGTACGAATTCTTCGGCAATCCGCGGGAAGGGCGGCGGCAGGTCCCGGGTCATCAGTATCAGGACGCGCTGCGTCTCGGGCGACACGTCGGCGTGATGGGCGCGAGCGATACGCACCACCTGAGTCCGGGCGAGGGCGGCCTGACCGCGGTGCTCGCGGAGCGGCTCGATCGCGAGAGCCTCTTCGACGCTATCCGCAAGCGGCGCAACTATGCGACGACGGGAGCGCGCATCGTGCTGGAATTCACGGCCGGGGGCGCGCCGATGGGGTCTCGCATTCACACGCACGGTCCGCTTCCGATGACGGTCCGGATCGAAGGCACCGCGGCGATCGACCGGGTCGAGATCGTCCGCAACCTGATCGACACGTTCGCGGCGGTGCGGCTCGAGCAGGCGCCCGACGCGGCGGAGGGCGTTTTTCTGATCTACGAGCCGTCGGACCCGCAGGGAGGCCGCCGAATGCCCGTTGCCGATACCCGTGTCGTGACGTTCACGGTCGAGGACAAGGCGCCGCCTGCCGGCGAATCGAGCTACTACGTCCGTGTGACGCAGGCGGACGGCCACCAGGCCTGGTCGTCACCGATCTGGTCGGAGTCCGGCGGGCATTGAGGTCGGCTGAGAGCAGCGGCCACGCTTCGCGTCCCGGATTCGCGAGCCTCGAATCAGCGAATTAGCGAATCAGCAGGGACCCGGGCTGCCCGCACAGATGCGTCGGGGTTCCCGAATCTCGTCATCGGCGGACTGCAGGACAACGGGACGCGGCTGCGCACCGACAACAGCGGCACCCACGACCAGGTGATCGGCGGAGACGGGATGGGGGCAGCCTACAGCCAGGACAACACGAATACGGTCCTCGGCAGCGCGCAAGGCTCTTCGATGCGCACCAACCTGAGCAACAATCCGCCGGACAGGTTTCAGAACTGGGCTGCGGCGACCTCGGGAATCTCCGACGTGGGCTTCGGCTTCTTCACCTGTATCGTGCCCGCGCCTCCGGCGCCTCGACGCGACGGGGCGCGTCTTCTTTCATTTCACCAACGCTCGCGTGTGGAGAAGCAACAACGGCGGATTGAACTGGCTGCTGATCGGTTCCGCCGTCGGCGTCCCCTCGCTCGGGCTCCCGCCCGCGCGCCGGTTCCGTTCCAGCCCTTACAACCTGGGTGTGAGCCCGACCGACCTCAACCGCATCGCGGTCGGCGCGGCGGGAGGATTCCTCGACATCACGACCGACGGCGGCGCGACCTGGACCGACGTTGACCTGATCGCGAGCGCGCCGGGTTACCAGGGCTTCACGACCAACGTGACCTGGCAGGACAACCAGAATCTCTGGATCACCTCCGTCGCGCAGGCAACGGGTGCCGTCCGCGTGATCAAAGCCTCCATCGCCAACCCGACTGCCTCCTGGTCGACCGCCACGTTCGTCGCAAAGCAGAACGGACTTCCCGATCTGCCGGTCACGCGCGTGTATATCGACCCGAGGGATTCGACTCACAACACGCTTTACGCCGCGACCCACGTCGGCATTTACAGCACGACCGATGGCGGGGCGAACTGGGCCCCCTTCGGCAACGGGCTGCCGACCGTTCGCGTCAATGACATCTACATGCCGCCCGACGGCGGGTTCATTCGCCTCGCGACTTACGGCCGCGGCATCTGGGAGCTTTCCCAGATCGAGCTCGGGAGCGTCACGCTGTCCGACGACGTCGCCTCCTGCGACCTGGACGGCGTCCTCGACAACGGAGAAACGGGCCGTCTGAAAGTCACCCTCGTGAATCAGGGGCCGAACAACGTCAACCAGGGGACGCTGACGGTCACCTCCAGCAACCCGAACGTTACGTTCCCGCAGGGCAACGTGATCCAGTTCCCGCCGCTCCAGAAAAAGGGCCACAGCACGGGCTTCGTCCCGGTGACCTTGAACGGCGCGTTGGGGATGGAGCAGACCACGTTCAAGATCGCGTTCCAGGCTCCGGAGCTCGGGCTCCCCTCGCCTTTCAACCTCGACTCCACGTTCCGACTGAACTACAACGAACAGCTTCAGTCCTCGGCGACGGAGTCATTCGAGTCCGCCAGTCCGGTCTGGACTGCCTCCGGGGACCCCTCTGAAGATCCGAACATCACCCGGTGGCAGCGCCGGGCTCTCTCACCCGTCCAGCACGTCTTCTGGGGCCCGAACAACAACGGTCAAAGAGACGACGTGAAGGGGGACCTTCCCGATCAGCAGTCGCTCACCTCGCCCACGATGCGCGTCGGAAGCACCTCTCTCGGGATCTCCTTCAAGCACCGGTTCTCGTTCGAGGCGGGTGGCTGGGACGGCGGCGTCGTCGAGATCAGCGTCAATGGCGGCGCATGGACGGCCGTCGGAACCTCCCCGGCCTTCTATAACGGCTCGACGAACGCCGTGACAAGCGCTCCGATCGGCGCGAGCCGACCCGCCTTCGTGAATCGCATCGCGGGCTGGCCGAACTTTTCGACGGCCACGCTCGACCTCGGCACGGCTTACAACGGACAGGACGTGCGGATCCGCTTCCGAATCGGCGCCGATGAATCGACCGGAGCTCCCGGCTGGGACATCGACGACATCACGATCACCGGAATCACCGGGACTCCGTTCACGTCACTCGTTCCCCAGATCGGCGTCTGCACACCCTAGTCGCACGGACGGGGGGCTCCGCACCCGCGCAGCCCCCCGTCGCTTCGTTTCTTCCCCACCCTCGTTTCGCCTCGTTTGTCCACCGGAGGAGTCCGCTTCGCGACTTCCTTGCGTGATCGCCATCTGACGAACTTCACCTCAATTCGTTGCGCGACCCTCGTCTTCATTCCGATGTGCAGTGATGTCGAGGAACACGTCCGCGACGAGAGGGAGGGTCCGCCGGATCCTTCCATCCAGGTCATCCATCCGAGAGTGAGCTGCTCGATGGGCCTCAGCCTTTCCAGGCGGCGACCGTCTCCGACACGAAGTCCGAGAACTTCCGCGGCTCGCGGCCCAGGATCGCCCGGGTCTCGTCGAGCTGCGCCGGTGTCGCCACGAGACCTCTGGCCTGGAACGCCGCGTACATGAGCGCGTAGTCGTAAACCGCCCAGGCGGGCATGTAGGGCGCCATGCTCTTCGCCCAGGCCACGAGATCGTTGCCCCCGTAGGAGACGGGTTTGCCCAGGGCTTTCGCGAACTCCGCGGCGCAACTGGATCCTGTCACCGCGTACGGTCCGACCAGGGCATACGTCTTTCCCAGATGGCCGTCCTGCGTCAGGGCCCGGACGCCGGCCTCGCCGATGTCGCGGGAGTCCACGCGCGACAGACCGAGGTCGCCGATGGGTTGCGGATAAACGCCGTACTGGAGAATGACGTCCTTGAACCAGTAGTCGTTCTGGTAGAAGTTGTTCGGCCGGAGGATCGTGTACTTCAGGCCGCTCTCCTTCAACGCGTTCTCGATCGCAATCTTGCTCGCGAAGTGCGGCGCTTCGGGACACTTCTCGACGTCATGGATCGAGAGATGCACGACCCGCTTCGCTTTCGTCCGCTTCGCCTCGTTGACCGCCACCAGGCCCTCCATGAGGTCCGTCGGCCCGTTGGCGGTCAGCAGAAACAGGTTGTCGTAATCCGTGAAGACCTTCTCGTAAGTCGCCGGATCCGTCAGGTCGCCGAGAACCGCCTCGGCTCCCTTCGGCAGGTCCTTCGCCCGGTCCGCGCTGCGCGTCAGCACGCGGACGCTTTCACCCTTTTCGAGAAGACCTCGCACGACGAGGCCTCCCACGGTTCCCGTTCCGCCAAGAATCAGATGTTTCATTTCTAAAGCTCCTGAGCCGAGTTTGAGGCGCGACGCCGCCGGAAACTACCATCTGTATCCCCCGTCCTCAACGGCGGACGCGCTGACGCGGATGGTTACTCCCGTGTCGATGCCTCCGTCCTCACCGGGGAGTTGGACGCTACAACGTTTGGCGAGATCCAAGGCGGGCTGTTCCGCTCGTTCCGCCTGAACGGTATGGATGAGGCCGCACGGCTCGTGAAGCAGTACGGCCGCCGCTTCGTTCCCGTTGTCACCGACGAGGCGACATCGGAGCTCTCCGCAATGCCGGCCAGCAGGCAAACCGGGACCTGGGCATGATCGACATCGTCGTCGCGAACGCGGCCATCCAGGCGTATGCGCCCACTTCTGAGCATGGATGACCGCCAGTGGAAGGACGTCATCGACGTCAACCTGAACGGCTAAGCGAGCACGATCCGCGCTTTTGCGCCGCTGATGGTGCCGCGCAAGAGCGGCCGCATCATCCTCATTGCGTCGGGGCAGGGCCGGCACGGAGTGAAGAACGCCTCGAGCTACAGCACCTCGAAGTGGGGCGTCATCGGTCTCATGAAATGAGCGGCGCTCGAGATGGGCGAGCACAAGATCACGGTCAACTGCATCGAGCCCGGATTGACCGACACGGCGCTGACTCGCAACCCGACTCGCTGGAAAGCGGCGATCGCCGAGGTCCAGCACACGGCGCCCCCCAGGAGACCCCCTTCCGAAGAGGAAGTGGCTCGCGAAATGGCGAAGAAGGACCCGATGAAGATCCCCTGGCTCCAGCCGCAGGACATCGCGCCGGTCGCCGTTTCCTCGCTTCGAACGAGGCGCATCTCGACTCCGCTCGACGTACACTGGACGTGGTAGGCCTCAGGGTTCAGGCTTTCAGGCTTTCAGGCTTTCAGGCTTTCAGGAAGCGACGCCTTAGAACCGAGGACCCCGGGAGGCGATTGCCGGGTCAGGCTCCTGCCGGAGCACCCACGCGGTGCAGAGATCCGGTGACCTCGAGTACCAGCAGGAGCAGCTCGGGAAGGCACACGAGTATTCCGAAGAGCCACAAGGCCGCCTGGCGCTTTTCGCGTCGAGGATCACCGAGCAAGAGAAGCAGGAGCGCGGCTGCGCCGCCGAGCGCGGGAATCGCGAAGAGGTAACCGAAAATATTGAACCCGCCGGTCACCTGGCCCGCCACCACGCCGGCGACCGCTCCCGCGCCCGCCAGAATCGTGAGGCCGAGCGCGAGGGCCTCGGCCCGGGGACGCAGCTTGAACAGGTAATACGCCATGGCCAGCCGGACCCCCATCCAGAGAATGGGCGCTCCGGCGAGATTGCCGAATGCAATCGCCACCGCGAGCGACAGGAGGACGTCGACGAGGACCAGGAGCGCCGCGAGGCGTAACGCGGCGACCTGATCGGGAGAGCGCCCCTCACGCGCGTCAGCATCCCTCTGTTCGTCGCTTGGTGCGACCCGTTCGAACATGGGCTACTCCCTGCAAGCACGCGGGACGGAAACGGATAAAGGTTTCGGCAATTGTCACATGATGCTTGCTCGCGGAAGGCGGGAGATAGATTTCACCGATCCCCGAACGAAAACTGTCGGTCCTCGGAGGCGACACATGAAAATAGGCTCCCCCGTTTTTCCCGGCCGGGGCGATTGCCAGGTTCCTTCTGCTCCCGGCGCGCTCGCCCTGCAGGCTGGTTGACATGAACGGGACCACAACAGCGGATCGCCCACGAACCGCGGGGAGAGCAATCCTTGGGGGCGGCCTGATCTGCGGCGTCCTCGACATCAGCTCCGCGGTCCTCATCTCGCTCGCGAACGGCGGCTCTCCGGTGCGCATGCTGCAGGGGATCGCCAGCGCTCTTTTAGGGCCCGCGTCTTTCGAAGGCGGGTTTGTCACCGCCGCGCTCGGTCTCTTCATACACTTCGGCGTCGCGTTCACCGCCACGGCGATCTTCTACTGGCTGAGCCGCGGGATTCCGGCGATGGTCGAATGGGCGGTGCCGGCCGGGATCGCCTGGGGGGTCGTCTGGCTGCTCGTCATGTACCGCGGCGTCGTCCCTCTCGCCGCGGCGCTGCGCACGCTCTACCTCCCGAATGTCGTCAAGCGGCCGTTGCCCGCCCTGTGGCCGCTGCCTCTCTTCGTGCACATTGTCTGCGTGGGCCTGCCGATCGCTCTCGCGGTGCGGCGCTTCGGGCCGCCACCGAGGGGCGGAGGATCCACAGAGCGCGATCCCAGGACCTGACCTCCGATCGCCCGGATCGGCACGCGGCCCTCAGGCCCGCGTTCCCGCAGTTCCCGTTTGCGGATAAGCGTCAGGTCGAGCTCGAGCCCGTGGATCCGATCGAATACGGGATCAGTTCGGCGCGGCGGAATCGGTGAGAGGCACTTCGATCCCCTTGACGAGCAGCCAGACACCGAGGCCCACTTCGTAGAGGCCCATCGGGGCCATGTACGTCATTCCCAGAGCGGTTCCGAGTCCGGGAAACACCAGCGCCGCCATCGTGATGGCCGCCAGCAGAAGCGACGAGAAGATCCCCCATCCGGCAATGACTCGAGGGACGTAGCGCGACTTCCAGAGAAGCCACGCGAACACCGTCGAACCGAGCCCCAGAAGGATGAAACCGACGGACATCCCGAGTCCCTGGGTGTGGAGTGCCAGCTTGACCAGAGATTGCAGCTGGGCGTGGGAAAAGCTGCTCAACTCGCCGGCCCCGCTCAGAAGCCGGAGCGCCACCAGGGATTGGATGGTGGCCACCGAGAGCACGGCGGTTTCCGCGAGCCGGAAGAGCACCGCGAGGAGCGCCAGATTCCGGTCGACGGGTCGGACCACGACATAGAAGGCCCACGCCAGGACAATCACCCCGGCGTAAACGAACAGATCTCCGGCAATTGACAGCCGGAACAGGCGCTCGGATCCGACGATGTTCTGCGCCGTCTGTACCGGGTCGGCGACGATCAGCCGCTGCCGGACGAAAGACTGTCCGAAGACGGCGACCGCCATCTGAAGCACGTAGAGGAATCCGAGGACGCGCGCCGCGCGGAGTTGCGCCGGCTCGATGGCCGGCGGTGCCCACCCGGATCGAACGGGCGCGGTTGTCAGGATGGAAGCGCACCCGGGCACGTGTCTCCCTTTCGCGCGCTACTCATATCGGAGGGCAATCGTCGGAGCGATGCGGGATGCCTTGCGCGCCGGAACGTAGGCCGCGAGCATGGTGATCAGGACCATCGCCGGCACTACGATCACATACACCGTCCAGGCGAAGCCGCCGGCGTTGAACAACATCGAATTCAGCAGGCGCTCGAGCCCGACTCCGAGCGCAAACCCGATCACCGTCCCGACGCTCACGAGCATCAGCCCCTTCCCCATGACCAGCCGCAGGACGTCGAGGGGCGAAGCGCCAATCGCCATGCGGATGCCGATCTCGCGCGTCCTGCGGGCAACGTTGTAGGCGACCAGGCCATAAAGGCCCGCGATGGCGAGCACGAGGCCCACGGCGCCCAGGGTGCCCACGAGCCGGACGGCCACCCCCGGGCCGTCCACGATCGCGTAGCGGTAAAGGTCCTCATAGGTCCTGGTCTCGAGCATCGGCATGTTCGCATCGAGCTTCCGGACGACATCCTTCACCGGCTTGACCAGTTGGAGGGGATCGCCGTTCGTCCGCACCAGCATGGCGAGTCGGGGGACGGGATTCTGAAGGACCGGCAGGTACACGAAATCCGAGGCCGTTCCGAAAGCGTCGCCATACTTGATGGACTGAGCGACGCCGACGATCTCGACCGGCTCACCAGAGGCGCTTCCGAGCCGGAAACGTTTGCCGAGCACGGTCGGCGCGCCCGGCCAGTAGTGATTGGCGAAATGGTCGTTGACGACGGCGACACGAGGCGCGCCTGCCATGTCCGACGCCAGGAAGCCGCGCCCGCGCAGGATCGGCACACTCATGGTCTGGAAGAAACCGTCGTCGATGGTATCCATCATCGACGTGAAGTTTTCCCGCCCGCGCGGAATCTGAAATCCCTCCGGCACGAACGCGACACGGTCGAAGTCGCCCAGACCGAGAGGCGGGTTCTGTGTGAAAGCGGTGCTCAAAACCCCGGACGTCTGGCGCACGCGGTCCGACAGAAGCTTGTAGAACTGCGCCGTCTGAGCCGCGTTGTATTGCACGAGCCGCGGATCGAACTTGACCATCAGCACGTGGTCCTTCGCGTCCTTCGCGTATCCCGCTCCCTCCTGGATGTCGTGGTTGAAGCCCCGAGCCATCAGAAACGAGGCCGCCAGGAGCATCAGGGACATGGAGATCTGCGCCACGACCAGCGCGTTCCGGCCCCACAGGTGTCTGCGGCCCGGCACGTCCACGTCCGCAGACTTCAGCCCGGTAACCACGTCCGTTCGTGTGCTCTGAAGCGCCGGCGCCAGGCCGCAGAACAGCGCGCTCAACATGGACAGCGCGACGCTGGCGATCAGCACGCGGGTGTCCATCCGAAACGGAATGGTGACGGGCAGCTCGGACGGGATGCTGAATTTGCCCATGAAGCGGATGCCGAGGTACCCGACGGCGATCCCGCCGAGTCCGCCGAGGCATGCCAGGACGAGACTCTCGGTGAGCAGAAGCCGGACCAGCCGGAAGCGGCCGGCGCCGATCGCGAGTCTCACGGCAATTTCCCTGGTCCTCGAGCGGCCGCGCGCGAGAAGAAGGCCGGCGGCATTCGTGCACGCGACCAGGAGGACAGCGAGCGCGAGGACCGAGAAAATCACGCTGAATTTCCAGTTGACGTCGTTGTCCTGGGTTCGCATTTCGAATTGCGTGTGAACGGCCGCGCCGCGGTCGCGGTTGACCTTCGGATATTCACGTTGGAAGTCGCGAGCCAGCACGGCGAGCTCGTTCCGCGCCTGAGAAAGCGGCGTGCCCGGTTTCAGACGCGCCCGCAGCGTCAACTCGCGGTCATCCCGGTCTTCGAGGAGATTCTTCAACGGGTCGGTCGAGAAGACCCGCGCCATCGCGAGCGGCATGTAAAAGCCGGGCCGCGAGAAGATCTGCATACCGGGGAAGGAGTCCGGAGCGACGCCGATCACGGTGAAGTTCGTGCCGTTCAATCGGATGACTCTGCCGACGGCGGACCGGCTGCCGGCGAATTCACGTTTCCAGAAATCCGGCCCGAGCACCACCACGGCCTCGCGCCCGGGGACCCTGTCTTCATCCTCGCGAAACCCGCGACCGAGCTGCATCTTCACGCCGAGCCCCTGAAAGTAGTTGCCGGAAACCATCAGGCCCGGGCGGACGAGCGGCGTCGATCCGGGCTCGGCAGTGAAGCCGACGGCTTCGAGTCTCGCGTTCGCAACGACGGCGTTGTAGCTCTTCGTCTTGTTGCGGATGTCGAGATACTCGCGGTAAGAGAAGCTCTCGAAGCGGCTGTCGCGGGAGGTGCTCACCAGGGTGACGATCTCGCCGGGATTCGGGACGGGGTACGGCCGGAAGATCAGCGCGTCGAGCATGCTGAAGGGCGTCGTCGTCATTCCGATCCCCAGCGCGAGCGTGATCACCACGAACACGGCGAGGCCCGGGGTTCGGCGCAGGCTGCGGAACGCGTAGCGCACGTCGTCCACGAAATCGGTCAGCCAGTGGATCCGTCGCATGTCCCGCATCTCCTCTTTTTTCTGCTCGAGGCCGCCCATCGCTCGAAGCGCGCGGGAACGCGCCTCTTCGGGAGAAAGTCCCTCCGTGATGCCTTCCTCGATCTTCTGCTCCAGGTGGAACCGGAGCTCCTCGTCGAGCTCCCCCTCGACCCGGCGTCGCAGGAGGATCGACTTCACCCTCAGCGGGGCCGTGAACCACCAGTGTTCGAATCGCATGGGTTCCTAGGCCTCGGAAAGCTGGACGAGGCTCGAGATGGCGGATGACAGGCGCTGCCAGTTCGCCGCCTCGGATTCGAGCTCCCGTCTTCCGAGCCGGGTGAGCGAATAGAACTTCGCCCGCCGGTTGTTTTCCGTCTGCTTCCACTCCGCCTTGATCCACCCCTCCTGCTCGAGCTTGTGCAGCGCCGGGTAGAGGGAGCCTTCGCTCACCTGCAGGACGTCGCCCGAGAGGGACCTCAGGCGAAGACTGATCGCCCAGCCGTGCAGGGGCTGCAGCGCCAGGATCTTCAGGAGGAGCAGGTCGAGAGTGCCCTGAACGAGGTCATTGGGTTTGCTCATATCGGTTTCCTAGGGGAGTCTACGGGATTCTCCTCTCGGTAAGCAAGGGGTGCATTTCGCAGAGCCCGCGCCGGCGCCAGCGCCGTGAGGCGGTCCTCGCAGGGCCCCTCGGCGTCGAAGAACGGCGCAAGCGCGAATCCATGTTTCTCTGCGAGGGCCCAGATCTCGTCGACCTGCGCCGGCTCGATGTGGCCCCGGCCTCGCGAGAACGACTCCGAGCGCCCCTCGAGCGCGAGGAGCATTCCTTCGAGAAGGCAACCCTGGACGACGTTCGGCGCCGGATGCGGAGCGAGGACTGACATCAGGTCGGGGACGAGCTCCAGTCCTCCGAGCACCTGCCCCATTCCCCCGAAAAAGACGACCGGACCGCCCTCCCCGTCCGCGAGGATGTTCTTCGGGTAGCCGGCATCGCAGACGATCGCGTCCGGGCGTACCAACCGGAGCGAGAAGCGCGGCGCGGACAGGCTAGCCGCCGCGATGACCACGTCCGCCCGGGGCAGAAACTCGTCCGGGTCGGTCGAGATCGCGACGCGCGTGTCGTCCGAGGCGAGCGAGCGCTGCAGCCTGCGCAGGCGGTGCGGGTTGCGGGCGCAGAGAAGAAGTCGCCCGGCGCGCCCCAGGAGATAGCGGGCGCACCCGGAACCCACATCCCCGGTCGCACCGAGGATGAGCACGGTCTGCGAGTCGAGCGGCCGTCGCGCGAGCGCCGCCGCGCGCTCGACCCCTTCCACGATGTAGGCGACCGTCAGAGTGTTCCCGGTCGTGAACGCAACTTTGTCGTCGAACGGCAGGAGGTCGACCTTTCCCTCCAGGACGATCGAGCTGAAACCGCCGAGCGCCGCGACGGTCGCTCCCTCCCGATGCGCGCAGCTGGCCGCCTCCCGGATCCTCTGGATCTTCTGGCGCACGGATCCGTCGCAGAGCCGTTCCGGTGAGAGAAACGCATCCACGTAAACGCCCTGGGCCGACGATCCGTCCGTTGAAAACACCGTGACGCGGCAGACGGTCCGAGGCGGCAGAAACGGGACGATCTCGCGGACGTCGCGGACCGAGATCGGGCGGCCGAGATCGCCTCGCAGCGTCTGGACCACGGCCGCGGTCTTTTCCCAACTGTCGAGATGTCCGATGAGCGCGAACCGCGCCGTCGCTGCGACGGGGCGTGCGAAGAAAACGGCGGCGCTCACACCGGCAGCCGCGTAATCCACTGGAGGGTCTCGTCTCCGGGAAGGCCGACCCGGTCGAGAGACTTCAGGTAGAGGTTGAGCGCCCCGCCGCGGAGCTCGACGATGTCGAGGCTGACCTGCGGAAGGGAAGGCTTGATGCACGTCTTTCCGCACAGCTCGCAGTCGCCTCGAATGTCCTCCCTCGCGACCATCTCCGCGAGGACGGACATGACGTCCTCGTGTACGGCGGCGACCTTCTGCTGAAGACCGACAGGATCGCGCCGGAAGATCTCCTGCAGGAGCGTGATCGCGTGTTCGAGATGATCCGTCTCCTCCGCGGCGATCGTTTTGTACGCCCTGCCGAGCTTGCCCGGCGCCACGCGCGCCACCGCGCGATACATCGAGACCGCGAAGGACTCGAGCATCAGCTCCTGGATGATCAGGCACGCGGTGAAATCGCCGCGCCCCGCGCTCTTGACGAAAGCGGTGCGGATCCGCTTCCAGTAAGGCGCGTTCACGTTCATCGTCACGCAGATGCCCATCTCCTTCCCGAGCCGCTGGAACGAGCGGGCATGCGCCTTCTCCCTCGCCGCGTGCTCGAGAGCGTCGATCTTGTCCTCCGCGTCGTCGTAAAGATCGACGAGGCTCGCGAAGTTCATCATCCCGACGAGCTCGCCGGTGGCGGACTGCGAAAGGATGCTGCCCCACACACGATGAGCTTCGCCTCCCGGTTCGATGAGACCGATGCTGGTGGCTTCCACGTTTCCTCCTCGGGCCCCGGCTTCGGCGGGGCCCCGTCTACTGTTTCTGTCAGGCGAGTGCGTCGTCCTTCGTTGAGCGAAAAGCCCCGGCGGCCTACTGTTTCGGCGGCCGCGCCATGGACCCCTGATCGCTCGACGGCGGCACGATGTTTTTCAGCCGCATGTAGGTGACGAGGTTGCCGTAGTGCTCAGTCGTGTGGGCCGTATTGACGATCAGGACCCCGAGCCTCGGAGCGTCGGTTCCAAACATCTTCACGGTCTGGGCGCCGGTCGCGTCGGTCATGCCGTCGTACGCCCTGTCACAGTAGGAAAAGGCATCCTTGAGCGCGGCGGTCAGATCGGCTTTCGAGCTTTTCGTCTGCTCGATCTTCAGGGCCGGGTTTTTCTCGCCGAGCGCGATCGAACAGAACCCGTACTGCGCGTCGGCGATGTGGCCGAGGACCTGGCCGTAGCTGCGGATCGCCTCGGTGGGCTTGAAGCTGTAGTTCTCCTCACCCATCCGGTCCGCGGACTTGAGGACGAACGTCTTCAACTGGATGTACATGTATCGGTGCCAGGCCGGGACCGCGTTCTCCTTCGGCATGACGAAGCCGACTCGCGGGGCAGTGGAAGAGGCAGACGCGGCGGGCGCGGGCGCGGGCGGTGTAAGTTCCTGGGCGGCGGCGAACGTCGCCGGGGCCAGAAGGCAGAACAGAAGAGTGTGGAGAAGCGTTCGCGTCGGGCTGGTGATGTCGACCGGGAAGTGCATATCAGTCTCCTTTTGAGCAAGTTGGTGTGCGTGACCGTGACTGTGTTGAGTGTCGGCAGTCGTCAGGCGGGGGCTTCAGCGGGCGGCCGTTCCCGGGCGCCGCGAATCAGCAGCCACAGGGCGATCGCCAGTTCGCCGAGGAGGAAAGGAAGCGCGACCCCATTCACGGCCTCCCGGTACCGCGGCAGGAGTACGGAAGTGAAACCGGGGATGACGTATGCGAAGCAGTTGATGACGAGCAGAACGCCGAGAATCCGAGGTAGGAACCGCGATCTGTAGACGAGAACCCCGAACGGGAAGAGCCAGAGCCCCCAGAAGATCGCGCCGACGACGAGCCCGTGGGCATGCAGACGGAGAAAGATCATGGCGAGGGCGTCGCGCTGGGGCTTCGAGAACGCCGACAGGTAATCCCCGCCGCGGAAAAGGATCAGCGCCGCGATGTTGTTGAGCGCGTTCACGAACGAGACCGGCACCGATAGAGCGAACAGCGTCACCATGAGGGAGGCCTTTGGCTGGTCGACACCCCGGAACAGGCGGTAGAGGGCGAGAGTGACGAACAGAAACGCGACCGCGTTGACGAGCTCCCCCGCGACGCCGAGCCGGAACATCCACTCCGAGCCCAGGATCTTCGAGGCCGTCGCCGCGGGGTCTCCCGTCACGATCAGGGCGCGGGGCACGTAGAGGAGGCTGAAGGGCGCCGGGATGCAGGCGAGGAAATAGAGCAGGCCCGCGAATCTGGCGGTCTTCTGGAGTGACATCCGCCGTTCCTGGCTCGATGCGAGCAGGTCGGTGTGCCCCTCTCGGCCCGGCGTCTGTCCGGTCCTCATGACACGCGCTTCAACGCGTCCCCGGCTTTCACGAGCGATGGATTGAGTTTGAGCGCGGCCATGTAGGCCTGCCTGGCCTCGGCCTTCCTCCCCTGTTTCTCGTAAACGTCGCCCAGGAAGTATTGCGCGTTGGCGAGCGCCGGCTCGCTCTCCTTCGGGGTATAGGCGACGTACTGCTTGAGCGCCTCCTCGCCACGCGCCAGGTTCGTGTTCGCGAGCGACGCGGTGCGCCCGAGGTGGTAGAACGCCGGCATGTACTGCGGGTCGAGTTTCAGCGCGGATTCGAACTCCGCAAAGGCCGCCGCGTAGTTCTTCGCGGAGTTCGCGAGGTACTGACCGAAATAGCTGTGTGCCTTCGGAGACGCCGGCTCTTCCCGAAGCGCCTCCAGATACTCCTTCTCCGCCAGGTCGAGCTTTTTCTGCTGCGTGTAGATGAACGCATACGCGCGGTGGCCGGCGAGCGGGTTGATCGCCTTGAGGTCCTTCGCCTGCGCGAGCGCCTTCTCGTGCGAGCCGCCCATGATCCCGGGCGCGCTCGCGTAGAACTGAACGAGGCCAAATCGCGGCTCGATGTACTTCGGGTCGAGCGCGCCCGCTTTCTCGAACTCGCCCTTCAGTTTCGACGCGTACCTGGGAGCGCCGAACATCCCGCTCGCCTGCGCTTTGTTGCCGTAGGCGCTGCCGAGCGCGAAGTGCGCCTCGGCGCTCTGCGGCGACTGAGCGACCGCCTTCTCGAGGATGCCGACCGCGGAATCCGTCTCGCCGCGTCCGAGTGCGGCTCGCCCCTGCTCGATCAGGGAGGTTTGCGCGAGGACCGAAGCCGAGGCAGAAGTAAGCGTTCCGAGGAGGGCGATGGCGCGGCTCACGCGCCGGAGGAGACTGATTCGCATGATTGTCACCTTTCGATTTCCGTCTCCGTTCACATCGGCTCCCGATACCGGCGCAGGCGCACGGCGGCCGCGAGGAACGCCGCCGCGAGGAGCAGCCCGAGCCACAGGCCCGGCGTGCGGAGAAATTTCGCCGGATCGAGCTGCGAGACGCGATCGACGACCATCCCGTGTTGCCCCGCCGTCCCCGGCGGAATGTCGAAGGCCGACGTCATCGCACCCATGAAGCGGTACCGGAGCAGCGAGCCGATATGCGTGGTGTTGAAGGCGGCGCGCTCGACCGCGGCAGGCACAGCGAACGGAAGGACGGCCCAGAGGAGCGGGGTGCGCTTCGCCCAGCCGGACACGAGGAGCAGCCAGGCGTAGATCGGCGCATGCCAGAGGGCGAAAGCGAAGACGCCGTAAACCAGCGTGAGCGGCATCTGAAACAGATGCAGATGGGAGTACCACGTGGCCGGACTCACCCGACTCGCCATCAGGATGACGCTGCCCCACAGCAGAACACCCACCTGCGCCGCGAAGCTCAGCGCCAGGCCGATCAGCGGCAGCACGACGAGCGGGATGGCGGCTTTCGAGAGAACCGTCGTGCGATCGGAGACCGGGAGCGACTTCCAGAACAGGATGCTGCGGTCGCGGCGCTCCCCGTACAGCGCGTCCAGGGAGTAGAAAATCCCGACGAGGATCGTCGTCATCATGATCATGCTCGGCGCGATGCTGAACGGAGAAGCGGCGACCAGATGCTGCCGGGCCGGGTCCATCGTCGGGAGAGCCCGCACTTTGCGCGGCAGGCCGAACGTCGTAATTACCAGGACGAAGAGAACGAAGCCCGCTACGGCCAGAGGCGCAATGGTCAAAGAACGGTTCTCCCAGAGCTCGCGCCGGATCGACCAGTCCAGGGGACGGGTCGCGTTCATGCGCGGGAGGGCGCCATCCTGCGAATCGCGGGAAGCGTCGAGTGGGGCTTCGGGCGCGCTCATGATGCGCCTCCGGCCGCGCCGGCGTCGCCGCCCATCACGGCGACGAAGAGATCGGCGATCGTCGGCGTGCGCACGTCGCCCAGCGCCGCGAGCCGCTCGCGGTCGGCATGGTCGAAGAGCAGGATGGTGCGTCCGAAGACCGGGCGCTCGTGGATTGGATGGAGCGAACGCGCTTCATCGATGCGCCCAGGTCTCACCATCACCTCCAGGTAGCGCGACTCGAACGCCTCCATGCTCGACTCGAGAACGATGCGGCCGCGGTTTACGAAGACGAAATCGGTCAGAACGTCCTGGATCTCGTCGATCTGGTGCGTCGTCACGATGACCGTCCGGCTGTGATCGAAGTAGTCGTTCAGCAGCGAGTCGTAGAACCGTTTGCGAAACAGGATGTCGAGGCCGAGCGTGGGCTCGTCGAGAACCAGAAGCCTCGCGTCCACCGCCATCACCAGCGCGAGATGCAGCTGGGTGACCATGCCCTTGGAAAGCTCCTTCACCCTGCTCGCGGGCTTGATGTCCGTTTTCTTGAGAAAGCCCTCCGCTTTCATGCGATCGAACCGCGGGTGAACGCCTGCGAGGTACTGGAGCGCCTGGGAAACCCTCATCCATCGCGGCATCACGGCGACGTCGGTGATGAAGGAGACATCGCGCATGAGCTCGTCCCGTTCCGTCCAGGGGTCCCGCCCCAGGACCTTCAGCTCTCCCTCGTAGGCGGTGAGGCCGAGAATCGCGTGGAGCGCGGTGCTCTTGCCGGCGCCATTGGGACCGACGATTCCAAGGATGCGTCCCTCTTCCACACGGAGGTCGATCCCGTTCAGGGCGACGGTCTTGCCGTAGCTCTTGCGGAGGCCGCGCGCTTCGATGGCGGGCATGGCTACGACGCCTCTTCTTCGGGTTTCGAAGGACGCGCGCCCCCCGGCGACGAAGCGGGAGCGGCGGGAGCAGCGGGAGCAGCGGTGGCGGCGGCGGCGGCGGCGAGCAGCTCCTTCGGGGTCAGCCCGAGCCGCTGGATCGTCGCGGAAATCCGCGGCCACTGTTCCGCGATGAACTTCTGGCGCTCAGCATGGAGCAGGAGCTCTCGCGCGCCTTCGTTGATGAACATCCCCCGGCCCCGCCGGCTCTCGACGAGTCGCTCGTCGACCAGCTCCTGATAGCCCTTCAGGACCGTAATCGGATTGACGCGGTATTCGGCGGCGACGTTGCGGACGGACGGCAGCGGATCGCCCTCTTTGAGAACGCCGTCGAGGATCATGGCGACCACGCGATCCCGAAGCTGTCGGTAGATCGGCTGACTGTCATTCCACTCACGCTCCATTACGGTTTCGAAGAAAGGAGAGGCCGGGGATCACACGGACCGGCCCCGCCCTCCAACTCGTGGCGCATCCCTGGTTCGAGGCACGAGGTTGTCATATGGTGATGTAGTTGACTACAACACTAAATCAATAGCAAGGGCTTTTTTTCTCCTCTCTTTCCGCCGACCGCGGGCCCGCGCCGCCCGGGGCGTCCGCCACCCCGTTTCGCGTCCAGCTCGCGAAAGGCCCCGCGGGGCGACGGTTCGATCGCTCCCATCGGTTTCCTAGGGGAGTCTACGGCCCCCTGCCCTCCGGGTTTCATCCAGCGCCCTCAGCCGGACGATCGGGTGCCAATCTCGGCAAAGTCAGCTTCCGGTCGGCCGCCTTTCGTGCTGAATCCTTCGGCGCGTCGGGACGTATGAAATGCCACTCACTCGATGAAACTCGGCAATCCCGGGCGCGAACGGCCCACAAACGGAGGCTTCTCGATGACCAGGCGCTTTCTCCTCTTCGCGGCTTTCGTTTTCATCACGCAGTGTCTGAAAGCCCAGACCCCGTGCGCGCCGGACGACCGCACCCTTTGTTTGAACGGCGGCCGCTTTCGGGTGGCGGCATCCTGGCGCTCCGCGACCGACTCCGGCCAGGCGCACGCCGTCGGCCTGACGGGCGACACGGGCTACTTCTGGTTCTTCTCCGCGGGCAACGTGGAAGCAATCGTGAAAGTGCTGGACGGCTGCTCGTTCAACTCCCGCTACTGGGTCTTCGCCTCGGGCCTGACCAACGTCGAGGTGACGGTGACCGTGGCTGACACTCAGAACGGCAGCGTGACGCGGACTTACGTCAACCCTCTCAACACCGCGTTCCAGCCGATCCAGGACACGGCGGCCTTCGCGACCTGTCCGGGCTCGATCGTGACCGTCAGCCAGGTCACGGGCACGTACGCCACGGCAGTCCGTCTTCTCGACAACACCTGCGGAGCCGTCACCGTGACTCCGAACCAGACGACGATCGCCGCGGGGGCCGCCGCGGGTCGCTTCGTCCTGACGCACGCCGACAACTCGTATGACGGGACGCTGCAGGATGACGGGCATTTCGCGACCGACCCGAAGGTGATCTCGTCCGGCGGCACGCAGTTCACCATCCGGATCACCGGCCAGTTCTCCGGAACGGGATTTCTCGCTCAGACGGCCGTCGAGCAGTCGGGCGCGGGCGGCGCGTGTCACTACACGGTCGAATGGACCGGCACGCGGTGAATGGTTAGGGGTTAGGGGTTGGGGGTTGAAAGAAAACTCGCAGGGCTCCGGCTTCTCCGCTCTTTTTCTTTTTCCTCGTCGGTCGCCTGTCGTCCGTCCTCACTTCACGTACTCGGCGAGCGTGACGCGGTCCGCGGTCTCGGATTCCACCGAGATCTTCGTCGGGCGGAACCTCTTCAGGACCTCGGAGAGCTCGGCAGAGGTTCCCTGGAAAGACGCGGCGAACACCGCTCGATCGCGGTCGCAGCTGCCAGCGCGAGCGGAGTCCTTTCAGCTCAGCGAACAGGCTCTATCGGCGTCCGTCTGGGCTCCTTGCCGAACCGCTCCCGCGACCGCTCGATGTGCTTTCGGATCTCGACATCGCGATCCTTGGGCTCGGCGGTGGTGACCCAACCCTCGATCAGGCGCCCGGCGGCGGCGGCCACCTCGTCGACCGTGCGCTCGAAGAGCTCCTCGTTCGCCTTCGAAGGCTTGTTCGCTCCGCTCAGTTTTCGGACGAACTGCACGGCTGAGGCGTGAATCTCCGTCGACGTGGCAGGCGGCGCGAAGTTGGCGAGTGTTCGGATGTTTCGGCACATGCGGAAACTGTAATCAAGGATGGCTCAGCGGGCAAACGGCCGGCCGGCATCATCGGCGCAGATCACGGGCGCTGTCCTGTCATCGCGCGCGCGGCGCCGGGCAGGGGTCAGCCGTCAGTCCCCGCTCGAATCGGGCTTCCGATCCCCTAGAATTTGCATTGCGGTGAAGTTCCGCTGCAGTAGTCTCCCGATCAACCGATCAACCGGAGGCTGCATGTCAGACGATCGACCGAAAGGCTCTTCGAAGCCGACCCGCCGGGCCTTTCTTAGAACCACGGGGACCTCGGCGGCAGCCGCTGTCATGGCGGCCTGCGTGCCGCCGATTCAGACCGCGCCCGGGCAGAAACCCCCGGCGGCGGCCGCGCCCGCCGGACCCGCGGAAGGACCCGGCATAGCCGGAGCGGTCCCGATCACTCTTCGGATCAACGGCAAGGACCGCCCGCTTCGCGTCGATCCCCGGACGACGCTCCTCGATTGCATCCGGGAGACCGTCGCGTTGACCGGAACGAAGAAGGGCTGTGATCACGGGCAATGCGGCGCATGCACGGTGCACGTGAACGGCCGGCGGGTGAATTCGTGCCTCAGCCTGGCGTTGATGCATGACGGCGAAGAGATCACGACGATCGAGGGCCTCGGCACGCCCGAGGCTCTGCATCCGATGCAGGCGGCATTCGTCGCCTGCGACGGTTACCAGTGCGGATATTGCACGTCCGGACAGATCATGTCGGCCGTCGCCTTGCTCAAGGAGCCCTGCGGTCCCGACGACACCGCCGTGAAGGAGCTGATGAGCGGCAACATCTGCCGCTGCGGCGCCTACCCCAACATCGTCGCCGCCATCCAGCAAGTGCGCAAGAACGCCTGAGGGCGAGAGGGAACCATGCATACCTTCGAGTTCGTCCGGCCACCCGATTCCGCATCGGCCGTTGCGACTGCCGCAAAGGCGAAGACCGCCCAGCAGGGGGCCGACGTGCGGTTTATCGCGGGCGGGACGACGCTCCTGGATCTGATGAAGTTAAACGTCGAGACGCCCGCGCGTCTCATCGACATCAACCGACTGACGCTCGGCAAGGTCGAAGCGACCCCCGAGGGCGGACTGTCGATCGGCGCCACCGTTCGCAATTCCGATCTCGCCCACCACCCGTCGGTGCAGCGGGACTACGCCGTGCTGTCCTCGGCGCTTCTCTCGGGCGCGTCGGCGCAGCTTCGAAACATGGCAACGACCGCGGGCAACCTGCTTCAGCGGACGCGATGCATGTACTTCCGCGACACCGCGATGCCCTGCAACAAGCGCGAGCCTGGAACCGGCTGTCCGGCGATCACGGGAAGCAACCGCATGCTCGCCGTGCTCGGCACGAGCGATCACTGCATCGCGAGCCACCCGTCGGACATGTGCGTTGCGATGGCGGCGCTCGAGGCGACGATCCACGTGCAGGGACCGGGGGGTAAACGCGCGATCCCGATCGGCGACTTCCACCTCCTGCCCGGTAACACGCCCGGCCGCGAGACGGTGCTCGAACCGGGCGACCTCATCACACACGTCACGCTCCCGCCGCCCGTCGCGGGGAGCAAACAGGTCTATCTGAAGCTGCGCGACCGGGCGTCTTACGAGTTTGCCCTGGCGTCGGCCGCCGTCGTGCTGACGGTCGCGGGCGGAAAAGTGACCCGCGCGCGCATCGCCCTGGGAGGCGTGGGGACGAAACCCTGGCGTTCCCCCGAGGCCGAAGCGGCGCTCGTCGGACAGACTGCCAGCGTCGCGAGCTTTCGCGGCGCGGCCGAAGCCGCCATGCGCGGCGCAAAACCGCAGAGTGAAAACGGATTCAAGATCGAGCTCGCCAGACGCTGCCTCGCGCACGCGCTCCAGACCGCGCTGACCGCCTGACGGGCCGGACCCCTGTCTAAAGGACGAAGCATGCCGACAACACCTGAAGCACCTGCAGCACCCGCAACACAAGAGATCCCGGCGATGTCACCGATCGGCCGGCCCACTCCGCGCGTGGACGGTCCCTGGAAAGTGAGTGGAAAGGCGCAATACGCCGCCGACTTCCACTTTCCCGGCCAGCTCTACGCCGTTCCGGTCGAGGCGACGATCGCCAGCGGGCGAATCGTCCGGCTCGACACCGCCGCGGCGGAGCAGATGCCCGGAGTGCGCGCCGTGTTCCACCGCGGAAACATCGGAAACATCTTTCGCTCCGTGCCGGGACCGGGGTTCGAAGGCATCGTCGACGAGCGCCGCCCGCCGTTCGAGGACGACGTCGTCCGGTACTGGGGCCAGTACATCGCCCTCGCGGTCGCGGACACGTTTGAAGGCGCGAAGGCCGCCGCCGATGCGGTGCGCGCGACCTACGCGAAAGAAAAGCACAACGTCGATACGGACCTCAAAGCCGACGACGAGCCGGACGTCGTGGCGACGACGTTTGCCCCGACCAAACGCCTGCAGAGTGAGCGCGGGAATGCCGAAAGCGCCTTCTCGACGGCACCGGTCAAGCTCGACCAGACCTACGTGACTCCGACCACGACGCACAACCCGATCGAGCTGCAGTCGGCGACGGCGATCTGGGATGGCCCCATGTTGACCGTCTACGAGGAGTCCCAGGCCATCTTCAACCTCCGGGGCGTCCTCGCGCAGACGTTCGGACTGCCGAAGGAGAACGTCAAGGTCATCACCCGATTCGTCGGCTCGGGATTCGGCAGCAAGCTCTGGCCCTGGACGCATTGCGCGCTGGCCGTCGCGGCCGCGCGGAAGCTCGGAAAGCCGGTCAAGCTCGTCATCAGCCGCAAGATGATGTTCGAGACTGTCGGTCACCGTCCGCGCACAAGGCAGCGCGTGCGCCTGGGCGCCACGGCCGCCGGGAAGCTCGTCTCGCTCCAGCACGACTACGTCAACCACCAGGCGATTCTCGACAACTACCACGAGGATTGCGGCGAGGCGACGGCGTTCCAGTACAGCGTGCCGAATCTCCGAGTGGCGTTCGGCCGCGCCCGGCGAAACGTCGGCTCGCCCACGGCCATGCGTGGTCCGGGCGCCGTCCCTGGTCTCTATGCCACCGAGTCGGCGCTGAACGAGCTGGCGGACCAGCTCCAAATGGACCCGGTCAGGCTGCGCATCGCAAACGAGCCGAAGATCGACGAGTCTCTGGGACTTCCGTTCTCCTCGCGCCATCTGGTCGAGTGCTTCCAGTTGGGAGCCGAAAAATTCGGTTGGTCCAAACGCACCCCGGGAGTCGGCTCGATGAAGCGTGACGGGTTGACCCTCGGCTGGGGAATGGCGGGCTGCGCATGGGTCGCCGCTCGGTTCCCGGCCGAAGCCACCGTCGAGCTTCGCGACGACGGCACCGCGCGCGTCGCGTCGGGCACGCAGGACATCGGCACCGGCACGTACACCATCCTTGCGCAGCTGACATCCCAGAAGACCGGTGTGCCGCTCGCAAAGATCGAGGTCGCTCTGGGCGACACCTCGCTTCCGGAGGGGCCGATCTCGGGCGGCTCGATGGTCACGGGGTCGATGGTCCCGGCCGTCTTCGCGGCGGCGGACAACGCGATCAGCTCGCTGCTGACGATCGCGACCTCGACGCCCGGATCGCCCTTCGAGAAGCGCAAAGCCGACGAGCTGAAATTCGAAGGTGGACGCGTCTTCGTCAAGGCCGCGGGTCCGGCTGGGGGAGTTCCGTTCACCGATCTGCTCCGGCGCGCCAACGTCCGCATGGTCACCGGCAGCGGCAAGTCCGAATCGACGTTCGGCAATCCCACGCCGAAGTTCTCGACGCACTCGTTCGGGTGTCATTTCGTCGAGGTCACGTGGCAGCCCGAGATCGCCCGGCTGCGCGTCAGCCGTGTCGTCACGGTCATCGATGCGGGGCGCATTCTGAACCCCCTGGCCGGCCGGAACCAGGTCGAAGGCTCGGTCGTGATGGGAATCGGCATGGCGCTGTTCGAGCACACGATCTACGATCCCCAGAACGGCGCGCCGATCAACAGCAATCTGGCCGACTACGTGATGGCGGTCAACGCCGACGTGCCGCCGATCGACGTGCACTTCCTGAACTATCCCGATAAGGAAATCAACGAGCTCGGCGCTCGTGGGATCGGCGAAATCGGCCTCGCCGGCGTCGCCCCCGCGATCACGGCGGCGGTCCACCACGCAACCGGAGTTCGGGTGCGGGAGCTGCCGGTGAAAATCGAGAATCTGCTCGGGTGAGGTTTGAGGTGACGTTCCTTCCTTGAAGCCCGGGTTCTTTGCAACTCCTGTCGATTTTCGCGCGTGGCTCGAGGAGCACCACGAGACCGGGAAGGAGCTCTTCGTCGGCTTTCACAAGAAGGGAAGCGGCAAGCCGAGTATCACGTGGCCCGAATCGGTCGACGAGGCGCTCTGCTTCGGCTGGATCGACGGGGTGCGACACCGCCTCGATGAGACCGCCTACACGATTCGCTTCTCTCCCCGCCGGCCCACCAGCATCTGGAGCGCCGTCAACGTCGCGCGCGTCGCGGAGCTGACGTCGCTCCAACGCATGCGCCCGGCCGGCCTCCGCGCCTTCGCCCTCCGGACCCCGGAGCGCACCGGCATCTACGCCTTCGAGCGGTACGAGGCGGCGACGCTGACGCCCGCGCAGGAGAAGACCCTGCGCGCCAACCGCCGAGCCGCCGCGTTCTTCGACGCGCAGCCGCCCGGATACCGGAAGACGGCGATCCACTGGGTCGTGAGCGCGAAGCGGGAGGAGACGCGCGAACGGCGATTTCAACATCTCATCGCCAACAGCGAGGCGGGTCAAATAATCGGAGCCCTCCGGCGGCCGGCGGATTGACCTCGATTACCCGGCGTCGAACGAGCCGGCGCGCGTCCTCTATCCCCTGCCCCCTAGCCCCACGCGAGAACCAGTGAGCCTCCGACGATGAGCGCACCGCCGACCCAGTTCTGCCAGGTCAGCCGTTCGTGCAAAAACACGGTCGCGAGCACGATCGCGAAAACCACACTGAGCTTGTCGACGGGAGCGACCCTCGCGACCGGGCCCAGCTGGAGAGCCCGGAAGTAGCAGAGCCAGGACGCCCCGGTGGCCAGACCCGACAGAACCAGAAAGAGCCACGTCCGGGAAGGAACCGACGACAGCGGCTGCGCGTTCCGGAACAGGGCCACGGACCACGCGAAGATGAGGATGACGACCGTGCGAATCGCGGTGGCCAGGCTCGAGTCCACCTCCTGAACACCGACCTTCGCAAGAATCGCGGTCACGCCCGCAAACGCCGCGGAGAGCAACGCCCATCCGAGCCAGCTCAAAAGTCCTCCATTGGGGCCAGGTCTTTATTATACATTCAGCCGCCTCTGCGGGCCCTCCGGCGCATTGTTCCCGACGTGCGGGAGCGGCGGACTGGACGATCGCGAGCTCTCCTCGGCCCTTTCTCGTTAAGTGAACCGAGAACCTAGCCGCGGCCTCCGCGGATCGCCTGGATTACCCGCTCGCAGTCATCGTTGATTCGCTGGCGATCGATCTTGTATTCGCCCTCGGCCTTCTCCCGTTTGGCGGGTTCGTGGTTCTGTTTCATCGCGTCGCGAAAAAGGATCTCGCATTCCGCCAGCTTCGCCGCGGCGACCCGCCGGGCTTCGGCGATCTCTTCCTTCTGCTTCGCGGTCAGCGGCTTGTCCTTTGCTCCCCCCGGGTCGGAGGCGCGAAGACGTTCCATCGCGAGCTCGAACGAGGACTTGGGCATCTTTGCCATCAGAGAATGCTATACGACTCGGCTCCGCTCCGACGGACAGAACAAGCAAGCGGGTGCGAAGGGCAGGTGTCAGTCGCGGACCTGCCGACATGGCCCGATGGAGCCGCACGAGATTTTCCTCAGCGGGTCGGTCCGGTTGCGTGTGGGACGGCCTCCCTCCGGGCGAATCCCGTTTGCCGCGGCCTGCCGCTCGAGGCCGCCGCTTCGTCACGCGATTCGCGGGTCGAACAACTCCCCGCGGGACCCGCTCCCCCGAGCCCGCCGAGAAGAGGCTCGCAGCGTCGGCTCGTCGGCTCGTCGGCTCGTCGGCTCGTCGGCTCGTCGGCTCGTCGGCGCGGTGGAGAACTCAGCGACAGCGAACAGAACGTCGAATTTAAACGATTTGAGCGCCTCGCTCCTTCCGGGCTTTCAGTCGCGAGCTGGTTCCATTTCATCACGGGCGAGAGGCTCCGGCTCGACTGCCGTCGCGACTCGGATGTGTGCGAGCTCCGGCGCGCGGCGAAGCCACGCGATTCCTCCGGTGAGCAGGACCAGCCCCACGGCGTCCACCCAGAGCGGCTGATGAGTGCCCGGAGTGGTGAAGCCGGGGATGCGGATCCCCGAGCGCGCCACGAGAGGCCCGAGAGCGTTATTGAGACCGTGTCCGATGATCCCGGCGAGGAGAGAGCCCGTGCCCGCGACCAACCATCCGAGCAGCAGCCCGCCGAAAAATGCCGAGGCAAACTGCCAGAGATTCCCGTGGTACAGGGCGAAGAGCAACGCGGTCGTCACGATCGCGACGGCCGGCCGGTATCGCGTGAGAAGGCCTCTCAGGATGAGTCCGCGAAAGAGACACTCTTCGTAAAGAGGCACGATCACTGCGCCCAGCAGGAGGGCAAACCAGAGAGGCTGGTTGTAAAGCAGCTTCTCAAACATCTCGGTTAGCCGCTTCGGAGGTGGAGCGACGGTTTGGAGCCAGTTATCGACCTCGGATCCGAGGATGCCCAGTCCAACAATCGCCGCCACCATCCCCGGAAGAAGGGCCGCGCGGAAAGGACGCAACGGAAAAACCCGCGACCAGGGAAGCCCGGTCCTTCGACGAGCAATCGGCAGAACGAGCAGCACCGCGGCGGCGGTCGCGGCGGTCGCAACGAACGGATCGTCATCCGGACGGTGAAGGGCGCCCCTCAGAACGAGAAACAGGGAGACCGTAACGAGAAAGATCGCGAAGAGCACGCCGATCGCCTGCCAGAATCCGGGGTACCGCTCGTCTCTGCGCACTGGCTGAGTCTCTTACATCGTGGAGCTGGACGAGGCCTCACGTCGCCTGGCGATCGCAACCCGAGCGCCCCCGCCACCTGGACGGTAGCGGGCATCCCGGCTGCCCTTCAACGTCTGACCTGATGATCGAAAGGATCAGAAACCCCGGCAGGCGGGCCCCTGCGCGGCTTGGAACGAATGTTGAAGGAAGGAGAGGGCGACAGGAGAGCAATGATCTCGAAGATCGGCAAATACGAGGTTTTACGCAAGGTCGGCACCGGCGCCTGGGGTTCGGTGTACGAAGCCCGGGACCCCTTGATCCGCCGCACAGTCGCCGTGAAAACCTGCGAAGCGAAGGATCCGGAGGTCCGCGCTCGATTCTTCCAGGAGGCTCAGCTCGGGGGAAGCCTGAGGCACCGCAACATCACGACCGTTTACGACTTCGGCGTTGATGATGGCATATCCTACATCGTTCAGGAGTTCCTGGACGGCGAAGATCTCGACCGGATCATCGCGCGCCGCGAAGCGCTCCCGCTCATCGAGAAGCTTCAAATCCTGATCGGCATCGCGTACGGACTCGAGTACGCCCACAACGCCGGCATCGTTCACCGCGACGTCAAACCGGGAAACATCCGGATCCTCTCCGACGGAACGGTCAAGTTGATGGACTTCGGCATCGCGAAGCTCGCGGCGACGGGGCACAACCGCACCGGCCGGAACATGGGAACCCTCGCGTATCTCGCGCCGGAACGGATCCTCGAGCAGCCCGTGGACTCGCGCGCGGACATCTTTTCCTTCGGCGTCGTCGCCTACGAGCTTCTTGCGGGAACGCGGCCGTTCGAAGGCGAGGTCGAGGAAGACCTCTTCAACCGCATCGCGACGGCGGACCCCATCCCCCTGTCGGAAATTGCGCAGGACGTTCCCCCCGCACTCTCGTCGATAGTCGACCGCGCGCTGCGTAAAAACCCTGACGATCGGTATCATTCCGTCGAGCCGATGCGCAAAGCGCTCCTGGCAGCGTTCCGCAGTCTCTACGGCGATGCTGTGCCGGCCGCCGCTGATCACCATGAAGCGTCCTCGGCCGATCGGATGGATAACGTTCCTCATGACGACGCCGAAACTCGCGATCTCCCCGGCAGAATGCCGCAGACAGATCGGAGGCCCTCGGAGGCGCCCGACGACTACTTTCCTCCGCCGGCACCGAATCCGGTCCTGATCCGGCCGAACCCGCCCAATCAGATCCTGACACCGGAGTCAGACCCCGTGCTCCCCTCCGCATCCCGACGGAGCGGCCTGGCTCTCGCTGTGCTCGTGAGCGTCGCGATCGGGTGCGCGGTCGTCGGGATTCTCGTGTGGGGCGGCCTCGCGCTGCTTCGCGCGCGACCGGGCGCCGCCGCAAACGCAGAAACCTACACAAACCCGGCCCCCACGAGCGTGCCGGTCTCGCGGCTGTCTCCGGATCTCACCGCTCGACCCCTTTCCACGGAATTGGCGCCCGCGCCCTCCCCCGCCCCCGCCCTCGCCCCCGCCCCCGCCCCCGACACCCTTGCCCGGGTTCCGCCCCCGACGCCGCCGGTTTTGCAGGCGCGACAGAACACGTCGCCGGCTCGACAACCCGCAGGCGCGGCCCACCAGGTGGCTGCGCGGATCATCTCGAAAAGCACTTCGCATTACGCGCGCGCCGCCGACGAGCCCGGTCTTTCGGCCGACACCCGCGCGGCGATTTATCTCAACGGCGCCTGGGAGCGATACCGGGCGGGCGACGCGCCGGGTGCCCGGCAGATGCTCTCTTCGGCCTTCGCCCTGCGGAGGGACCTCGATATCAGTTCGACTCAGTACGACGCGGGGTTCCGCCGTCTCGCCATCCGGGTCCGATCGGAAAGATCACCCGCGTCTTAGTGGGCTCTTCAGATCAATTGGGTTCGATACCGCGTTGAACCGTTCGCGTTTTTGCTTCGCCTTCGGGATTCTGCTGTGGCGGAGTCACAGGATGCGCCGCGGCCGGAGAAGCGCTCTCTCGACGATTCGGAACGCGAGGCCTTTGCTCGTCATGTCGAACCCGAGGATCTGGGAGCCCGCAGCGACGTAGAGATCCTGTCCTCGTAGGACGACGCGTTGCGTCTTCGTGAAGGAGGCTTGACGGTCCGACGAAAATCCGACGTCACCCGTCGCTCCCACGTCTCCGAGGTCCACCGGAGCCTCCGCTTTCGGAAGGAACCACAAATGCTCTGCCGGTCCACGGTGAACGGGGTTGTAATCGTTCCGAATTTCGTCGAGAACCGTGGAAACGACCATGTTTCCGAGCGGATCGGCGTTGGCGGAAAAGATGATCTGGCGGGCCGCGGGCGCAAAAAGCAACGTCGGCTCGCGAACGCCCGTGGAAAGCCTGTAGAGACCACGAGAGCCGGCCGCGATGACCGAGTCGTGGTCGAGAAGGAACGCGCCGGAAAGGCGCTCGATCCCCCACCGATCCGTCTCCACCAGGCGATTGCCCGCAAGACGAAATCGAATCACCGCATCGCCATTGCGGGCGACGACGACATCATCCCGGACTTCGAGGGGGGTGTTCTCCCGGAGATCAAGCTCCTGGAGCCGTGAGCCGGACGCTTCGCTGTGAATCAGGCTGTTCGGAGGACGGTTCTGCCCCATCGTCCACACGGAGCCATCGTCCGCCAGGGTAACGAGCCAGAGACCAAACTGGCCGACGCGTTTTTCAACGCTCAATCCGGGACCGATCTGAAGGAGAGCGAATGCGCGGCTGTTGAAATCAGGACCCTCCCTCACGGCCACGACGAGACGTCCGTCGGCCAGCTTGAGCGAGTCGGTCGGTCGTCCGGGCAGGTCAGTCGAGGGTCCCAGGTTTCTGTTGTCGATTCGTGCAATCCATCCTTGTGCCTTGTCCGGTATGAACCCGGTGGATTCCAGATTTGGTTCGATCGACCCGAAGGCAATGGGTTTTCCGTCGGCAGAATCGATGAGGCCGGTCACCTGACCGAGCGACCCGCCGGTCTCGGTTGCCGACTCGACCCACACGTTACCCAGGCTTCCCCGTTTCAACACGAGGCGGATGTGGGTCTTGGAACGAATTTCTGCTTTCGATGATCGAGAGATCGCAAAGTCCGCTGAAATCAAGGGAACGGCTTCGACGCGGAGCGGCGATGGTTTCAATTCAGTGCGCGCGGGCAGGTCGATCACGGAATGGGACCATTGATGCCGCTTACGTTGGTGAGCACCCTCGAACTTCCAGTCCGAACCCGCCAGCCGATACGTCAGCCAGAGATCTACACCTGGCGGGAACTCTTCCGGCTTGACCGGCCGCGATTCGAAGATCTCGGCGCTCAGCTTGATTCGTGGCCCCGAATAAGAGGTTCCGGCGAGCGCCTCGGCAGTGACCGGGACGCCGACTGGTTCAGATCGGTCGATGGCCCGGTTGGCTTCCCCCAGAACCACGATCCAGGCGAGGAGAGCCGGCAGCAGAAACACAGTCACACGAAGTAACCGGACCGGGTTCATCCCGCCCCCGCGATTCTTCGAAGGAGGCGCCGGCGAACCTTTTCGAGAGAGATTCCGCCGAGGATCAACAGAATGCCCATCGTGCCGAAAAAGTAGACGGCCGGCATCTCGTCCCAGAACCACTCCGAGAATCGCGCGAAGACGTCGATGGCGAAGAAGACGACTCCGATGTTGATCAGGCCCGCGCTGCGAATTTGGACGCCGAAGATGACCGTCGCGAGCGTCGCCAGAGTGAAGAGGCAGGTATCCACCCAGGACCGCTGGTAGAACCGCTCAGGCCAGAGAGATGACAGGGCGAAGAGAAGGAGCAGAGAGAAGAAGGGGATCAAGGCGGCGCGGCCAAACGATCCTCGACCGCCCGGCCTGAGACTCACGACGGCCAGGAGCACGAGAGCGATCACGAATGGACTGAAGAGCACGACCCACGAGGTCACCGTCTCGGGCGTTCCCGGACGGTCGTGGAAGTCGAACGCCTTCAGGGAAAGGAAGAAGAGCGCGAGCTCCGTGATCAACGCTCCCGCCACCAGCATTTGATTCGCGAGCCGCGGATGCCATTTTCGCAGCACGAGCGCCAGAACGACCACACCGAAACCCAATCCCACGAACGGCACCGGTCTCTCTAGGCAAACGATCGTGTAGCCCCAGGATGAGTAAACCTCGAACCCGAAGGCGATCGACAGAGTGATCACCGAAGTCCACAGAAGGAGTGCCGAATCGGCGAGGTACGCGAGTATCCCGAAAAGGATGGCCTCGACAAAGGTCATCACCGCATGACGCGGATGGAAGTCGTAGGTTGCCGCGAGAAGATTGGTAGACGACAGCGTGGCGACGGCCGTGAGGGTCAGGAAGACCTTGCCGAGCGCCGGAAACTGGCGCGGACCTTCCGACAGGTAGTAGACGGCGGCGCCGGCCATCGCGGAGGGCACGCCGATCGAGGCGAGAACGCGGATCCATCTTCCCCATTCGCCCCATTCGCGAGCGAAAAAGACGCCGAGAGCTGCCGCGAGGGCGACTGTCCCCAGCGAGAAGAGAATCCAGACCCCGACGGAGAACCGCGATTGCTCGGAAGCCGCATCGGCCGTCTCTGCGGCGGTGGACGCGACGTCGTCGAGGAGACGGGTGGCCGCCGCGCCGTCGAGCAGACCCCGCGTGGTCCAGGAACGGATCTGATCTTCGAGAAGAACCCGTGTGTCGGTCATGGGAGTCTTCAGGTTCTATCCCGGCAATTTCTTCGCGGGGAGCGGGGCCTTTTGACGGCCGCGGAACCGTCGGGCAGGCCGGCGACAAAAGGCAGGCTGCGCGCAGTCCGGACCCTTGGGGCAGGGTTCATCGGGCTCCTTTTCGGGAGGTAATGAAGAAAATCTTATCCTGCGCCTTGCCGAGGGGTTCAGACGTGAAGTCCTGACTCGAGCTCCGCTGGACGAGGGGGCCTGACGCAGGCCCGGGGGAGCGACCTGAACCCAGCTCCCCGGAAAAAGACTATTTGAGCGTTATGACGACCACGACATCCAATCGCAAAAGCCTTCTGAGCATCGAGCAGGCACCGCCCCGGCACTGGGTGGGCAACGGATTCCCCGTGAGCTCGATGTTTTCTTACGACTCCGCGCCATCGTTGAGCCCGTTCCTGCTTCTCGACTACGCGGCGCCGGCGGACTTCCTCCCGGCCCTGACGCCCCGCGGCGTGGGCGAGCACCCGCACCGCGGCTTCGAGACCGTGACGGTCGTCTACCAGGGCGAGGTCGAGCATCGCGACTCGACCGGAAACAAGGGCCGGATCGGCCCGGGCGACGTCCAGTGGATGACGGCGGCATCGGGGATCGTTCACGAGGAGAAGCACGGCCGAGACTTCACCGCGAAGGGCGGCACGATGGAGATGGTGCAGCTCTGGGTGAACCTGCCCGCGAAGCTCAAGATGACGCCGCCCGGATATCAGGACATCGTGAGTCCCGCGATCCCCATGGCGACGCTCGCCGCCGGCGCAGGAACCGTTCGTGTCATCGCGGGGCAGTTCGAGTCGGCGATAGGTCCCGCTCGCACGCAGACCCCGATCGACCTCTGGGACATGCGGCTCGAAAAGGAGAAGACGGCGAACTTTCGCATTCCGGAGGGCCACGCGGCCGCGCTTCTCTTCCTTCGCGGGGGCGGGCTCGTCAACGGCGCCGACTCGGTCGACGAGGGAGACCTCGCGGTGCTGGACCGTCACGGCGAAGCGGTCTCGATCGAGGCCGCGGCCGATTCGACCATCCTCGTCCTGTCGGGAGCGCCGATCGACGAGCCGGTCGTCGGCTACGGGCCGTTCGTCATGAACAGCGAAGCCGAGATCCGAAAGGCGATGGAGGACTATCGGAGCGGACGGATGGGTAGCCTGTAAGCCGAGAGGTAGCGTTGACCCCATTTCTTCCGAGCGGGAGCTTCTGTCGAGAATTCCGCGCCGATCGTGCGAGGCTGCATCAGGTCTTTCGGGGCTTGATCGCGATGCCGTGACCGAGATTCATTACTGGATCGGCAGCGCTTCGCACGATCACGTTCTCGCGGGCGTCGAGGGGGGTTCTGCCAGCTGAGCCACGGCCGGCCCGACGCCCTGCGACGGATGCGGAAGGGAGACTGGATCGCCTATTTACTCCGGGCGCGAACGGTTTCAGCAGAAAGAGCTCTGCCCGAAATTTACCGCGGTCGGCCGGATCACGGACGAGGAGCCCCGCCAGGTCACGGCTCGAGGGGGCTTCCGTCCGTATTGGCGCGACGTGCGTTACCTCCGCGGCGGGCCGGCCGATATCCATCCGCTCATCCCGAAGCTTCGATTCATCTCGAACAAGACGCACTGGAGGCTCCCGTTCCGGCGCGGGTATGCCCTCGTCTCCGAAGCCGATTTTCAACTCATCGCCCGGGCCATGCTCGGGCGACCCATCCGAATGCCGAAACGATAGAGAAGATAAGTGTCGATATTCTCAGTCTGCGGTCCCCCCGACAGCAACGAACGATGGCTGGAATGCCGCCAATCTCATGAGTTTTCCCGAACGGACTCGCCTGATCGTCGTTCCGCCTCGTCGACAACGGCGACGGGAGAGTCCTCCTCTGCCGGATGGCGCCCGATCGTGGTGTCTTTCCCGGGCAGTGGGCCCTCCCGGGCGGAGGAGTCGAGCCGGGAGAACGCATCGAGGACGCGCTTCGCCGGGAGGCGCGCGAAGAGCTCGGGATCGAACTCCGATCGGTGGTCCCTCTGTTCTTCAAAGACGCGGTGCTCGACAAAACCTTTTCTGGTGGATCGAAGGCCCTTCTCCACATGGTCTTTCTCGTCTACCGCTGCGCGCCGGCCTCACTGTCGATTCGACTGAACGAGGAGTTCAGCGATTTCTTGTGGGCGGGCCCGTCCGACCTTCCCGACCTTCTCCTCGATCCGCTCACCCGCGAGACCCTCATGCGTGCCGCCTGCCTCGCCGACTCGGGTCAGCCCGGAGACGCTCCGGACCCGAGTCAGCGACCGGCTCCTTGACGGGGTTCAGCGCGCGCGGGCGACGACCGGATCCATCCAGCGACGCTGGATTCCCTTGACGCTCAGCGCCTGATAGATGCCCGAAATCGCGACGAGCACATAAACCGCGGACGTGATCGTGTTGGTCTCCCCGAACCGTAGCCCGAACAGCGCGGCGACGAGATCGAACTTCGCGATTCCCACGAGCCCCCAGTTGAGCGCTCCCACGACGACGAGGACGGCAGCGATGACATCGAATTTCTTCATGAAAGAAACCTCCTGGATGTGAATGTAGTTCAAATTGTTTTGATTCAAAGTAAAATCAAGTACGAATTGAAAGTCGTTTGATCCGCGAGAAATAAATGCCGTCAGATTTGAACGTGAAGAAAAAAGAGGTGAACGCGTGCTCTCCCCAACGATCCAGGAAGGGCTGAAGCCATACCGCATCGGCGAAAAACTTCGGGCTCTCCGCCTCGGAAAGAAGCTCGGCTTAGTCGAGCTCGGCCGGCATACGGGGCTGTCTCCCGCTCTGCTGTCGAAGATCGAGCGCGGAAAGCTCTACCCACCGCTGCCGACGCTGCTGCGTATCGCGCTCGTTTTTGGAGTCGGCCTCGACCACTTCATCTCCGACGAGCGGCGGCACAACCCGGTCGCGATCGTTCGAAAGAGCGAGAGGAAGCGATTTCCGGAGAGGCCCGGCGCCAGGGAGCCGGCGTATGAGTTCGAGTCGCTCGACTTCGCCGCCCTCGAACGAAAGATGAGCGCGTACTACGCCACGTTCCGCCCGATCTCCGCGGAGACCGCCCGGCCGCACCACCACCCGGGCGCCGAGTTCCTCCACGTGCTCCATGGCCGCCTCGCCCTCCGCGTCCGGGAGGAAGACCATGTCCTCGAGGCCGGCGACTCGGCCTATTTCAACTCGTCCGTGCCCCACAGCTACCGCGCCGTAGGCCGCGGCGCCTGCGACGCGCTCGTCGTCACCACCCCGTAAGAGTTCGCGCCGAACGGCCCACCCCCGGGGTGTCAGACCCGAAATCCTGATTTGACTCAGCTCGACCGCGAGGTCTCCAGGTCGAGGGAGTAGCCAAACCTCGTCTCGAGTCACTCCCCATCTGGAAGAAGAACCATTCCGCGGTCGACAGGCTCCTCCGCGATGGCTCCGCCGATCGACTCCGCGAGAACCTCCGCGCACTCGCGGGATCCTTTCGGGCTGCTTCGCTCCCTCTCCACGCGAGCCGGGGGAGAGGGCCGGGGCGAGGGGAGGCGCATCGAGCCCGACAAGTTTCGAGCGAAAAAAGGGCGGGGCGACGGTCGGCCCTGGTTCATGGACCCCGAGGAGTCAGCGCCGAATCGGTGAATTCAGAATCTCAGCGCCGGCGCGTCCCTGGCCAAGCCACGAGCCCGCCCTCCCTGTCAACGACGGCGCGTGTAGTCGAATGTCGAGGTCATGTCCTTGCCATCGGCGCGGTGCGTCCACTCCTGGGAGAAATGGTCCGGGTCCTTGAACACCACCTCGAGATGGTGCATGTGGCCGGCGGCCGGCGTCGCGAGACCGCTCGCATCGACGAACCCGAAGGAGATCTTCTTGGGCTCGGCGGGAGTCGCCTCCGCTCGCAGCCGCGGTTGATTCGCTTCGGAACAGTAGTGGGTCATCAGGAGGCGCCCGCCGTCCGGCGTGTACATCGAAACCATGTCGGGCTCTTCCGAGCTGGACATGATCTCCATCAGGGTCGTTCCCTTCGAGACGATCTTGTAGGAGACGTGGACCGGCGCTTTTCCCTGATACACGCCGTCCCATTCGCCGACCAGCGATTTCATTCGCTCCCACCCGGGATTCGGTTTTTCGGCGGCGCGCAGAGCGGCCGGCAAGAGCGTCAGAGCGAGAAGAGCGATCAGACCGAAGCTCCGGAGCAGTTTCATCGTTACCCTCCTGAGGTCAAGAAGCTATCGTCATCGTGCATCGTGCATCGTGCGTGGTGAGGCGGGCCCGTTCCGGGCTCATATCGGTTTCCTAGGGGAGCCTACGCCTGCCTCCCCTCGGTAAGCAAGGGGAAAGGGTCGGCCCTGATGTCAGGCCCGCGGTGAAGAAACCGCGATCCTGAAGCCATCCGGATCCTGTACCCGGAAGACCCGTGCTCCCCACGGCATATCGATGGGCTCGGTTGCCAGAACCCCACCCTGCGACTGGATCCGAGCCGCCAGTTCATCGATGTTCTGGTCCGTAGTGAACTGCACGGAGAACCCTTCCCCTTTGACGCGCTCCCATCCCCGGGCGCCGTCATCCTGGCCGATCAGGATCCGCACGTTCCCGGCTTTCAGCGACACGGCCATGAGCTTTCCGTCGCGCTCGTGCCTCTGATCCTCGGAAAAGCCCATCACGTTGCGATACCAGGCCAGGCTCTTCGGAAGATCCTTCACGGTCAACGAAACTTCGAGGCTGAGCGCGCGGAAGGACGCGGATGCGGCGTCGGGATCGCGGGAGAGACCGGAATCGTTATTCATGGAAGCAGTATCTCCCTGCTCCGGAGGGCGGCAGCGCGGACCGCTCCCTGACTCATCCCGCGTCGCCCCGAACGCCGTTCGACGAAATCAGGATTTCAGGTCTGACCTATCACTTCTCCAATCTCACCTTCTTCAACAGCGCGGCGAATCGCGGTTCCGAGCGGAGAGGATCGAAGGTTCGGTCGTTCTTGAGCCACCCCAGCCACTGCGAGTCGGCGGCGTACGCTTTTTCGAGGTATTCCAGCGCGCGCGCCCGATCGCCCAGGCCTAGATAGACGAGCGCCATGTTGAACGGCGTCACCGAACCGCGCAACGACCTCTTCTTCAGATCCTCGAGCTCCGCCATCGCGCCCGCCCGGTCGTCCGAAGCTCCATAGGCGTACGCGAGCCACGCGGACACGAACGCCGGCGATTCCATCGCCTTGGCCTTGCGGAACATCAGGACCGCGTCGCGCACGTTGCCCTCTTGAAGGGCGATACAGCCGGCTTCCCAGGGAACGAAAAACAGGGTCGGATCGAGATCGCCGGCTCTCCTCACCAGATCCTTTGCAGCCTGGTATTTCCCCTGGAAGGCGAGCCCGACGCTCGAGTCGAGGGGAATCTGGGGGGAAAGCGGGTCGAGCTCAGCCGCTCGCGTGCCCTCCGAGATCGCTTCGTCGAACCTTCCCTGAAGGGCGAGACCGAGGCCAAACTGGTCGTGGGCGAACGCGTAATTTGGATTGAGCGCAAAAGCGCGGCGAAACTCGACCTCAGCGCCTGCCCAATCGTATTCGTACCAGAGCTTGAAGTTGGCAAGCGAAGTGTGTGCCTCGGCAGATTGGTCATCCAGCTCGATGGCCTTCTCGGCCGCGCTTTTTGCTTTGGGCCTCGCCTCCGAGCCCGTCCAGACTCCCTCGTTGTAGCCCGCCCAGAGATAGGCGTCAGAAAGGCCCGAGAACGCGGGTGCGTATTTCGGATCGAGCTTGACCGTCTCTTCGAAAAAGTTGATCGCTTTGGTCAGGTTCTCGTCGCTCGGGCGGTTGAAGAAGTAACGGCCCTTGAGGTATGCGTCGTACGCTGCGGGATTCACGCTTCGGGCGCTGGTCAGCCGTGTTTGCTCGGCCGGAGTCAGCTGCACGTGGATCTCGCGGGCGATCGCCGACGCCAGCTCGTCCTGGAGCGCCAGGACGTCGCGCGAGCTGCGCTCGAAACTCTTCGCCCAGAGGTGCCGGTCTGCGCGCGCGTCGATCAACTGGGCGGTGATTCGAACCTTGTCGCCGGCCCGCAGCACCGAACCTTCCACGAGGGCGTCGACGTTCAGGATTCTAGCGATCTCGGGTGTCGGCGGCCGGCTCTTTCCTTTGAACTGCATCACCGAGCCGCGTGAGATCACGCGAAGCTGGCTGATCGTCGCGAGATCCGAAGTCAGCTCGTCGGTCATCCCCTCCGCGAAATAGTCCTGATTGGGATCGCCCGAGTAATTGTCGAGGGGAAGAACGGCGATCGATCGGATCGCATGCGGCTCGGTGCCGGTGTCCCCCGGCCGAGATGGCCGGTGCAGGACCCCGGTTCGCATGGCCGCGTACAGCGCCAGACCCAGAACGATTGCGGCGATGCCGGCCGACACTGTCCATCGCGCCCGCCGCCTCCATGTCGCGGGAGCGCGGGGTGCGGCTGCAACCTCGACGACCGCCGAAGTGAGGGCTCCGGACGGAGGGCGGTTGCTTCCTCCTGTCGCGCTCTCGAGCTTCGGCGTCGAGGGCGAGGGGGCCGGGGATGTCTCCGCTCGCAGATCCTTCAGCTCGTTGTACACGTCGCGCGAGGTCTGGTAACGGTCGCGCGGCTCCTTCTCGAGGCAGCGGCGGAGAATCCGCCCGAGGTGCGGAGGAAGGTCCGAGCGCACCTCGGTGACCGGAGAGGGCTGGTCTCGCAGGATGGACGAAATCATGTCCGCCGGGGACGCGCCCGCAAACGGCCGCTCGCCGGTCAGCATCTGATAGAGGACGACTCCGAGAGAGAAGACGTCGGATCTCGCGTCGATCTTCCCGCCGCGCGCCTGCTCCGGCGACATGTAGGCCACCGTGCCGAACACCTCGCCCTTCCCCGTAAGGTCGACCCGGCTCTCGGTGGGCATGTCCGTTCCGTTTGCTTCGGAGTCCGGCGCTTCGAGTTTGGCCAGGCCGAAATCGAGCACCTTGACCCTTCCCTCGCGCGTGATCATGACGTTGGCAGGCTTCAAGTCACGGTGGACGATGCCGCGTTCGTGGGCCGCGGACAGCGCATCGGCGAGCGGAACGGCGATCTCGAAGAAGCGGGCGAGAGGAAGTCCTCCGGGACCGATGGCCGTGTCGAGAGTGTCGCCCTCGACGAGCTCCATGGCCAGGAATCGCGTCTCGCCCGATTGCTCGACCGCGTAAATCGTGACGATCCCCGGATGGTTGAGCGCGGCGAGCGAGCGCGCCTCCCGCTCGAAACGAGCCAGCCGCTCCGAGTCCTGCGCCACGCCCTCCGGAAGCACCTTGATCGCCACGTCCCGCCCGAGCTTGGTGTCCTTCGCCCGGTACACCTCTCCCATTCCGCCCGCGCCGAGCGCCGACAGGATCTCGTAAGGCCCGAGGCGGGCGCCGGGTGAAAGGGGCAAAGTGCGCGGATTCTATTTCAGGGGTCAGACCCGAAATCCTGATTTGAGATCCGCTCGACCGGGTGACCAGCCGGGCCGGCACCTCTCCCCTGAGGTGCACTCGATCATCCCCGAACAAGGGCCGAGTCGCAGACGTCGAGCTGGTGCGGCCGCGTCAGCGGGTGAAGAGGGCCTGGCAGCGAGGGTTGAAGCTCGAGGATCCTTCGCTCCAACGAGTCCTCGAGGAGCTTGCGAGGACTCTATTTTGATCCGGACGCCCCGGTCGACGCGTTGACGAAAAAGCTCCGGCAAATGGCGAAGTCCGCCAACTACGCACCGATGGTGAAGTTGCTGTCCAGCGTTCCGGGGATCGGACGGCTGACGGCGCTGACGCTGGTCGTGGAGATCGTGAACTTCGGCCGCTTCCCCGACGGGAGAGGCATTGAGCTCCTACGTGGGCGTGACTCTCTCCGAGCATTCCAGCGGCGATCTGGTCCGGCACGGACACATCACCCCCCAGGGCAATCCGGTCGTGCGCAGCGTTCCGGTCGAGAGCGCCTGGATCCTCCTCGGTAAGGATCCGGAGATGCACCGTTTCTACGACCGGATCAAGGTCCGCCGCGGCTCAGACCACGATAGGTTGCTAAACCTCCTCGCCCTCCCGGCTCGACATCCGACATGGGAGGACTGACCCCGGCGGGACCGACCCAAAGGAACCTACTTCAAACCCTCGATGACGTAGAGGCGCGAGAGGCTCCGCATGAAGCTGTAGCAGTAGCTCCGACCGTCGGAGGAGACGTGGGTTGTCTGGATCGTTTCGACGCCTGTCGGGTCGGCGACGTTGATCTCCCGCAGAACCGTGCGCTTTCCGGTAGCGAGCCCGAAACGGTCGATGCGGAGGGGTATGACCCCGTGGCCGACCCAGACGTTCTCGCCCCTCTCGTCGAATCCCAAGATCGATTCGTCGGCCCCGATTCCCGGCACCGGTCGCGGCTCACCCCCGTCCACGGGATAGAGGATCCTGTTCTCCTTCGCGTCGATCGCGAGCACGCGCGTCCCGTCCGGAAGGAGGTGCGGCCCGTGGACACCCTCCGGAGTGATCGGCCGGGGCGGCCCGGCCCCGAGGTCCCGCACATAGAGACGCCTGCCGTGCCCCTTTTCCGCCGCCGTCACGAGAAGCCGCTTGCCGTCCGGAAACCATGCGGCGCGCACGTATCGGAAGTTGGGATCGTGGATCGTCTTCTTCTCTCCGGGCCCCACTGGCAGCAGCGTCAGACGGTCCGGCTGGAGCTGGACGACCCACTTCTTGTCGGCGGAAAGATCCTCCGCATCCCAGCCGTCGCCCAGCCGGACCGCGGGCGTCGAGCCGTCCGTCTTTCGGATGTACACGCCTCCGCTCGCGCCGGCCCCCGCACCCCCCTCCATGAAGAGGACGTCCTGCCCGTCCTTGGACAGCGCCACATCCTGCGAGAAGTCGAGCCAGGTCAGGTCGAGCTCGCGCGATCCGCCGGGAGGCATGCAGATCATCGTCTCTGGCCAGTCGTCGCTCCGAGCGAGGACGCCGCCGTCGCGCGCGATGTCCTGCACGATCAGAAGCTGAGGAGTGCGCCCGACGACGCGCTGTTCGCCGGAAAGCGAGACGGCGTGAAGCTCGACGACGCCGATGTTCCCGGTCCGATTCCGCCCGGAGAACCAGATCTCGCCCGTTACCGGGTGCCACGCGAGCGACGCGATGATTTCCCATCCGGTGACGAGTGTCTTTATCTCCCCCGCGAGGTCCACAACGGCGACGTCCCAGTTGTTCGGCCCTTTTTCCATGGAATAGGCGATTCGGCGCCCGTCCGGGGAAAACCGGATCCCTGCGATTTGCCCGTTGGTGGCGGACACGAGAACCTTCCCGACCGGGAACTCGAGGGCGCCGTCGCGGACGATCGCCAGACGTTCCCCGTCGGGGGACCAGTCTGCCACCCCCTGCGCAAACATCAGCGCTCCCGGCGGATCGCTCGCGACGAGCTCGCGCGGCGCGCCACCGGCGAGAGAGACCTCCGCGATCGCGGAAGTGACGTTGCCGTGGAGGAGGAGGATCGCGAGCTTTCCTCCGTTCGAGATCGAAAGCAGGTTGGCGCTCGGCAGCGGAAGCGCCGTGGACTCGGTGCTGTCGAGGCGCGTCGAGTAGAGCTGCGGGGCGTGGCCCTGCCAGGCGGCGGTGTAGAGGATCGTCTTCCCGTCCGGCGCGAAACGCGCAACGCCCAGAGAGCCGCGGTGAAACGAGACGGGGCGGTAGAGCGGCGGGCCGCTCCGTGGCCTCCGCATCGCGAGGGCGCCCGCTGCCGCGGCGGCCACGACGACGGCCGCCGCGAGGGCGAGACCGAGCCTCGTCCGCCGCCGCGGGGCGGGAGCGGGCATGGCGGCCTCTGATCCGGAGAAGCTCCCCTCGGAGAGCCCCTCGCGAAGGCGTCCCAGGTCGCGCGCGAGGTCCTTCGTGGAGGCGTACCGCTCCTCGACGTCCTTCGCGAGGCAGCGCTCGACGATCCAGCGGAAGGGAACGGGCGTCGAGGGCGCGGCCGTCGCAAGCGATTCGGGCTCGGCCCGGATGATCGCCGTCATGGTTTCCGGGGCGCTCGCCCGGGAGAACGCCCGGTTTCCCGTCGCCATCTCGTAGAGGATCGATCCAAACGAGAACTGGTCGGACCGGAAATCCACGACGGAGCCAATCGCCTGTTCCGGCGACATGTACCCGACCGTTCCGACGACGATGCCCGCCTCCGTTCCCAGCGACATCGTCGGAGAGTGCGAGACGTCGCCGCCCTCGCTTTCCGACGACGGCGCCGTGAGCTTCGCGAGCCCGAAGTCCAGGATCTTGACGGTGCCGTCCCTGGTCACCATGAGGTTCTCTGGCTTGAGATCCCGGTGCACGATACCGGTCGCGTGGGCCTTGGCAAGGCCCTCCGCGATTTGCGCGCCGTAGGAAAGAAGTCTCTTCAATGGAAGCGGACCGGAGGCGAGAATCTTACGGAGGGTGTCTCCTTCGACCCGCTCCATGGCGATCCACGAGACGCCGTCCGTCGTTCCGAGGTCGTAGACGGTGACGATGTTCGGATGGTTCAGGGCGGAGGCGGAGCGCGCCTCCTTCTCGAAGCGCTTCAGGCGCTCCGCGTTCGAAGCGAGGGCGGCAGGAAGCACCTTGATCGCCACGTCGCGTTCCAGGCGGCTGTCCCGCGCGCGATAGACCTCGCCCATGCCGCCCGCACCGAGCGGCGAAAGAATCTCGTACGGACCGAGCCGCGTGCCCGGCGCGACCGTCATGAAACGCGTGCAGCGGGATGGCGCGTCATTTTGGCGCCATCATAATTGGGGCAGTCCTGATTCGCTGATTTCTGTGACGTTATCGGACCCTCGGCATTCCTCAGCTGAGGGCGGCCAGGGTCAACCTGTCGGCTGATTTTGGAATTCTGACTTTTGCTCCGACAGCCAGAGCGGGGACCCCGGACACGGCTCGCATTCCGCCCGCGCCGAGCGCCGACAGGATCTCGTAAGGCCCGAGCCGGGCGCCGGGCGCCGGGTGACAGGGGCAAAGTGCCGGCGAGTCTACAAGGGGCCGGACACGAACTTGCTCCGGCGAGATCTCCACTCCTCGAGTCGCTCCAACGGCATCTCGATCGCCGTGATCCGGATCTTCAGAGATTCCTGTCCCCGACGCACGCTGAAGACGTGCTCATGGGTCGTATCGAGCCTCGCGAAGTAATCGAGCGCCTCGGGAATCGAACGGAACGGGAGCGGGTTCGCGTCGATCTCCTCGATCAGATCGTCGCCTCGCAGCCCCGCTCTGTCGGCCGGCCCGCTGCGAACCACCCCACACACGGACAGCGTCGGACGCGGGCTTTCTCCCGAGCTTCGCCGTAGCCGCCACAGAAAACCCACCCACGCCGGGCGTTCCAGGGCCAGGCCCGGACCAGCCCGAGTCGCCGCTTTTCCCGCAGCAGGATTCTGACCGTCGACGGCCGCCCGCAATCCGAAGCAAATCGCCGGAACGAGCGCGAGTCGGAGAAGCCGGGAGGACCGCATGAGAACCTCGCTTCACGAAGCATGGCCATCGTCGAGAACGGAGTCAAGTTCCTCCCCACGTCGCTGAGATCAGGATTTCTGGTCTGACCCTCATCTGCCTCCGACCCATCTGCCTCACCGTGCCTTCGTTTTGCCTCAATTACTTTACAACAAAAAGTACTTTAAGGAGTTAGACTCCACGGGCAGGAGGTAGAAATGCTCGGGGAACCAATTCTCGCGGAGGGATCGGAAGGACCCTTCCACGTCGCAATCATCATGGACGGCAACGGGCGCTGGGCGACCGCGCGCGGAATGGCACGAGCGCTAGGGCACCGGCGCGGCGCGCACGCGGTTCGCCGGACTGTCCGGGCAGCGCCTGGCCTCAAGATCACGACCCTCACGCTCTTCGCGTTCTCTTCCGACAATTGGAAGCGGCCGCCTCAGGAGGTCCGGATGCTCCTGCGCCTCTTCGGCGAATACCTTCGGGCCGAGCAGGAGGAGCTCGAACGCAACGGAGTGCGTCTCTCGGTCATCGGAAGGCGCGACCGCCTCCCCGGTTCCGTGCTCGACGCGATCGAGGCGTGCGAAGACGCGACCGCGCGGGCGTCGCGGCTCGATTTGAGGCTCGCGATCGACTACTCCGCCCGGGACGCGATCCTCCGCGCGGCGCAATCGCTCGCGAGCGACGGACCAGCCGGCCGCGACGGCGGTGGCGGAAGGAGCAGCGGCGGGAGCACGCCAGGCGCCGAGGCGTTTCGCCAGCGACTGGGATCCTCCGCTTCCCTCTCCCGGCCGGGGGCGGGCAGCCCCACGGCCCCGGACGTCGATCTGCTGATCCGGACGGGCGGCGAGCAGCGGCTGAGCGATTTCCTCCTGTGGGAGAGCGCGTATGCCGAGCTCCACTTCACGCCTCGCATGTGGCCGGACTTCGACGAGAGCGACCTGGCCGCGGCCGTCGCCGAGTTTCGCACCCGCCAGCGCCGCTTCGGCGGGCTTCCCGCAGCGGCCGCGGCCGGCAATCGCCATCCGTGCGGTGGCGTTTCTCAGGAGCCGGCGTGAACCGGCCGCGGCTCTCCCGACTTTCGTCCGACGCCGACGAGCCGTTCCGGCAGCGCCTCAAACCTCTATGGCTCCCCGAGGAGATGCGCACGCCGCCGCATCTGGATCCCGATCGGCCGACCGCTCCGGTCGAGCCGCGCCTGGCGCTCCTGATCAATCCCTTCTACCCGAAGGACGCGCACGCCAGCTTCGGCAAGCACGCCCTGACTCCGACACTCGCCCTGACGAGCATCGCCGGGGCCACGCCGCCGGAATGGACGGTCCGATACTGGGACGAGAACCTTCTTCAGGGACCCCCGCCGTCCGAGCCGACGCCGCGTGTCGTCGGGATCACGGTCCACCTGACGTTCGCGGCGCGGGCCTATGCGCTCGCGGCCTGGTATCGGTCCCGCGGTGCGCGCGTGGTCCTGGGAGGGCTGCACGTGCTCTCCTGTCCCGAGGAGGCCGCGCCGCACGCGGACGCCCTGGCCGTCGGGGACGGCGTGCAACTCTGGCCGACAATCCTGCGGGACATCGAGAACGATCGGTTGAAGCCCGTCTATCGCGCGATGTACGACAACGCGTACCGGGACGATCCGCCTCCGAGGCGGGATCTCCTCCCGCGGCGAAGCTTCCTGACCACCTCCAGCCTCATCGCGACGAGAGGCTGCCACAATCGCTGCGGGTTCTGTTATCTCGCAACGGACGGCCTTCGGATGCCGTATCGCGTCCGGGACGTCGAGCAGGTGGCGGAAGAGTTTCTCGCGGACGACCAGCCCTACGGCGTTTTCGTCGACAACAACCTCGGGTCGCAGCCGGAGTATCTGCGCCGCCTGTGCCGGGCGCTCGCGCCGATTCGAAAGATCTGGAGCGCGGCGCTCACGCTGGACGTCACCGACGATCCGTCGCTCGTCCGCGAGATGGCGCTCGCCGGCTGCACGGGAGTCTTCATCGGCTTCGAATCGCTTTCCGACGAGAACCTACGAGACGCGCGCAAGCGCTCGCCGCGGGCCGAGGACTACGCGCGGCGAGTCGCCATCCTGCACGACCACGGCATCCAGGTGAACGGCAGCTTCGTCCTCGGTTTCGACAACGACCGCCGGGACGTCTTCGTAAAAACGGCGGAATGGATCGAGGAGAACCGGCTGGAGTGCGCGACGTTTCACATCCTGACGCCATACCCGGGCACGCCGCTCTTCCGGCAGATGGAGGCGGAAGGCCGGCTCCTCCACGGCGACTGGAGCCTCTACGACACGGCCCACGTCGTCTTCCGCCCGAAACAGATGACCGAATCGGAGCTCGCGCAGGGCTACGGATGGCTCTACCGCCGGCTGTTCTCCCACGCCTCGATCTGGCACCGCCGCCCGAGCGACTGGCGCGCCGTTGCGCCGTACCTGGCGATGTCGTACCTCTACAAGCGGTCGAATCGCGTCTGGCACTTCCTGATCAAGCACGGACTGGTGAGCACCGTGTGGCGGCCTCTCGTCGAGCTCACCCGGCAGCGCCATTTGAAGTTCCGCCGCGATCTCGCCGCGGGCGTGCCCGGACGTGCGTGCGAAGCCCGCGGGAGGCTTCCGGTGACGCCGGGCGTCTAGACGGGATGCGTTACCTGACCGTGTCACCGCCCGTTGAAACAATCGCCGCCGCGGCTCGGGATTCGCCCGTCCGGGGTCGCGGTCGGTGAATTCAGGATTCCGGGTCGGACCCGCTGGAGCTCCCTCTTCGGACTCAAACGCGAGACCAGGGGGTCGGTGACGGCCAAGGGCGATTCAGAGCTCTCCTCGATCTATGCTCCCCGTGTGGTGAGACGAACTCGGCTGCACTTTATGCTCGCGGTTCTCGCGCCGGGCATCTGGCTCTCATGCGCAACGCCTGGAACGCCTTCCGCTTCATCCTCACAGGTGTCTGCTGTGTCCGTAGCCGAGCCGCTCCGGTTCGACGATCCCGCCCGGGTCTCCCGCATCGTGTCTGCCGCGCGGGCGCTCGAACCCTCGTTGGTCAAGACGCTGGAAAAGACTCGAGCTCCAGGAGCGGCGATCGGCCTCGTCATCGATGGAGAGCTGGTCTATTTCAAGGCTGTCGGCGAGCGCGAAGTCGTCGGTGCCGGTCCCTCCGGGCAGGCGGGAGCTCCCGCCACCGCGCTCTCCGTGGCGGTGGACGAGGACACCGTCTTTCGGATCGCGTCGATGACGAAATCTTTCGTCTCCGCCGCGGCTCTGCGTCTGCGGGACCAGGGCCTCCTCTCGCTCGACGATCCAGCGGAGAAGCACCTCCCCGAGCTGCGCGGACTACGCTATCCCACGGCGGATTCCCCGCGGATCACCGTCCGTCACCTTCTCTCGCACGCGTCGGGTCTGCCCGAGGACAACGCCTCGGCGGACCTGCGCATGCCGATGAGCGAAGCCGCCTTCGACGAGATCCTGTCGCACGGCCTGACGTTCTCGACCGCGCCGGGGACGGAATTCGAATACGCGAACTTGGGATTCGCTCTCGCAGGGCGCGTGGTCACTCGGGTGAGCGGCGTCCGCGTGCAGGACTATGTGACGCGCGAGCTACTCAGGCCGTTGGGGATGACGGCGACGGTGTGGGACGGATCGAGCGTCCCCGCCGGGCACAAGGCTCACGGATACGGCCGCAAGGGTTCGGCGATGCCCGCCGAAGGCATCGGCAAGTACAAAGACGACGACGTCCCTCACGAAGAGCCGACGCTCGCCGACGGGGCCTGGGCTTCGATCGGCGGCCTCTGGACCTCGCCGCGCGACTATGCTCGCTGGGTCGCGTTCCAGCTCGGGGCGTGGCCTCCGCGCGACGGTCCCGAAGACAGCGGGGGCCCGATCCGCCGAGCCTCGCTGCGCGAGACCCAGTCGTTGCAGCGATTCATCGGAATCTCCGCGTGGCGCGATCCCAAGGGGGAGCTGCGTGTTTATGGGGGCGGCTACGGGATGGGCTGGGGCGTGTCGGCAAATTGCCGGTTCGAGCAGGTCGTCACGCATTCCGGGGGATTGCCCGGATATGGCTCCCTTGTCGTGCTCCTTCCCGACCGGGGCGTCGGCGTCTTCACTATGGCCAACCTCACCTACACCGGCGGAGGGAGGGCCGCCATGGAGCTTATCGAGGCGCTCGACGATCAGGGCTTGATCCCCAGGCGGCCGCAGCCCCTCTCGCCGCACCTGGAGGCCGCGCGAGCGAAGGTGATCTCGCTACTCGCGCATTTCGAAGCGGCCGAGGCGGCGCGGATGTTCGACCGGGAATACGAGAGCTATGAAACCTTCGCCTCGCTGGAGACGCGGCTCGCGGGACTGCGAACGGCCCATGGCGCGTGCACGGCGGGGGCGCCGTCGTCCTTTGAAGCCGAGAACGCGCTCCGCGGCCACGCGCGGCTCGCGTGCGAGCGCGGGGGGATCGAGATGGTGATGACGCTGACCTCGGACTCTCCGGCCCGCATCCAATCGCTCGCGCTCAAGTCCGCGCTGCCCCCGTCGCCCCGGCTCGTCTCCCTGGCCGGGCGTGCCCGAACACTCCTCGCGAGTTGGACCGACCGGACGGCGGCCGAGCTCTTTCCGAAGGCGGACGACCGCAAGGAAGCGAAGGCGACGTTCGAGGCGGCCGCGCTAGAGCACGGCGCCTGCGGTACGCCCACGCCCGATCTGAGCGATGGAGCGACCAGTGCGACGTTCCGGCTGCGTTGCGAGCGTGGCGATCTAAACCTGATGGTCAACCTGCAATCCGCCTCCGCGGGCTCCGCCGTGTCGAAAGTCGACCTGACACCGGCGGCCGGCGGGCGGCGGTGTCCGAGGTAAACACCACGGAAAGCCGAGTCCGAGTGTCGAAGCGGGGTCAACGCTGAAATCCTGCGCGCGATTCAGCGCGGCGGCATTCACCTCCGTCGCTCGGGATCCACCCGTGCCCGCGCGCGCTGGGAACGATCGCGGTCGGTGAATTCAGGATTTCGGGTCTGACCCCGTCTGGAGCCCACGGTCTGAAGGTGTCCACGAAACGGGGGGCAACTGCAGAACACCCGTCCACCATGTCCCCAGTTCACATACGGGAGAGGGCTGGGGTGAGGGGACGGAGCTCCGGGGCCTGGACTTCTCTCGCCGGCCTCTAAATATTCAACCGGATCTCGTCGAGGCTCTTCTTCTTCAGGTCGGGAACGCGAGCGTCCGCCGCGGGATAGCCAACAGGAATCAGGACGAAGGGTTGTTCGTGCTTCTGCCGCCCGAGCACCTCGCGCAGAAAACCCATCGGGCTCGGGGTGTGCGTCAGCGTCGCCAACCCGGCGGCATGGAGGGCCGCGAGCAGGAAACCGACCGCGATTCCGACCGACTCCTGAACGTAGTAGTTCTTGTGCTTGTGCTCGGTGCCATCAGGGAGCCGCGCCGGTTCGTAGTCGATCCGGAAGACCACGATCAGGCAGGGCGCGAGCTCGAGAAACGGCTTGCGCCAGTCGGTGCCGAGCGGCGCGAGATCCTCCAGCCACTCGGGCGTGGCCCGCGTCTGGTAGAACCTCTGCTCCTCCCGCTCGGCAGCCTCGCGGATCCGTCGTTTGACCTCGGGGTCGGTCACCACGACGAATTTCCACGGCTGTCGGTTCGCCCCGGAGGGCGCGGTCCCCGCCGCCTCGATCGCGGCGTCCACGAGATCCGCCGGAACGGCGTCCGGAGCGAAGTCTCGGACACTCCGCCTGCTGGAAATGTCGCCGAGGAACCGCTGGACTCGGGCGCGGGACTCTTCGATCGAGAGTCGTTCAAAAGTCAGCGGTGAGAAAAGATGCTCCATCGTGAGACTCCTGCAGTCAAGCGCATCGCGTCCTCTTGAGCGGCGGGCGCACCTCGAACACCGTGACAGTTTCCCGCAACTTTTCCCGCCTTCTCTTCGGAGCGGAAAAGACGATCAGGCGATCTTCGCGATCCTCTCTAGCCTCTCTAGCCTCTCTATCCTCTATCAGACCTTCGGGCCTCGGTGCGAGGGATCCCGGCTGGCATTGTGTTGATCCTCGGCCAGCCCCCCCGCGAAGGGTCAGATTCGAAATCCCGATTTCACGCTTTACGGTTTGTCGAGGTCGCGGTCTGAGAGGGGTCAACGCTGAATCGCGGCGGTCTGAGAGGGGTCAACGCTGAATCGCTGAATTCAGGATTTCAGCGTTGACC
>JBDTRB010000001.1:0-129152 GCA_039931865.1 Acidobacteriota bacterium | reverse complement strand
CCAACCCCGGTTGGTGAGGAATCGGTGGTCGCCGCTGGAAACGAGGCGGGTCCCGTCCTCCAGGTCGGTGGCGTACGCCGGCGCGATTCGGCTCCAGTGGGCGAGAACCGGCGTCCGAACGTACCGGCGGTACTGTCCAACTGCGACGGTTCCCAGGACCTCGTCCCCTTCTCGAACCTGCGCGAGCGGCTTCGTCGTGGAATCCGCCATGAGGATCGGGGTGTCGCCATCGAGGCAGTAGGCGCAGGCATGGAAGCAGCCGCGGTACGGGTTGATCGAAAACCGGAAACCGACGTCCGGGCTGTCGTTTTCCGCGATGATGGACTTTGCCCGCTCTTCGAACACCTCGAGCCGCGCCTCGGGCGGCTCGCCGAGCCATTCGGCGTGGGTCGATTCCCAGGGGTTTGGAGGGTTGGATACCGGAGTCGCCACGGGGCGTAAATATAGCGCAAGTCAGCCGGACTCGGGACTCGGGAATCGGGAATCGGGAACCGGGACCCGGGAATCGGCAGGATCGGGAATCGGAGATCGAGAATCGAAATCGCGGGACGGTCGGTCGGCTTCCGATACCCGGCCCTAGCGCAGCCCGACCGCCTCGCGCACCCGGCGCATCGTTTCCCGGGCGACGGCGCCGGCTCGCTCCGCCCCTGACCGGAGCGCGGCCTCGACGCGTTCGGGCTGCTGCTCGAGCTCGAGACGTTTGGCGCGCGCGGGCGCGAAGCGCCGGTCGATCTGATCGATCAGGAGCTTCTTCGCGTCTCCGTATCCGAGCCCGCCCGCGCGGTAGCGCGCCGCGAGCCCCTCGGTTTCGGCCGGCGTGGCGAGAAGCGCGTAGAGCGCGAACACGTTGTCTTTCTCGGGGTCCTTCGGCGATTCGACCGGCGTGCTGTCGGTGACGATCTTCATCACGGCGTTCTTGAGCGCAGCGCCTTCCGCGAAGATGTCGATCGTGTTGCCGTAGGACTTGCTCATTTTCTTTCCATCGGTGCCCGGAACGACGACGGCGCGCTCGAGCCGCGCTTCCGGCAGCGGAAAGACCTTCTTGAAAGTCTGATTGAAATATCCGGCCATGTCGCGCGTCATCTCGATGTGCTGAATCTGGTCCTGGCCGACCGGGACGAGATTGGAGCGGTAGATCAGGATGTCGGCGGCCATCAGCACCGGGTAGTTGAAGAGCCCGACTGTCGCAGGGATCCCGCGAGCGAGCTTGTCCTTGTACGAGTGGGCCCGCTCGAGAAGCCCCATCCCGGTGACCGTCGAGAGGATCCAGGCGAGCTCCGTCACTTCCGGCACGTCGGACTGCCGGAAGAACGCCGCCTTTTCGGGATCGAGTCCCAGCGCCAGGTAGTCGAGCGCGACCGCCTGGACGTTCTCACGGAGCGCCCCGCGATCCTGGATCGTCGTCAAGGCGTGGAAGTCCGCGATGAAGAAAAAGCACTCGCCTTCGTCCTGGAGGGCGATGTGCTGCTGGATCGCGCCGAAATAGTTGCCGAGATGCAGCTTTCCGGACGGTTGAACGCCCGAGAGGATCCGGGGTCTGCGCGCTTGCTCCATGAGGGGCGCATTGTAAGGTCGGCGCGGCGCGGCGCGGTGCCGGGCCAGACGCGAGACGGGGACGGCGAAGTCCGAACGCCTACGGGAAATGCCGGACGCCGGAGGCGGAAACACCGGTCCGACACCAGTCCGACGACCGGCCGTTCGGCCCTGCCCTCTCCCTTGGCGCTCGGGAGAGGGAGCGGAGGAATCTTTCTCCCTTTCGAGCTAAAGTTCCTCGCCTTCGGAAGGAGCCCCGTGAAACGAATTGCCGTCCTCACCGCTGCCGTCGGCGCGGCCTTCCTCTCCGCAGTGCCGGGGCTGCTGGCGCAGACGCCGAGGCCGACTCCGGCGCCGAGCGCGACCCCGGCCGCGGGCGAGCACCACGATCAGAATCCCGAGGACGTCTTCCGGCTCCAGCCCCTTCCCGGAAACGTCTACGCGCTCTACGGCCGCGGCGGGAACGTCGGCTTCTTCGTCGGCCCCGACGCGGTGCTGGTCGTCGACTCCCAGTTCAAGGACATCGCTCCGGGAATCGTCCGGCAGATCCGGAAGATCAGCGACAAGCCGATTCGCTTTCTCCTGAACACCCATCACCACGGCGATCACGTCGGGGGCAACGAGGTCTTCCGCCAGTTCGCGATGATCGTCGCCCACGACAACGTCCGCACCCGGATGCTCGCGAGCCCCGCGGAGATCACCCGGAACTACCCCGCCTTGATCGATCAGGCGCGGGCGGCGGGCAGGGATCAGGCGGCGAAGTCGCTCTCGGACCAGCTCGCGTGGGCGAAGTCCGTCCGGGTCGAAGAGATCGCCGCACCCGTCATGACGTTCGAGTCGTCGATGCGGATCCACATGGGCGACGAGACCATCAACGTCTGGCATCTCCCCCCGGCACACACCGACGGAGACAGCGTCGTGTGGTTCGAGAAGGCGAAGGTGCTCCACATGGGCGACGATTTCTTCAACCAGGTGGTCCCGTTCATCGACGTCTCGAGCGGCGGCTCGGCGACCGGCTACCTCGCGGCGATCGACAAAGCGATCTCGAAGGTGTCCCCGGACGCCCGAATCATTCCCGGCCACGGTGAGGTCACCGATCTCGCCGGGTTGAAGGTGTTCCGGACGTACATCGCGGACGTTCTCGATGCCGCACGCAAGGCGAAGACAGCGGGAAAGTCGAAAGAAGTCTTCCTTCGCGAGGTCTCGCTTCCCGCCTACGAAAAGTGGACCGGTTACAAGGAGCGCTTTGCGGCCAATGCGGGCGCCGCGTGGGACGATGTGAAGTAGCTCCTCGCGCGGTCCGGCTCCTTTAGAGACGCGAGACGCGAGACGCGAGACGCGCCGGCTCTCTTCCCGTCGAAGAGTTCACCGGCGCGCTCTCGCCGCGCGCCGCCGTTCGCCTTTCCGCGGGTTCCGCCGCATAATGGTCCAGATTGAGCCAAGGAGCCTTCTGGCGCGGCCGTCTGGCCAGCGAAGCGATCGGAGTTCTTCTCCTCCTGACCGGGGCCCTCGTGGCCCTGTCACTGCTTTCCCACGACGGAGCGGACCCGAGCCTCTTCTCGCATTCCGTCGGGAATCCCGTCGACGCGGCCGGTCCCGCGAACTGGATCGGGACCTTCGGCGCGTCGCTCTCGGCCGCGCTGTATGCCGCCGGCGGGTTCGCGGCCTGGGCGGTCCCGGTCCTGCTGCTGTACTGGGGCTGGCGCCGATTCTGGCAGCGGCATTTCGACAACCCGGCGACGAAAGCGGCCGGATTCGCGCTGCTCGCCCTTGCGGTCCCCGCGCTCCTGTCGCTCTCCGTGGGACGCCGCGTTTTCTCGGGCGAGGAGATGGACGCCGGCGGCGTCGTCGGACGCGCGGCCTCGGAAGCAGCGCGCGGTCGCCTCGGGACGACCGGAGCGGCCCTCCTCTGTTCGGCGCTGGTGCTGCTCGCGATCCCGCTGGCGACGCAGGTTTCTCTCGCGGAGGTGTTCCTCGGCCTGCGCATTCGTTTCGCCGGGCTCTGGAGCCGCGGAACCGTGCGGTGGGCGCGGCGCCGGGACAGCCGGACCAAGGAGCGGCTGCGCCGCACGGTCGTCGCCAAGCACCTCGAGAAGGCCCGGCAATCTCCGGTGTCGCTCGACGAGGTGCCGTTCGCTCGCGATGATCTGGCGCCCGTCCTGGTCGAGCTGCCGGGGCCGGGCAGATTTTCCCTGACGAAGACGACGGTCGCGCCGCGGAAACCGGCTCCCTCCTCCGGGCCGTCCGCCGGGCCCCCTCGGAAGAAGCCCGATACCCAGCAGAACCTGCCGCTCGTCGTCGAGGGCTACACGTACCCGCCCTCGTCGCTGCTCGAGAGGCGCGAGAACGTCGGCACCGTGGACCGCAAGCTCCTCGCGGAAAGCGGGAAGCTGATCGCCGCCAAGTGCGCGGAGTTCGGCGTCGAAGGGGACATCGCGGAATACCATCCGGGGCCGGTCGTGACGACGTACGAATTCCGGCCCGCGGCGGGCATCAAGGTCAACCAGGTGATGGGCCTCTCCGAAGATCTCGCGCTGGCGCTCTCCGCGGAGTCGATCCGCATCGAAAGGCTTCCCGGGCGAGCCAGCGTCGGCATCGAAGTGCCTAACCCGGGCGGCGGAGAGGTGATCGCGCTCCGCGACGTCCTCGAGTCCGAAAAATTCGTGCGCTCGCCGTCGCTGCTCACCCTGGCGCTCGGCAAGGACATCCATGGCGAGCCCGTCGTCGACGATCTTCGCGCGATGCCGCATCTCTTGATTGCCGGGACGACCGGCTCGGGAAAGAGCGTCGGGATCAACTCCCTGCTGACGTCACTGCTCTACAAGGCGAGGCCGGACCAGGTGAAGCTGATCCTGATCGACCCGAAGATGGTCGAGCTCGAAATGTACGAAAACCTGCCGCACCTCCTGACTCCGATCATTACGGACCCGAAGAAGGCGTCGAACGCGCTGAAGTGGGCGGTCGGGGTGATGGAGGAGCGCTTCCAGATCCTTTCCGACGTGGGGCAGGTCCGCAACGCTGAGCAGTACAACGCCGCGATCAAGGACCCGGAGGTCATCGCGCGCGTGAAAGCCGACCATCCGGACGAGGACCTGAAGCTCGAGCCGATGCCGCTGATCGTCATTGTGATCGACGAGCTCGCCGATCTCATGATGACCGCTCCGAAGGACGTCGAGGAGTCGATCGTGCGGCTCGCCCAGAAGGCGCGCGCCGTCGGGATCCACCTCGTGGTCGCGACCCAGCGCCCGTCCGTGGACGTTCTGACCGGCGTCATCAAGGCCAACCTTCCATCGCGCATCGCGTTCAAGGTGTCCTCGAAGATCGACTCGCGCGTCATCCTGGACGGCAACGGCGCGGAGCGGCTGCTCGGGCGCGGCGACATGCTCTTTCTGCCCCCGGGCACCTCGCGGTTGCGGCGCGTGCACGGCGCGTACGTCTCCGTGCAGGAGACCGCCGCGCTGGTGAAGTTTCTGAAGAAGCAGAGCAAGCCGCACTTCAACGAGGACGTCACGAAGGACCGCGATGAGGTGACGCGGCGGGGCGATGGGGAGGGCAACGATGAGAACGATCCGCTGTACGACGAGGCGGCGCGCATCGTCGTGAAGGAAAAAATGGCATCCATTTCCTTCCTCCAGCGCCGCATGGGCGTCGGGTTCTCGCGCGCTGGCAAGCTGATCGACATGATGTCGCGTGACGGGCTGCTCGGGCCGCCGCGCGGCTCCAAGCCTCGCGAGGTCCTCGTGTCACAGGACTACTTCGAAGCCGTCGACCGGCAGCCACGGTGAGACTGACCCGGCCTTTCCTCTGGATGGCGGTGGCGCTCGCGGCGGCGCCGGCGTTTGCGTACCTCGTCTACCGCCTGGCGAAGGGACTCGGGTTCTTAGAGCCCCCGGTCGACCGGCAGCACGAGCTCCGGCGGACCATCGTGGTCGCGATCTACGCGTTCCTGCTGTTCCTGCCGGTGCTGTTTTACGGGTTCGAAAAGCGGTGGCCCCGCGCCTGGGTCCTCTTCGGATTCGTGGACGGGCTCGCGCTTCTCTTCTTCGCGGCCTCGGGGCTCTGGGCGGGCCGTTCTCTCTGGAAGCTCCGTCATTCCGGCCCCGAGCTGACCGTCGCCGCACCTTTCGCGGGCGAGCCGGCCGCGGTGGCCGACACGGCGCTTCACGGGTCCGCGGCCGGCGAGTCGCCTGAGCTCGGCGACCGCACGCTGCGGAGCTGACGCTGCTTCGCTGCGTCTTCTTCGGGACGCCGGCGTTCGCGGTCCCGGCGTTCGAGAGGCTCGCCGACACCGCGGTGGTCCCGCTCGTCGTCACCGCTCCGGACAGGCCGGTCGGCCGCCATGGCCAGCCGGTCCCGTCCCCGGTTGCGCTCGCGGCCCGGGAGCGCAACATCGCCATCGAGCGGCCCGAGAGGCTTCGCGACAACCTCGCATTCCTCGAGCGGCTTCGCGCCGCAGCGCCCGACGTCGGCGTCGTCGTTGCCTACGGGAAGATCCTCCCCGACGAGATCCTCGCTGTGCCGCGGCTCGGGTGCGTCAACGTCCATGCGTCGCTTCTACCGCGCCACCGGGGCGCGTCTCCGATTCAGGCGGCGATTCTCGCGGGGGACCCGGAGACCGGCGTGTCCACGATGCGCCTCGTGAGTGAGCTCGACGCCGGTCCCGTGTTCCTGGAGCGGCGCCTCCCGATCGGGCCTCGCGAGAACGCGGTCTCGCTCTCCGCGCGGCTGTCCTCCGCAGGGGCGGACCTTCTCGCCGAGACGCTGGCGGGGCTCGAGAGCGGGACGCTTTCCTCGCGGTCGCAGGAGGGGACGCCGACATACTGCCGGACCATCCGTCGCGAGGATGGCCAGGTGGACTGGTCTCTCCCGGCGCCCGAGCTCGAGCGACGGCTTCGCGCGTTTACGCCGTGGCCGGGTCTGTTCACCTTCCTGGCCGGCGAGCGCATCAAGCTCCTCGAGGCCCGAGTGCGAGTGCGAGTGCGAGTGCCATTGGAAGTCGGGCTGGATTCCCTCAGCACGCCCCCCGGAACGTTCCACGCGTCCGACTCGGGGCTCGTCGTCGCCGCCGGCAAAGGCACGTCGCTCCTCGTGCTGCGGCTGCAACGCGAGGGGAAGAAGCCGGTGAGCGCCGGAGAGTTCCTCGCGAACGCCGCAGCCGGCCGCTTCGAAAGCCTGGCCGCTTGAAAGGGCGCCCGGTGCCGCCTCCGGGGGTCCGGGCCATCTCGCCGGCGCGCCGCCGCGCGGTCGAGGTCCTGCGCGAGGTGCTCGAGCGAGGAGGCCGGGCGACGCCGCTTCTGGCCGAGCGCGGCAGCACGCTCTCTCCGGCCGATCACGACCTCTTCCGCCACCTCGTGCTCGGCGTGCTGCGGCGTCGCGCGTCCCTCGACGCGGAGCTTGCGGCGGTTTCGCGGATCCCGCTCGCGAAGCTCGCCTCGCCTCTCCGGGAAGTCCTCGAGGTCGCGCTCTACCAGCTCCGGCATCTCGACCGCGTGCCCGAGTACGCCGCGGTTGACGAAGCGGTCCGGCATGCCCGGGGGAGCGGAGGTGACGGCGCGGGGCGGCTGGTGAACGCCGTTCTGCGGACCCTGTTGCGCCGGGGAGCACCCGCCGAGCCGGATCCGGCGACTCTCGACGCCGCCGGACTGGCCGCTCGATTTTCCCACCCGGAGTTTTTAGTCGGGCGCTGGCTTCGCCGGTTCGGGATCGAGCGGACGCTGGCGCTGCTCGCGTCCGACAACGCGCCTTCGGGTCTCGACCTCCTGGTCAATCCGCGGTGCACCGATCGGGCGGCGCTCGCGTCCGCGCTCTCCGCGGAAGGAATCGAGACGGAGATCTCGGCGATCTCGCCGCTCGGCCTCGTCGTCCTTTCAGGAAATCCGCTGAAGTCGCCGCTCTTCCCGTCGGGGCACTTCGCCATCCAGGACGTCGGCTCGCAGGCGCTCCCGCTCCTGATGCCGCCGGGGGACACCCTCGTAGACGTCGCGGCCGCTCCGGGCGGAAAGTCGTTCGCGGCGGTCGCGCTCGGACGCGCACGGCGAGTCGTGGCTCTCGACCGATCGCCGGCGCGGCTCCTCCGTGTCTCGGAAGCACGGCGCCGTTTAGGAATCCAGGAGGTCTTCGCCGCGGCGGCCGACATCCTTTTTTCGCCTCTTCCCGCCGGAGCGTTCGACCGGGTGCTCTACGACGCGCCGTGCAGCGGGACCGGGACGCTCCGGAAGAACCCCGAGATCCGCTACCGCGTGAGCCGGGACGCCATCGAAAGCCTGTCGCGGGCGCAGGAGCGCGGCTTAGCCGCCGCCGCCGCTCTCGCGGCCCCGGGCGGATTCATCCTGTACTCGACTTGCAGCCTGGAGTTCGAGGAGAACGAGCGCGTGGTCCAGCGGGTCTTAGAGCGCGACGCCGGACTCGAGGCCGCCCCGATCGACGCGCCCGAAGGCCTCCGCGAGTTCGTCGAAGGACACCGGCTCCAGATCCTCCCCGGCGCAACCAACGACGGATTTACCGCCCACCTGCTGAGGCGCCGGGACGCCGGGACGTGAGGGGTGAGGCGTGAGGGGTGAGAAGGACCCGGGGGCCGTGAGGGGTCAGGCGTGAGGGGTGAGGCGGACCGGACCAAAGGACGAACCGCGCGCCGGAAAAACAACGGAGGGCGTCCGAAGGCCGTCGTGTTTTTGCGAGGCGGTGGATTTCCCTGTCGTCCGCTCCCGTCCGCCTCACCCCTGACCCCTTACCCCTTACCCTTCACGACCCCGTAACCCTGACCCCTACCCTTCCTTCGTCTTCTCCCTCACCACGAACCCCGCGCGTCCGCGCGCCGCATCGAGCGTCCGCCACAGGTACTCGCCCAGGATCCCGAGCGAAAGGAGCTGCACCCCCGAGAGAAATGCGAGCACGACCATGGTCGTGGTCCATCCCTGGATCGGCTGCCCGTGGAACAGCTTGAAAAAAATCAGAAACGCGGCGTACGCGAAAGCGAGAAGCGCCAGCAGGATGCCGGCGACCGACATCACCCGCAGCGGAGCGTAGGAAAAGGACACGATGGCGTCGGCGAAATATTTGAGCTTCTTGGCGAGGGTCCAGCGGGACCGCCCCTCGTCGCGCGGGACGCGGTCGTACGGGACGAGCGCGGCCGGAAATCCGGCCCAGAGGAGGAGGCCGGGAAGCGACGTATTGACTTCGCGCGTCTGCGCCAGGAAGTCGATCGCCGGCCGGCCGATCAGGAAGCAGTCGAAGCCCTCCGCCGGCATCTCCGAGAACGCGAGCTTCTTGAGCGCGCGGTAGTAGAGACCGGACGCCGTGCGGGAGGTCCACCCCTCGGGGCGGCTGCGGCGCACGGCGAGGGCCGCGGTCGCGCCGCGCCGCCACGCCGCGACGAGCTCGGGAAGCAGCTCCGGCGGCTCCTGAAGGTCGGCGGAGAGCACGGCGGCGGCGTCACCGCGCGCCTCGCGGAGACCTGCGACGATCGCCATCTGCGACCCGAAGTTGCGGGTCAGCCGGATTCCTCTCGCGGACGGCCACCCGCGGCAGATCTCGAGGATCCGCTCCCACGAGTCGTCGCCGGATCCGTCGTCCACGAACAGAACCTCGAGGTTCCAGTCCGAGCTGGAGGCGGCCGACCGCAGCCGCTCCGCGAGACGCGCGACGGTGCCCGCGTTGAAGTAAACGGGGACGACGACGGAGATGAGCGCCCGCGTCATGCCGCCCCGAAGAAGCGGCGGACGAGGGACGCCACGCGTCCGGCCTTGGCGTCGCTCAAGCCGGGGTGCAGAGGCAGCGACAGGATGCTCGCGGAGGCGCTCTCGGAGACCGGGAACTCGCCGGCCCGGTGTCCCAGGTACGCGTATGCCGGCTGAAGGTGGATGGGAGTCGGGTAGTGGACTCCGGTCTCGACGCCCTCGGCCGCGAGCGCCTCGCGGAGCGCGTCGCGGCGGTCGCACCGGATGGGATAGAGGTGGGCGGCGGGAACCGCGCCCGGGAGGGCCGCGAGGCGCGTCAGCGGCAGGTCCGCCAGCGCGGCGTCGTAGAGCGCAGCGATCTCGCGCCGGCGGGCGTTCCCGGCTTCGAGCGACGGAAGCCTCGCGGTCAGGATCGCCGCCTGCAGCTCGTCCAGCCGCGAGTTGCGCCCCTCGGTCTCCGCGAAGTCGCGGCGCGACCATCCATACTGCCGCAGACGGCGAAGTCGCCCGGCGATCGCCGCGTCGTTTGTGGAGACCGCGCCGCCGTCCCCGAAAGCAGCGAGATTTTTCGTCGGGTAAAAAGAGAACGCGGCGGCCGCGGCGAAGGCGCCGGTTTTCCGGCCGTTCCACGACGCGCCGTGGCTCTGCGCGCAGTCTTCCAGCAGCGTGACGTTGCGCCGCAGGGCGATCTCGCCCAGGCGGTCGAGATCGGCGACGCCGCCATAGAGATGCACGGCGAGCACGTACCGCGTCTCGGGTCCGGCGGCGCGCTCGAAGGCGTCCGGGTCGAGCGTCAGCGTCGCGGGGTCGACGTCGGCGAGCCGCAGGCGCGCTCCCGCGAGGCGAACCCCGGCGGCCACGGGCACGCACGCGTTCGCCGGGATGACGACCTCGTCCTCCGGCCGGGCTCCGGCCGCGAGCAGCATGAGAGCGATCGCCTCCGTCCCGTTCCCGCAGCCGACCACGTGACCGACGCCGAGGAATGACGCGAAGGCGTGCTCGAAGCCCTCGACTTCTCGCCCCAGGATGAACGACCCGCTCGCGAGAACGCGCGCGACGGCGCCGTCGATCGCCGGGCGCTCCGCGGCATAGGCCGCGGCGAGGTCAGCGAACGGAACGCGGTCGAGAGCCGTCGCCGCGGGGGCGCTGCTCATGCGGGCTCTTCCAGGATGCGGCCGGCACCGGCGCCGGTGCCTTCGCGGCGGAACGCGCCGCCGCAGGCGCAGAGCGAGCGTTCCCCTTCGAATCGGAGCGTCCGGCCGCAGCGGCAGACCCATCCGCGTGCGCGCGCCGGATTGCCGTAGACGAGCGCAAAATCGATGACGTCTCGCGTGACGACGGAACCCGCCCCGACGATGGCGGAGCGTCCGATCGTGATTCCCGGGAGGACCGTCGCCGCGGCGCCGAGAGAGGCGCCCTCGCGGACGACAGTCCGGGGAAAGGACTCCAGGTGGACGCCGCTTCGCGGGCGCGGGTCGTTGGAGAAAGACGCGTTGGGTCCGACGAACACCCCGTCCTCGAGACGGACTCCGTCCCAGAGGGACACGCCGGATTTCACGGTCACGCGGTCTCCCACCACGACGTCGTTCTCGACGAAGCAGCCGTCGCAGATGTTGCAGTCGCGGCCGATCGTCGCGCCTTCGAGCACGTTGACGAACGCCCAGATCCGGGTGCCCTCCCCGATCCGCGGCGACGCCACCAGGGCGGTCGGATGGATGAAAATCATGACTGGCGGCTAGCTTAGTGGAGAGTAGCCTAGTGGAGAACGGCGGCGGGGGGCCGAGTGACGGGAGGTGAGGGGAGCGACGAGGGCGACGAGACCCTAGAAATAGTCGTCCTTCCGCCCGACGTAGAACTCGACGGTCCGGGAGAGTCCGTCCTCGAGCTCGACCGACGGGCTCCATCCGAGCATCCGGCGGATCTTCGAGATGTCGGACACGAAGTCCCCGGGCTCCTGCGCGCGCCGCTCGGGTGTGAAATCCGTGAACTCCACCCGGGCGCCGGGGACCAGCCGCTCCAGGGTCTGTGCGACCTCCAGAAACGTGCTCGACCGGTCGTTGCCGACGTTCAAGATCTCGCCGACCGCCGACGGCTCGAGCGCCGCTCTCACGAGCGCGTCGACGCAGTCGTCGACATAGAGAAAATCGCGAAGGATCTGGCCGGAGCCGAACACGGAGATGGGGGAGCCGGAGAGAGCCAGCCGCACGAACCAGTTGACGACGCCGAAATGAGGGTGGCGCATCTGAGCCCGCGGCCCGTAGATGTTGGTGAGGCGCAGCGGCACGGTGCGGACGCGGTGGATGCGGGTGTACGTCCTGCAGATCATCTCGGCCGTCAGCTGGGAGATCTCGTAGAGCCCTCGGGGATCCGAGGGTGCCTCTTCGGAGACGGGCAGACGCACCGCGGGGCCGTACTGCCCGCGCGTGCCGGATCGGACCACGACCGCGTCCGGGTTTTTCTTGCGGCAGGCTTCGAGGACGGCGGCCGTGCCTTTGATGTTGATATCGATGTCGGGATAGGGGTTCGAGAGCGACATGACGTGCGAGACCTGCGCGGCCAGGTGAAAGACGACGTCTCGCCCGGCGACGAGGTCTCCCATCGCCGACTCGTCGCGGACGTCGGAGATCGAAACCTCGACGTCGGGCGCGATTTCACGGATGTTGGCCCTGTTCCCGCCGTATCCGTCGATCATCGCGTCGCAGAGGGTGACGCGGGCGCCTTCGCGCAGCAGCCGGATGGCGAGATTCGAACCGAGGAAGCCGAGGCCGCCCGTGATCAGAACGTCCCGGCCGGTCCAGTTCGTGGCGTTCATGGAGGGAATCTCGGACGATACCCCGGGCAAGGAGAGGGCGTCGGGGAAGGCCCCCGGGGGAGTTTGTAAAAAGCGTCGCAAACCGCGCGATTTGGCATGCCGCCAGGGGCCTTCGGCACGGCCCGGAACGGTCATAACGCCTTGGAATGTCAGGCCGTTCCGGCCTGTTGTCATGGGTGTTGGCACTCTATAGCGAGGAGTGCTAATATCCGCATCCCGCCGGGCTCCCATCTGGGACCTCCCGGCAGTCCAAGAAGGGTAACTGGAGGAAACGCATGAAGATTCGACCGCTGTACGACCGCATTCTCGTCAAACGCCTCGAGACCACCGAAACCCGCAAAGGCGGCATCATCATCCCCGACTCGGCCAAGGAAAAGCCCATGGAGGCCGAAGTCGTCGCCGTTGGCAAGGGCAAGATCAACGAGGAGGGCAAACAGCTGCCCCTCGACGTGAAGAAGGGCGACCGCATCCTGATCGGCAAGTACGCCGGGACGGAAATCAAGATCGATGACGAAGAGCATCTCATCCTGCGCGAGGACGAAGTTCTCGCCGTCATCGAGAAGTAAGAATTCGACAGAGACGTAACCGGCACGGATTTTAGAGATAAACGGAGACACAGAAATATGGCAGCTAAAACGATTTCATACGGTGAGGAAGCGCGCCAGCGCATCCTCCACGGCGTCAACAAGCTCGCGGACGCCGTCAAAGTGACGCTCGGTCCGAAGGGCCGCAACGTCGTCATCGAGAAGAAGTTCGGTTCCCCCACGATCACCAAGGACGGCGTCACCGTCGCCAAGGAGATCGAGCTTCAGGATTCGCTCGAGAACATGGGCGCGCAGATGGTTCGCGAAGTCGCTTCGAAGACGTCCGACGTGGCGGGCGACGGAACCACCACCGCGACCGTCCTCGCCCAGGCGATCTACCGCGAGGGCATCAAGAATGTCACCGCGGGCGCGAACCCGATGGAGTTGAAGCGTGGCATCGACGCGGGCGTCCGCGCCGCGGTCGAAGCGCTCAACAAGATGTCGAAGCCCGTCGAGGGCAAGGACATCGCCCACGTCGGAACGATCTCAGCCAACAACGACGTCGAGATCGGAAAGATCATCTCCGAGGCGATGGACAAAGTCGGCAAGGACGGCGTGATCACGGTCGAAGAGGCTCGCGGGCTCGAGACGACGCTCGAAGTCGTCGAGGGAATGCAGTTCGATCGCGGCTACCTCTCCCCGTACTTCATCACCGACGCCGAGCGGATGGAGTGCATCCTCGAGAACGCGAAGGTGCTGCTGTTCGAGAAGAAGATCTCCAACATGAAGGACCTCCTCCCGGTCCTCGAGCAGATCGCCAAGCAGGGCAAGCCCCTCCTGATCATCGCGGAAGAGGTCGAGGGCGAAGCGCTCGCGACTCTCGTCGTCAACAAGCTGCGCGGAACCCTTCAGGTGTGCGCGGTCAAGGCGCCCGGCTTCGGAGACCGCCGCAAGGCGATGCTCGAGGACATCGGGATCTTAACCGGCGGCAAGCTCATTTCCGAGGACCTCGGGATCAAGCTCGAGAACGTGAAGTGGGAAGACCTCGGCGACGCGAAGAAGGTCAACGTCGACAAGGACAACACGACGCTCGTCGTGGATGACCGTTCCAAGAAGAAGCAGGAAATCATTCAGGGCCGCGTGAAGCAGATCCGGACGCAGATCGAGGAAACGACCTCGGACTACGACCGCGAGAAGCTTCAGGAGCGGTTGGCGAAGCTCGTCGGCGGCGTCGCGCAGATCAAGGTCGGCGCGTCCACCGAGACCGAGATGAAGGAGAAGAAGGCCCGCGTCGAGGACGCGATGCACGCGACCAAGGCGGCCGTCGAAGAGGGGATCGTCCCCGGCGGCGGCGTGGCGCTTCTCCGCTGCGTCGACTCGATCAACGCGGTGGTCAAGGGTCTTCACGGCGACCAGCAGATCGGCGCCCGCATCCTTCTTCGCGCGCTCGAGGAGCCGACCCGGCAGATCGTCGCCAACGCGGGGATGGAGGGCTCGGTCATCATCAACGAGCTCAAGGCCAAGGGCGGCAACTTCGGCTTCAACGCGAACGCCGAGAAGGTCGAAGACATGCTGAAGGCCGGCATCATCGATCCGACCAAGGTCACCAAGAACGCGCTGCAGAACGCGGCGTCCATCGCGGGACTCATGCTCACGACGGAAGCCCTCATCTCCGAGATCAAGGAGAAGGACAAGGCTCCGGCGGGGATGCCGGGCGGCGGCGGCGGAATGGGCGGAATGTACTGATCGATCCGCGAAGCTTCTGAATTTTCGGCCCCGGCGTTTGCCGGGGCCTTTTTTTTCGGGAATCGGGAGTCGGGAATCGGGAGCCGAGCGACCAAACGGGAGCGAGACGGCCGCGGTACCCCGCGGTCAACTCAATCGGGATTCGAAAGAGGGGCCTGAGCATGCTGGTCGTGTCGCCCTCAGCCCGTGGATCAGTCTTGCCCCTGCCTGTCTGAATCGGATCGGAGCATCGACGCCCCGGTTGACCTCGAAATACAGGGGCCGTCTCACTTCTGGTTGTCGCCCGGCTCCTATACTCGCGAATCCCCGATGAAGCCGCTCCTCTTTTCGGTCCTTCCCCGTCCGACGCATCCGACGCGCGACGGGCTCGCCATCCGCAACTTCCATCTGCTGCGGGCGCTCGCGGGCTCCTTTCGCGTCCGCGCGTTCGTGCTCCGCGCGCCGCATCTGGCGGGCGCCTCGGGGTACCCGGAGGGGGTCGAAGTCGAGGAGTTCCCGCAGCTGCCGCGGCTTGTCCGGAAAGCACGCGCGGCAGCGGCGAGCCTCCTGTTCGGAGGCGCGTACTCGCCGAGGCTCTACGGTTCGGCGAAGCTCGAGGCGAGCCTGTCGCGCGATGCGGCCCGCGAACGGCCCTCCTGGATCGTCGCGCACTCGTACCACGTCGGCCCGCTGGCGGTGGGGCGTGGGAGACCCTCGTGGGTGGACTTCCACAACCTCGACTCGGTCATCTGGGAACGGATGTCCGAGACCGCCTCGCGGCTCCCGGTCCGCGCGTTCGCGGGCCTCCAGGCGCCGCGCGTGCGCGCCGTCGAACGGCGTCTCCTGATGACGGCCGAGGGGGTGTCGTGCGTTTCCGCGCCCGATGCTTCCGATCTTCTACGGCTGGCGCCCGACTCTGCGCCCCTCGTCGTCCCGAACGCGGTGGATCTGACGAGGTACGAGTTCCACCCGGCGCGCCCCGGGGACGGGGTGATTCTCTTCGTCGGCGATCTGTCGTGGCCGCCGAATGCAGAAGGTCTGCGGTGGTTTGCCGAGCGCGTGTGGCCGCTCGTACGGGCGGCCGCTCCCGAGGCGCGAGTCGAGGTGCTCGGCCGCGGGGCGCCCGCGTCTCTCGTCCGGCGAGCGCCGTCTTCGCCGGACTGGAAATTCCTGGGCGAGGGCGGGGACACGAGGCCTCACTGGTCCCGCGCCGACGTCGCGATCGTCCCGTTGCGGGCTGGCGGGGGAACTCGCCTGAAGATCCTCGAGGCGGCGGCGTGCGGCGTCCCGGTGGTGTCCACGACGGTCGGATCGGAAGGATTGGACCTGGAAGACGGCCGCGAGATCCTGCTGCGCGACGAACCTCCCGATTTCGCCGACGCACTCGTCCGGCTCCTCCGCGACGCGCCGCTGCGGGAGAAGCTCGCGGCGGCCGCCCGGGCGCGGGTCGAGCGTCGGTACGACTGGCGGCGGATCGGGGAAGACTTCGCTGGCGAGCTCCTGCGCCGGGGCCGCCCGTGACCGTTCTCTCCGCGGTTCTCTTCGCCAGCGCGCTCTCTCTCGCGGCGTGGTCGTACGCGCTCTACCCGCCGATCCTGCGCCGCCTCGCCCGATGGGCGCCCCCGGCGGAGCCCGCGCTCGCCGGCGAAGGTCGCGCCGCGAGCGTCGAGGTGCTCGTTTCGGCCGCGGACGAAGAGAGGGTGATCGCGGCGCGCGTGCAGAACCTGCTCGCTCAGGAGGTAGAAGGCGACTACCGCATCTCGATTGGATGCGACGGGTCGAGAGACAGGACCGCCGCGGCCGCGCGGGACACCGGCGGCGTCCGCGTTTCCGTCCGGGAGTTTCCCGTGCGGCGCGGGAAGGCGAGCGTGCTGAACGATCTGGTCGCGGCTTCCACAGCCGAGATCCTCGTGTTTACGGACGCGAACACGCGATTCGAACCGGGCGCCGTCGAAGCGCTCTGCCGCGCGGTCGAGAGAGCTGGCGCCGGCGCCGCCTGTGGACGGCTCGTCCTCGATGCCCCCGGGGGCGCGCAGAGCCCGGAGAGCGCCTTCTGGGACCGCGAGACGGAGCTGAAGGAGGCGGAGGGCAGGCTGGGAGTCTGTCTCGGCGCCAACGGCGCGATCTATGCCGCGAGGCGCGCGGACGTTGCGCCGATTCCGGCCGACACGACCTCGATGGATGACTTTCTCATCCCTCTCGGGGTGCTCCGGCGGGGCGGGGCCGTGGTCTTTGCTCCGGACGCGGTCGCGCGGGAAGGCGCGGGACGGGATCCCCGCGCGGAGACCTCGCGCCGGTTCCGGATCGGCGTCGGCGCCGGGCAGGTGCTGCGCCGAGAAACGTGGCTGTGGAACGCCGTGCGGCGGCCACTCCTTTCATTCGTGTTTTTTTCGCGCAAGGCGGCCCGGTGGCTGGCGCCGCTCGTCTTCCTGCTCGCCTCCGCAGCCGCTCTGGCAAGCCCGCCGCTCCGCGGGGCGGGCTGCGGAGTGCTGCTGCTGGCCGCCCTCGCCGCGGTCTCCGTCCGCGCGGGCTTCACTCCGAGGGCGGGGGTGTTCGGGGCGCTCTATTATTTCGCCGTGATCAACCTGGCTCTGGCGGCAGGGGTGGCCGCCGGGCTGGCGGGTTACAGCCGCGCCGCGTGGAAGCCCGTGGCGCGCTCGTGACCGGCCGCTCGCATTCGCACTCGCACTTCCGGGCGACGGCGCTCGCCGGCGACATCGCGATCGCGGTTGCCGCGCTCGCGCTGGCGTTCTGGATCCGAACGCGTGTGTGGATCCCCGGCACGGAAACCCTGCTGCCGACCCGCAACGTCCAGTTCACCCCCGCCAACGTGCTTCTGGTCGCGGCAGCGCAGGGGATTTCGCTGTCGCTCTTCGGCCTCTATGGTGCGCGGGAGCGCTTCCGGGATCCTCTCGGCCGTTTGCTGATCCCGGCGCTCTTCTTCCAGCTTCTCTCGCTGTCCGCGATCTTCTTCCTCGCGTTCGCCCAGGCCTACGCCTTTCCCCGTTCGGTGCTCGTCTTGTTCGTGCTGGTGAACGGCGCGCTCGTCGCGCTCTGGCGGATTCTCCTGGAGCGCCTGTTTCCGCAACCGCGGCGCCGGGCCCTCATCGTCGGAACGGGACCCGCCGCGACGCTCATCGCCGACACGATCCGCCGGCACCCGTGGTCCGGGGTCGAAGTGGTGGGTCTCGTCGCCGATTCCGAGAGCACGATCCCGGAGGTCCCGAGGGTCGGAGCGCTGGCGGACCTCGCCGACGCCGCCCGGAGGCTCGAGGCGGATGAGATCATCCTGACGCCGGACGAGACGAGCTGGCGCGACCGGATCGGCGAGGTGCTCCCGCGGGACGGCGACGCGGACCTGCTCGTCTGGCCCTCGCCGTTTGAAACCATGATCGGGCGCCTGCGGTTCCGAATCGTGGGCGACCTTCCGCTGCTCGAGGCCAAGCTGCGGCCCCTGGAGGGGATCCCCGCGGGCGCCAAGCGCGTATTCGACGTCGCCGGAGCGGCCGTCCTGCTCGTCGTCGCGCTTCCGTTCCTGGCTCTCGCCGCGATGGCCGTCCTCTCGACCTCCCGGGGCGGACCCTTCTACCGCCAGCGGCGCGTTGGAAAGGACGGTCGTGATTTTTCCCTCTGGAAGCTCCGCACGATGCGGGTCGGGGCGGAAATCGAAACGGGCGCTGTGCTCTCGGTGCCCGGCGACCCGCGCGTCACCTTCGTTGGCCGGCTCCTTCGGGCGATGCGCGTCGACGAGATCCCGCAGCTCTGGAACGTGCTCCGAGGCGACATGAGCCTGGTCGGACCGAGGCCGGAAAGGCCCGAATTTTCAGAGCGCTTCACCCGCCGCGTGGCGGGTTACTCGCTCCGACATTCCGTGCGGCCGGGGCTGACGGGCCTCGCGCAGATCTCGGGCGACTACGCGACCGAGCCCGAGATCAAGCTGCGCTACGATCTGGCCTACTTGAACAACTGGTCGTTCGGGCTCGATCTCGCGATTCTCCTGAGGACGCTGCCCGTCGTCTTGACCCGCCGCGGCGTCTGAGATGACGGACTCGATTCGAGACGCCGCCCGGGAGCCGCTCGCTGCGGGTTCGACGCGGGCGCGCGTCGCGGTCGTGATGCCCGCCTACAACGCGGAGAAGACGCTCGAACGGACCTGGGCGGACATCCCGAAGGGCTCGGTCGACGACGTGATCCTGGTCGACGACGCCTCGCGCGATCACACGGTCGAGGAGGCGCGCCGGCTCGGCCTGCACGTGGTCGTCCACGCGAAGAACCGCGGCTACGGCGGGAACCAGAAGACCTGCTATCGCACCGCTCTCGAGCGCGGTGCCGACATCGTCGTGATGGTGCACCCGGACCATCAGTACGACCCGACGGTCATTCCGCATCTCTTAGAGCCTCTGCTCGAGGGCCGCTCAGACGCCGTCTTCGGCAGTCGGATGCTCGGCGGACGCCCGATTCAGGGCGGCATGCCGAAGTGGAAATACCTCGGCAACATTTTTCTGACGGCGGTCGAGAACGCCACGTTCCTGATCTATCTGACCGAGTACCACAGCGGGTTTCGCGCCTACACCCGGCGGTACCTCGAGTCGGTGAACCTCGATGCGAATTCCGACGGGTTCGTCTTCGACACGCAGATCATCGCGCAGGGCATGGCGAAGGGGCTGACGATCCGGGAGATCCCGATCGAGACGCGGTATTTCGACGAGGCTTCGCAGATCGCCTTCGGGCCTTCCGTGCGGTACGGCTTCGCGATCTTAAAGACGATGGTCCTGTACAAGCTGCACGTCTGGAGGATCTGGTCGGCGCCGATCTTCCGCGACGCGATCTCATCGAGGTAGCGGCGGCGGCGCTTTCAGCCGGCCCGATCTCAAGTCCTCTTCGAGCGTGACGATTCGCGCGCGCGTCTGCTCCGCGACGTCGGGCAGCATCGCGTTCAAGAGCGCGGGCGATACCCAGGCCGCGCGGACGTAACCGGTCCGGGCATCTTCTTCCCGTCCGAGCCGCTCGAGCGCGCGGGCGAGGTTCAGGTCCGTTTCGGCCCGCTCTCCTTCCGAGTTCGCGCGGTCGTAGATCTCGCGCGCGCGGTCGGGTTCACCCCGCACGAGGCGCGCGGAGCCCTCGAGAAGCAGCGGCCGCGAATCGCCCGGGACGGCGGTCCGGACGGCCGCCGCGGCTTCGGCGACCCGCTGGAGCGCACCCGGCGCATCGGGCAGCTCGGTCGAGTGAGTGAGGATGTAGCGCAGCGCGTCGGTCGCCGCCCGAATCTCCCGCTCGGCGTGGTAGCGCGCGGGCTCGCGCCAGAGGAGGACCGCCAGAACGGCCGCGAGCAGGAGGGGACGCGCGATCCTCATTTTCCGGCGCCCGGAGCAAGAAGGTGCCAGGAACGCCCGGCTGCGAGCAGGAGCGGTATCGCGGTGATCGGGCGCTGCAGCGGAAACCAGGTCAGAGCGGCGACGGCGCCCGCCGCCAAAATCGCGAGAAGGACCAGAGCCTCCGCGCGCCCGCCTTCCGGCGACGCGCGCACCCTGCGGACGAGGATGACGATCAGGGCGCCGACCGCCCCGACGGCCGCGAGACCGGCGGGAATGCCGGCTTCCGCGAATGGCTGAAGGTAGTCGCAGTGCGTCTCGCCGTACGTGCTGGTGGCGAGCGGACTCACGAAGCGCCTTCGGCTCGCGATCTCCGCGTCGAGCCGGTGCGTCACGAATTCGGCGCCGAACGTACCGGGCCCGTATCCGAGAAGCGGCCGCTCGCGAGCCATCCGCAGCGCGGCGTTCCAGGGTGCGAGCCGGTACGAGAGCAGGACGTCCCAGTCACCGGCGCGGGCGGATCGCACCGCCGCGGCGGCGCGGTCCCGCATGGGGCGGTACGCGACGAACCCGCCGGCCAGGACGAGCAGCGCGGCCGCCAGCGGGAGGAACGCGCGCCGCCCGAACAAGCCGAAGAGGAGCACCGCGGCACCCGCCGCGAGCGCCGAGAAGGACGTGAGGTTCCGGTTCACGAGCAGCGCGCCCGCAAAGAGCAGGAAGCCGCTGCCGGCGGCGATGCGGACGCCGCGGCTGCGGACGGTCATCGCGGCGCCGAGAGCCGCGACCGCCGCCAGCGCCAGCCCCAGCGCGAGATAACCGACGTTCCCGGCGAACGCGCCCGTCGCCTCCCGATCACCGCGCGTCACGAGCGGAAACGGCTGGTAGACGCGCAGGGCCTGCAGCACCGAGACGACCCCGTCCACCGCGCAGATGGCCACGAATGCGGCGGCGAGAATTCGCCGGTGCCGGCCGAACGCTGCGGACGCCCCGAGCGGCAGGAGCGCCGCCATCACGAGAAGCGGGCGCAGCGAATCGAGGGCGAGCGCGCGCCGCGGCGACGCGGCGGCGGCGAGGACGGCCAGGAGAAGGGCTGCGGCGGCAAGGAGCGCCGGGACCCGCCGGTCCGTCCAACCCGCGAGGCGCCCGCCCGAGAGGGGGTTCTTCGAGCGTCCGAATCCGAAGGCCGCCAAAGCCGCAGCCCCGACCGCGAACAGGCTCACAAGCCGCTTCGGCGCGTCGAAGGCCGCGTCCGCGGAAGTGTCGAAGGCCAGCGCCGCTCCGGCAAACGCCGCCGCGATGAGAGCGGCCACGACGGCAGCACGAGGATCGCCCCGCGTAACGACCGCCGCTGCCGCCGGCCGAGGCCGCGCCCCCGCGGGACTCTTCGCCGCCCGCTGCCCGGAAACGCCGCCCGAACGCCCTCGCCCCTTCTTCGACACGTCGCGCATTAAAACAGACCGGAGTGGCGCGGTCTCTTCGATCACAACGAATATCAACCGGCGCGGCTGATGGGGGAGCCTGAGCGAAGGAAGTGAGCGGAAGCGACGCGGGCGGCGTATTCTTCCACCGGAAATGAAGAAGACCTGGACGTCGCCCCGCCCCAAGCGCGTCTCGCTCCATCTCTGGGTTTACCGCCACCGGGTACCGATCCTGGCGGCTCTGGGCACCACGGTGCTCGTGGGGCTGCTCTTCGTCGCGTATTTCACCTCGATCGTGGTGTCGCGCTTCGAGGGCCGCCGGTGGAGCCTCCCTTCGAGGATCTATTCAGACATGCTCGCCGTGCAGACCGGCGACGGCGGTTCTCCCGAGAAGCTCTCGGCGAAGCTCGACCGGCTTCTCTACCAGCGGGACGACGCCGTCCCCTCGCGGCCCGGCCACTATCGGCGGCGGAGCGATTCGGTCGAGCTCTTCACGCGGCGGTTCCGTTACCCCGGGCACGACTTCCCGGGGTTCGCCGCGACGGTCCAGTTTTCCGGCGGCCGGGTGGCTTCCGTCCGCGACGCGAAGGGTGCCGCGATCCCGGCGGTCGTCGTGGAGCCCGAGCTTCTCGGCTCCGTTTTCGGGGAGGACGTCGAGGACCGGACTCTCGTTCGGCTGGCGGAGGTTCCGAAGACCCTGACCGACGCGATCCTCGTGACCGAAGACCGCGACTTCTACCGGCACGCCGGAGTGTCGATCAAACGCAGCTTCGGAGCGTTCCTTTCGAACATGAAAGGCGGAGCGAAGCAGGGCGGGTCCACGCTGACGCAGCAGCTGGTCAAGAATCTGTACCTCTCGCCGGAGCGGACCTTCAAGCGCAAGGCGCTCGAGGCGGTGCTCGCGATCATCCTCGACGCCCGCTACTCGAAGGACGAGATTCTCGAGGCGTACTTGAACGAGATCTATCTCGGACGTGAGGGCGCCATCGCGATCACGGGCGTCGGCGAGGCGGCCCGCCACTATTTCGGGAGGGAGGCCGCGGACCTCGATCTTGCGGAATCCGCGACACTGGCGGCGATCATCAAGGCGCCGAACGTCTATTCGCCGCTGCGCAACCCCGCGCGGGCGGTCCAGCGCCGCGACCTCGTCCTGCGCCTCATGCGCGAGGAAAAAAAGATCGACGATGCCGCGTTGAAGCTCGCCCTGGCCGAGCCGCTGCGCCCCGTTTCGCGGGCGTCGTTGAAGACCAAGGCTCCCCACTTCGTCGACTTCGTCAAGGCGGAGCTCGCCGAGCGCTACGGCGGCAAGTTGAAGACCGAGGGGCTCCAGATCTATACGACGCTCGACGTCGACCTCCAGCAGGCCGGACAGCGAGCCGTCACGGAGGGGCTCACCGCGCTCGAGAAGAAGTACAGGCGGCTCGCCGAGGCGGCGAAAGAGGCGCCGCTCCAGGGCGCGCTGATCGTCCTCGAGCCTCAGACGGGGAGCGTGAGGGTTCTGGTCGGCGGCCGCGATTACCGGCGCTCGCAGTTCAACCGGGTGACGCAGGCGCACCGGCAGCCGGGCTCTCTCTTCAAGCCGTTCGTTTACCTCGCCGCCTTCGCGCGGCGGGATCTTGCGAAGCCGGTGACGCCCGCGACGATTTTCGAGGACGCTCCGATCACCGTCGCCTGGGACCGCCAGCAGTCCGAGCAGCAGTGGACGCCGAAGAACTACGACAATTCTTTTCGCGGGCCGATGTCGGCGCGGCAGGCACTGGAGCTCTCGATCAACATTCCGACCGTCCGCGCCGCCCTCGCGGCCGGGCTTCCGACGGTGCTCGCGACCGCTCGGGCCGCCGGGATCGGCTCGGACCTGCGCCCGTATCCCTCGATCGCGCTCGGCGCCTTCGAGATCTCTCCCATGGAGATCGCCTCCGCGTATTCCGTCTTCGCGAACAGCGGCGTGCGGGTCGAGCCGAATGCGATCGTCGGCGTCATGAATTCGGACGGGTCCGTTCTCGACCGCAAAGAGACTGCCTTGAAGCCCGCTCTCCCGGCGGACGCGGTGTTCCTGATCGATTCCATGCTCCGCGGCGCAATCGACCGCGGAACGGGCGGCGGGGCCCGGCTGGGCGGCGTGCGAGGAGTGCTCGCCGGTAAGACGGGAACCACCAATGACGGCCGCGACGCGTGGTTCGTCGGCTTCTCACCGCGATTTTTGGCGGCGGTCTGGGTTGGATACGACGACAATCGGGCCGTGCACCTCTCGGGCTCTCAGGGTGCCGTGCCGCTCTTCGCGGATTTCACGCGCGCCGTCTCCCCGCAGGTGTTCGCCGACAATTTTCCGGTGCCCTCGGACATCGTCACCGCGGACATCGACCCCGGCACCGGCTACCTCGCGGGCCCGAACTGTCCCCGCCATATGACCGAGGTCTTCATCTCGGGAACCGCTCCGACCGCCGAGTGTCCGGTGCATCAGTACCGGGCGCAAGAGACGGGGGAGCTCCCCGGATAGGCGGTGTTCGCCCGTAGCGGGCCATCGCGTCATTTCCTGAACCGATGCTGGAATCGGCGCGGGGGTGAAACTGTTTTCGCGTGAGGTCCTGGTTTCCGGTTCCGTCTCGAGTCGAGTTAACCGTGGAGTACCGCGGCCGTCTCGCTCCCCTTGGTCGCTCGGCTTCCGATTCCAACGCCTGACCCCTGACCCCTGACCCCTGACGTCCCACGATATAAACTCAACAGTTCTGAATCACGTCCCGAAACTCCCATCCTCCCGTCCCCGGAGTCGCCGTCGCATGCGGATCCCAACCCCCTCGCCCTATATCCGGATCCGCGGCGCGCGGACCCACAATCTGAAGGACGTTTCGGTCTCGATTCCGACGGGGCGCCTGACGGTCATCACCGGCGTCTCGGGATCGGGGAAGTCCTCGCTCGCGTTTGACACGCTCTACGCGGAGGGGCAGCGGCGGTACGCCGAATCCCTCTCGACGTACGCGCGCCAGTTCCTGGAACGGCTGGACCGCCCGGACGTCGACTCGATCGAGCCCGTTCCCCCGGCGATCGCGCTCGAGCAGAAGAACGGAGTCCGCAACGCGCGTTCCACCGTCGGAACCCAGACCGAGATCCACGATTCGCTGCGCCTGCTGTTCGCTCACGGCGGAACGACGTTCTGCCAGGGGTGCGGGGTCGCGGCCGTGCCGGGCGGGGTGGAGCGCGCGGTAGACGAGCTGATGACGTCCGAGGCTGGCGCCCGCGTGATCCTGGTCGCGCCGCTCGGCTGGGAGGGGCGCGCGACCGGGGGCAAGCGGCGGCGGGAAAAAGAGGCGAAGCTGCGACTCGAGGAATTGAAGCGCGCCGGCTTCTTCCGGGCGCTCTCGCCGGAGGGCGAGACCGTGGAGATCGGCGACGACATCGCGAAACTCGTCGATTCCGAGGGGAAGCTGCGCATCGTCGTCGGCCGGTTCGTGGTCCGCTCCGAATCGCGGCTGGAGATCGCCGCCGCGGTCGAGACGGGATTCTCGATCGCCGGGTGCCTTTCGGCGCACTTCGCGGACCGGGCGCGGACGTTCCGGCGGGGGCTTCACTGCCCGAAATGCGGCGTCGACTTTCGCGACCCGACGCCCGCCCTCTTTGCGTTCAACTCGCCGCTCGGCGCCTGCCAGGCCTGCCAGGGTTTCGGGCGCGTGATCGGCGTGGACCTCGACAAGGTGATTCCCGATCCGGGCCAGACGCTCTCCGACCGTCCCATCGCACCCTGGAACACCCCCGCGTACGAATCCACCTACGACGACCTCTTCCGCGCGTGCCGGCTCTATTCCGTCCGGACGGACGTGCCCGTCGAGCGCCTGTCGACGCATGAGCGGGAGGTTCTATACCGCGGCCGCGGCGAGTTCTACGGGATCCACGGCTTCTTCGAGTGGCTCGAGACCAAGCGTTACAAGATCCACGTCCGGGTGCTGCTCGCCCGCTATCGCGCCTACACGCTGTGTCCGCAGTGCCGCGGCGCGCGGCTCGGCCCTGCGGCGTTGTCCGTTCTTTTTCGAGGCAAGACCATCTCGGAGCTGGCGGAAATGCCGCTGTCGGACCTCCAGGCCTGGTTCGAGAGCCTGAACCTCTCTCCCGCGGAAGAGGCCAGGCTTTCGTCGGTCGTCGCGGAGCTCAAGGCGCGCGTCCGTTACATGAACGACGTCGGTCTGGACTACCTGACACTCTCGCGCTCGGCGCGGACCCTCTCCGGCGGCGAAGCGCAGCGGATCGGGCTCGCCTCGGCGCTGGGTGGCTCGCTGACGGGGACGATGTACGTCCTCGACGAGCCGACGATCGGCCTGCACGCGGCGGACACCCGGAGGCTGCTCGGCATCCTGCGCCGGCTCGCGGATCGCGGCAACACGGTGGTGCTCGTGGAGCACGACCCCGAGGTGATCGAGACCGCGGACCACGTCATCGACCTCGGACCCGGCGCCGGAACCCTCGGCGGGCGGCTGCTCTTCGAGGGCACGCCTCGAGCGCTCTCGCGCGTGCGATCTTCCGCCACCGGCGCACAGCTCGCGCGCCGCCTGGCGCGGTCGGACGATCCCGCGGCCCCTGAGGCCGCCGGGACTCCCGGTCGCGGCCGCGGCGGACGCATCGTGGCATTTCGCCGCGCGGAAGGCGCCTTGACGGTCGTCGGAGCGCGGGAGCACAACCTTTCAAATCTGACCGTTCGCTTTCCGCTCGGACGGCTCGTCTCCGTCTCGGGCGTTTCGGGATCGGGAAAATCGACGCTCGTGCGCGACATCCTCTACAACTCCTACGCGCGGCGGGTGAAGGGCGTTGTCTCGTGCGAGGTCGGTGAGCACGACCGCGTGGAAGGCACCGAGTCGGTCGTGGACATCCAGTTCGTGGACCAGTCGCCGCTCGGCCGTTCCGCTCGGTCGAACCCGGTCACGTATATGAAGGCCTGGGACGACGTTCGCCAGCTTTTTGCGAAAAGCGGGCGCGCGGTCACCCGCGGGATCACGGCGAGGGATTTCTCGTTCAACTCCGCGGGCGGCCGCTGCGAAGCGTGCAAGGGAACGGGCTGGCAGACGATCGACATGCAGTTCCTCGCCGACGTCACGGTGCGTTGCGAGGCGTGCGACGGCCGCCGGTTTCAGAGCCGGGTGCTCGCGGTCCGTTATCGGGGGAAAAGCATCGGCGACGTGCTCGACATGACCGTGTCGGACGCGGGGAAGTTTTTTGCCGAGGAGCCGCGAATCGGAAAGCGGCTCGCGCCGCTGATCGAGGTCGGCCTCGGCTACGTGAAGCTGGGCCAGCCCACCGCGACCCTGTCCGGAGGAGAAGCGCAGCGGCTGAAGCTCGCGTCGTTTCTCGAGATTCGTCCCGCGACCTCGCGCGGAACGCTTTTCCTGTTCGACGAGCCGACGACCGGGTTGCACTCGCAGGACGTCGACCGTCTGCTGAAGACCCTCCGGCGGCTGATCTCGCTCGGGCACTCCGTGATCGCCGTCGAGCACAACCTGCAGTTTCTTGCGGCGTCGGACTGGCTGATCGACCTCGGGCCGGGCGGAGGCCGAGACGGGGGCCGGATCGTTGCCGAAGGCGCGCCCGAGGACGTGCGCCGGGTCGCCGAGAGCGTCACCGGTCGGTTTCTCGCCGAGCTCGCGCCGGCGCTGTCGGAGTCGTCGCCGCGTCCCTCATCCGCCAAGTTGAAAACGGAGAACTGAGCGCCACCGAGGCTACTTACTCTTCTTCGCGTCTTTCAAGAACGCTTCCAGCGCTGCTTTTCCGGAGTAGCCCTCCATCCGCGCGAGCTCCCGGCCGGAACCGTCGGCGGCGATCAGGGTGGGAAACGAAGTGATCTTGTACTTCCGCTGGAGGGCGTCGATCGCGGCCGTGTTCTTGCCGTCTTCCCTCTGGCGATCCATGACCCGCACCGGGACAAACTCGAAATTGACGCGCGCGGCAATCGTGGTGTCGTTCCATCCCTCCGCGTCGAGCCGCCGGCAGGGGGGGCACCAGGCGGCCGTGAAGTCGTAAAGTACGGGCATCGCGGCCGCCGAGGCCGCCGTTGTCGCGGAGGTCATCGGACGCCAGCGGATGAGGCCCTCGCCCCCTTCTCCCGCGCCGCGGTCGGCGATCCCGGTGACGAGCCGGTAAACGAGGGCCGCGGCGGTGACTGCCAGCAGGAGGAGCGGCAGCCGGGTCTGGGGGCCGGTTCGACGCGGCGAGGGAGAGCTAATCGGCGCCATACGAGAACTCCCGGCGATTGAAGACGACCGCGGCGAGAAGGAGATACGCCGCGAGCGCGAGCGCGTACCGGCCGAGGTCCGGCCGTAGCAAAGCTCCGTGGAAAATCTCGTCCCACTCGGGCGCCGGAGAGAGATTGGCGTCCAGCGCGCGGAAGGCCTTGACGATCCCCGCGTTGTGGAGAAACATTCCGAGCTGCGGGCCGAAGCTCAGCATGACCGCCCCGATCACGAACGCCAGGACGTCTCCGGCGCCCCGCAGAAACGTCGAGAAGAACAGGATGACGGCGGCGTAGAGCGCGCCTTTCGGCAGCTCTTCCGCGCACCGAACGAGCGCCTTCTCGACGGCGAAGCCCGAGCTCGCGCTCCAGCCCAGCCCCTGGCCCACCCGATCGAACAGGACGGCGAGCACGAACGTGGACGCCAGGAATCCCGCCAGCGCGAGAACCACCCCGAAGTAGCGTCCCATCAGGTACTCCACCCTCAGAATCGGGCGGGAGAGGATCATCTGGAGAGCGCCGCTCGAAGAGTCCCGCGACACCACCCCTGTGGCGAGAACGAACACCGCGAAAACCGTCAGTCCCCCGGGAGACCCCGCTTGCAGCATCACGGCGGAGAGAATCGCGAGAAGGAGGAGCGAGAGACACACCCCGACCGATCCGAGCTTCTGACCCATGTACCGCCGGATCATTTCCTTCATCGCCCGCCCCGGAAGAAGCTCTCGAGGTCTGCGGACGAGCGCGCCTCGTACACGGGGAAGTTGGCGATCGCGAGCGAGCGGACCGCACGCGCCACGTCTTCGTCTCGGGCGGAAGCGACGTGGATCGTCCCGCCGGGCTCCGCGCGGACTTCGAATCCGCCCGCAGCGAGGACCGCGGCGGCCTCTGCCACCCGGACCGGGTCCGTGCGCAGCATCGCCGCTCGCGGCGCCGCGTTCTCGCCTCGGAGCGTCTCCGTGCCCGCGAGGCGGCCGCGTTCAAGAAAGGCGACGCGGTCGCACACGCGCTCGACTTCCGCGAGCTGGTGGGAGTTCAAGATGATCGTCGCGCCGCGCGCCTTCGCCTCCAGGATGCGGTCGCGCACGATCGCGACGCCGACCGGGTCGGTCCCCGATGCGGGCTCGTCTAAAAAGAGAATCTCCGGATCTCCGAAGAGCGCCTGCGCGACCCCGACTCTCTGCAGCATGCCGCGCGAGTACGTGCGCAGCCGTCTCTTCAAGGCGCCGGGCTCGAGGCCCACCTTTTCGGCGGCCGCAGCGACCTCGTGCGCGGTGCGTCGCGGATCCCCGCCGGAGAGCCTCCAGTGATGCGCGAGAAAGGCCTGACCGGAAAGCTCCCGGTCGAAGCCGAGCCGTTCGGGCATGTATCCGCTTCGGGCGCGGATCGCGAGATCGTCCGGCTCGAAGCCGTCGATCCGGATCGTGCCCTGGTCCGGGCGGAGGAGACCTAGGAGGCACGACAGGAGGGTCGTCTTGCCCGCGCCGTTCGGGCCGATCAAGCCGAGAGTCTCGCCGCGAGCGACCTCGAGGCTCACCGAATCGAGAGCCTTCGCCTTCCGGCCGGCGTGGCCGTAGCTCTTGGAAACGTTCTGAACGGCGATCACGCGGGGACAGTGTAGCGTCCCCTCTCTGGCCCCGGGGAGAGCCCGTGATCTCCTCTCCCCGCGCCCGGGGAGGTCGGGGGAGGCGCAGTCTCTCTCCTGGTCGAGTGTCGTTGCCTCGCCGCCCTGACTCTCCCTCTCCGCCGTCGGAACATGCGGGTTCTGTTAGACTCCGCCGTTTTCATGGCGACTGAATGATCGAAGTCCAGAGCCTCACGAAGCGCTACCCGACGGCGGTGGCGGTCTCCGACGTCAGCTTTTCGGTGAAACAGGGGGAGATTCTCGGATTCCTCGGCCCGAACGGCGCCGGGAAGACGACGACGATGCGCGTGCTGACCGGTTTTCTCCCGCCCACCTCGGGAACGGCGCGCGTCGCGGGCTTCGACATCGTCCGTCAGTCGCGGGAAGCGCGGGCGTCTCTCGGATACCTTCCCGAATCCGCGGCCCTCTACCCGGAAATGCGCGTCCGCGAGTACCTGGTGTTCCGCGCTCGGCTCGAGGGCGTCTCGGGACCCGAGGTGCGCCGCCGCGTCGACGACGCAATCGGCCGCTGTCTGCTCGAAGACGTGGCGGATCGGAAGATCGACAACCTCTCGAAGGGCTACCGGCAGCGCACGGCGCTTGCGGGGGCTCTCGTGCACCAGCCCCCCGTGTTGATCCTGGACGAGCCGACCGTCGGGCTCGACCCCACGCAGATCATCCGGATTCGCGAGACGATCCGCTCGCTCGGCAGAGAGCGCGCGGTGCTCCTCTCGACGCACATCCTCCCGGAAGTCGACGCGGTCTGCGACCGGGTGCTCATCATCGACAGGGGCCGCATCGTCGCCGAAGGCACTCCGGAAGAGCTCCGGCGGCGCCTCGCGGGCACCCCCACGGTGCGCGCCGTGATACGCGGCATCGTGGCCGCGCGCGACGATCTGGCGGCCCTGCCGGGCGTGCTGGAGGTCGAGGAGTCTGCGTCCGACGGAGAGACCCGGGTGAAGGTGCACGGGGCGCCCGACTCGAACCTCTCCGAAGAGATCTTCCAGCTCGCGGTCGCGCGCGGATGGGTCCTGCGCGAGCTTGCCCGCGACGCGGTCACGCTCGAGGACGTTTTCGTCCGCCTGACCCACCATGACGACGCGGTACCGGCCGAGGCGGCGGAAGAGCCGGCAGAACCCGCTGCGCCCGTCGCGAGCCCGTCATGAGGAAATGGCTCGCGATCGTCGGCCGCGAATGGCGCTCGTACTTCTTCTCGCCGCTCGCCTACGTGATCCTGTCCGCCTTTCTTCTGGTCAACGGGATCATCTTCTACGCGATCCTGTCCTACCTGGCCGCCCCCGGCGCCGGAAAGGGACAGGCGCTGATCCTGCTCTTCACCAACACTTACTTCTGGATCTTCAACCTGTTCGTCGTCCCGATCATCGCCATGCGCCTCTTCCCCGAGGAGCGGCGAAGCGGGACGATCGAGAGCCTGTTGACCGCGCCGGTCTCCGAGACGGAAGTGGTGCTCGGGAAATGGTTCGGAGCGTTCGGCTTTTTTCTGACGCTGTGGGCGCCCACGCTTCTTTACGTGGTGTTCCTGCGCTCCCGGACCCGGATCGACATCGGGCCGGTGGCGTCGGGATACCTCGGGGTGGCGCTCCTCGGCGGGTACTTCCTGGCGGTCGGCACATTCGCCTCCACGTTGACGAAGAACCAGATCGTCGCGGCGATCCTCTGCTTCGGCATGCTCATCCCGATCTTCTCGGTCGGCCTGCTCGAATCGATCCTCGGAGGGGCCGGCCGGGACGTGATCGGGTATCTGAACCTGTGGGACCACATGGATGAGCTCGCGCGCGGGGTCGTCGACAGCCGGCGGATCATCTACTACCTCTCCGGCACGGCGTTCTTCCTGTTCCTCGCGACGGTGTCTCTGGCCGCACGGAAGGAGAACCCGTGAAGCCCGCCTCGGCCCGCCGGAGCGTCTCCACCGCGGCGATCGTCCTCGGCATCGCGCTCTTCGCCGGAATCAACTGGATCGGCTCGCGCCACTGGTGGCGGGGGGACTGGACGTCGAGCGGGATCTACTCCGTGTCGGACACCACACGCAAGATCGTGGCGAGCCTCACGAAGCCCGTGCGGGTCACCGTGTTCATGACCAGGCAGTCGCGTCTGTACCAGCCGGTGACCGAGCTCTTGAACCGGTATCGGAGCCTCTCCCCGAAGATCGAGATCGAGTACCTGGACCCCGAGCGAAACCCCCTGCGGGCGAAGGCGCTGCTCCAGGAGTTCGAGATCCGCCAGAACACGGTCGTGTTCCGATCCGGCGACCGGAAGAAGTACGTCGAAGAGAGCGCGCTCGCCGACTTCGATTTCGGAGGGGCGATGGGCGGCGGTTCGCCCGAGATGAAGGCCTTCAAGGGCGAGGAGGCGTTCACGTCCGCCCTCCTCGACGTCACCGAGAGCCGGGTCACAAAAATCTATTTCACATCCGGCCACGGCGAGCCGGCAATCGACGGCGCGGAGCGGGGCCGCGGATACGCCGACATCAAACAGGCGCTCGAGCGCCAGAACCGCGCGGTCGCCACGTGGAGCTCGCTCGGCAAGAGCGACCTTCCCGCGGACGCCAGCGTCGTCGTCGTCGCCGGGCCGCGCACCGCCTTTCTCGAGCCGGAGAGCGGCGCGCTCACGAAGTACCTCGCCGGCGGAGGGCGCGTGCTCTTCCTCGCCGATCCCGTGCTGCCGGCCCCCGGCTCGCCTCCGCCCGACCTCGGACTCGGCCCGCTTCTCGCCGCGTACGGAGTACGGTTAAACGCCGACATCGTGATCGACCCGGAGAAGGCGATCCCGCAGGTCGGGCCCGAGACCCTGATTGCGGACAAATACGGCTCGCACCCGATCGTCCGTTCTCTCGCGGCCGAGGCGCTTCCGGTCGTGTTCCCGCTCGCCCGATCCGTGGCGAAGACCGAGAAACCGCCCGCCGGATTCGTCCAGACTCCGCTCGTCGAGACGACCGCCTCGGGATGGGGAGAGACGTCTCTGACGAAGCTCGAAGAGGTGAAGAAGGACCCCGCCGACAACGCCGGACCGGTCGTGATCGGGATGGCGGTGGCGCCGGCGGACGAGAAAAAGCCGGGCGCCCGGCTCGTCGTGTTCGGCAACTCGCGCTTCATCGCCAACGGCGCGCTCGCCCAGGCGGGAAACGCGAACCTCTTCCTGAGCTCGATGGCCTGGCTCGCGGGTCAGGACCGCCTCGTCGGAATCGCGCCGAAGACACCGGAGCAGGCCTCGCTGTCGATGACGCGGTCCCAGGTGAATCGGATCGGCCTCGCCGCGATCCTCGGGATGCCGCTCTTCGCCGTCCTCCTCGGCGTCTGGGTCTGGTATCGCCGCAGAGATTGAGCCGGCGCGTCCCATGTCCTCGCGCAAGATCCTCGTCCTGACGGGCCTCGTTCTCCTTCTCTTCGGGTTCATCGTCTTCTTCGAGCGGAAGATGCCGACGACCGCCGAGGCAGATCAGAAGAAGGAGCTCGTCTGGGACGTTCCCGTCGAGCAGGTCGAATCGGTCCGGCTCGAGCGCGCGGGGACCCCGCCGGTCGAGCTGAAGAGGACCGGCCCGTCCGCGTGGAGGCTCGTCCGTCCCGAAGCCTACCCGGCCGACGCGGCAGCCGCGGGGGATCTCGTCTCCCAGCTTGCGCGTCCGCGCCGCGCCGGAAGCGAATCCGCCGAGGCGCGCCCGGAGGACTACGGCCTGGTGACGCCCGCGACGAAAGCGACGATCGCCTGGAAGGACCCGAAGAGCGGGGGCAAGCCGCAGTCCCGCACGATCGAGTTTGGAGTGGACATCCCGGGGACCGACGCCGTCGCGGCGCGCGCCTCGGGCAGCGCGCACGTCTTCTTCGTGGCTTCGTCGGTGGCCGCCGCCGCCCGGAAATCCGCGGCCGACCTGAGGAGCAAAGAGGTCTTCGGCGGCTCCGCGTCCGAGGTGACGAAGGTGGACATCGAGCGCGGCCGCGGGCGCATCGCGCTCGCCCGGAAGAACGGCGTCTGGTGGCTGAGCCAGCCGGCCGCGGACCTCGCCGACGGAGATTTCTCGCAGCGCTTCGTCGACGAGCTCACGGGGTTAAAAGTGCTCGAATTCGTCGGCTCGGGCGAGAAACAGAATCTGGCGGCGCTCGGACTCGCGCCTTCCCTCTACCGGGTCACGCTCGCGGACCCGAAGACGTCCACCTCCGTCGACTTCGGCGCGACGCGGTCGGACGGCAACACCGTGTACGCCCACCGGGAGGGGCAGGTGTTCACCGTTCCGAGCTCGATCGTCGAAGACCTGTCCCGCGAGGCCGTGGTTTTCCGCGAGCCGCGCCTCGTCCGGTTCGATCGCGCCACGCTGTCATCGGTCGAGGGCGTCTTCGGTCAGGATCGTCTGGCGTTTCTCCGCAAGGACTCGGGGTGGGTGAACGGGACGAAGGCCGTCCCCGCCGCCGCCGCGGACGACCTCATGACGGCGCTTCTGGATTTAAAGAGCCGGAGCTTCCTCGACGACGCCGCCGCAGCGGCGCTGTCCCCGAGGACTCCGGAGGCGACCCTCACGCTGAAGCTGACCGGCAACGAGACCTGGACCGTGAAGCTCTTCTCGGTGCGAACCGACACCGAGGCCGTCGTCAGCGGAAGGCCCGGCGCGTTTGCCATCGCCGGAGACGCGGCGGGCCGCGTCCACGAGGCGTTCAAGAAGGCGGCCGGCGGGAAGTAGCCGGAGTCGGGCGCTTCAGCGGCGTTGTCTGGGTCCGCAATCCAGTGGACCGGCGAGACCACGGCCGTCCCGCTCCCGGTGATCGCTCGATTCCCGATTTCCCGATTTCCCGATTTCCCGATTTCCCGATTCCCGATTCCCGATTCCCGGTCCCGGACTCCCGACGGCCCGTCCTCAGCGCTTGCCCGTGGCATGCGGCGGCCGCTTGTCCGCCTCCGCCTCGAGCTGCGCGATCCGCTTCGCGCGCGCCTTTTCCTTCTCGTCGAGCGTCTTCGTCTTTTTCTCTTTGGCCTTCGAGAACATCGTGGAGAGGGCCAGGAGGAGACCCTTTCCGGACGGGGCCTTGATGCGCCGCGCGGTCGCGCCCCAGTACTTCGTCTTTTTGAAGACCGCCTCGGAGAGGTCCGCATTCGCAAGATCGGCGCCTGAGAGCGTCGCTCCGGTGAAGTCGGCGCCGATCGCCCGGGCAAACCTCAGGTCCGCCTCCTGGAGGTTCGCGCCCGTGAGGTTCGCGCGGACCATCATGGTCCCGGAAAGATCGGTGTCGAACCCGCGCACCCCGGACAGGTTCGCCCCCTTCAGATTGGCGAGGCGAAAGTTCCCGAGGGAGAGGTCGGCGCGCGAAAAATTGACGCCTTCCGCGGAGACCTCGGAGCAGTCGGCGCCCGCGAACCGAGCCGCCACGAAGGAGTACGGCTTCAGGTTGGCGCGCGAAAGGATTGCCTTCGAAAGGTCGGCATTCTGAAAATTTGCGCTCTCGAATTTCGCGGTTCGAAGGTCGACCTCGATCAGCCGGGACTCCGCGAAGGAAACGTCCTTCCCCTTCGCGTCGAGAAACGCCGCGCCGCGCAGCTCCATCTTGCGCATCCGGGCGCGGTCGAACGTGGCGCTGGAGAAGTTCGCCTCGATCGCGGAGACGAGCTCGAGGTCGGCGTCCGTAAAATCGGCGCCCTCGCAGTCGGCGGCGTTTAACTGGGCCTGCCGGAGGTTGGTCTTGAGAAACCGGGCCCGGCGCAGGTCCGCCCCGGACAGGTCCGCGCCTTTCAGGTTCGCGCCCTCGAAGAGCGCGTTCGGGAAGGAGCCACGGAGGGCGCTCACCCCTTCGAAGAAGCAACGGGAAAAGTCGGCTCCGTCGAAGTGCGCGCCCGCGGTCTTGACCCCCCTGAAGTTCACGTCCGAAAGGTTCGATCCGGCGAGGTTCGCTCCCGTAAGGTCCGAGCCTTCGAGCTTCGTGAAGCTCAGGTCGGCGCCCGCGAGGTCCGCCCCGGTCAAGTTGCAACCCTGGAGAGAGCCGGAACGAAACCGCGCGCCGGCGAGGAAAACCTTCGAAAGATCCGCCCCGTCGAGGCGGCAGTGCTCGAACGTGGCGCCCGCGGCGGACGCGCCCTTCCACCGGCATCCTTCGAGAGTCGCTCGCGTGAAATCGGCGCCGTCGAGTTTCGCTCCGGAGAGATCCGCCCGGGTCAGGTCCGCGCGGCGAAGGTCCTTTTCGGCGAGGTCACTTCCGGCCAGGCTCGCTTCCGTAAGGTCGGGGGTGACGTTTGCGTTGCGAGTCCTCCATCCATTCCACTCGGGTGAGAGGAGGAGTGCCACGTGCTCTGGATTGGGCATTCGTCTTCTGATTGTAGACGACGACGACGGCGCGCCCGGCTCCGGAGCCTGCGAAACAGGGCCGGTTAGAATGGAAGCACATGAGCACAGCCGTCGCCGCGGTCTCCGCCCCTCCCAAGGGGATGGAGAAGATCCGTCGCGCTTTGACCGGCGGGCATCCGCTCCTCTACGTCCAGAGCTGGGAGGAACCCCGCATCGAAAGACTTGTCCAGCATCTCGCGAAGACGTTCTTCGGTCAGGCCGTCCCATTCGGTGTGTGGTCCGTGGTCGACGGTCTTCTGGTGGATGGAATGCCGATCCCCGACACGCGCGATCCCATGAAGGCGCTGGACGCGATCCTGCAGGCGTCTGGCAAGGGTTTCTACATGCTGAAGGACTTCCCGGCGTCCTCGGACGCGCGGCCCGAGATCGTCCGGAGGTTGCGGGACCTGTACCGCGGGCTGAAGGACCGAGGCCGGCACGTGCTGCTGCTCTCGCCGCGGCTCGCAATTCCCGAGGACCTGAAGAAGGAAATCTACGTCGTCGAGTACGAGCTCCCGGACGAAGCGGAGATCTCGCGGATCATCGATGCGAGCGTGCGGCGGCGTCTGGGCCCGGAAGCGATCGACGACGCCGCGGTCCGCCGCCTCGCGCTCGCGATGCGCGGTTTGACCGCCGACGAGATCGGCCACCTGCTCGGAAAGGTCTTCGCGTCCCGGAAGGTGTTCGACGAGGGCGCGTTTCTCGAGGTCCTCGGTGAGAAGGAACAGATGTCGAAGAAGGAGGGCGTTCTCGAGTTCGTGCCGCCCCGCTTCTCGATCGAGGACATCGGCGGGTACGAGACGCTGAAGACCTGGCTGCGCAAGCGCCAGTCGCTCTTCTCCCGCGAGGCGCTGGACGCGGGGATCCCGATTCCGCGCGGCATCCTGCTGATGGGAATCTCGGGATGCGGAAAGAGCCTCTGCGTCAAGACGATCTCGACGCTCTGGAACCTCCCGCTGTTCCGGCTGGACATGAATGCGGTGTTCGGGACCGAAAACCCGGAGAGCACGTTTCTAAAAGCTCTGCGCTCCGTGGAAGCGGTTTCACCGGCGGTGCTCTGGATCGACGAGATCGAGATGGGAGTGGGCGGCTACCGCGAGGGCGGCGATGCGGCCATGTCCCGGATTTTCTCCGGATTCCTGACCTGGATGCAGGAGAAGAGCGCACTCGTTTTCGTCGCTGCCACGGCGAACCGCATCCAGCTTCTTCCGGCCGAGATCATCCGAAAGGGCCGTTTCGACCAGGTCTTCTTCGTCGACCTCCCGACCGAGGAAGAACGCAAGCAGATCTTCACGATCCATCTCCGCAAGAACCGCTGCGATCCGGCTCGTTTCGACCTCGTGTTCCTCTCCAAGGCCACGAAGGGATGGAACGGCGCCGAGATCGAGCAGGCCGTCATCTCTGCCGTCGTCGAGTCGTATTCGGAAGCGCGCGCCGTCACGGAGGACGACATCCACCGGGTGATCTCGGCGACAGTCCCGCTCGCTATCACCATGGAAGAGCAGATCAAGGCCATCAAGAGCTGGGCGCACGACCGCGCCTTAAACGCGAGCACCGCCCAGAAGATGTAGCGTGCCCCCCCGGCTCGCGGCAGGTGGCGCCGAAGTCAGACTCCTGGTTCTAGTTCCGGATGCCGTCGATCTCGGCGGGCCGGAAGGGTTCCAGAAATTCCACGCGCTTCTGCCACTCCATCATTCGAGCGATCAGCGCCGCGTACCGCGCCGGCAGTGAGCTGACCTCCAGCAGCGCCTGAAGCTCTTCGGGCCGGTATCGCAGACGCAGCGCGATCTCGGCGGCCAGGCCCTCTGAGGAGAGACGGGGGGTCTCTTCCGGGAGGGGAGGGAGCTCGATGCGCGGCCGCACCGCCTCGAAGATCTTAACCGTGAGGTCGGCGACGCGGGACTCCTCCTCGGCCGAGGCAAACGGGACCGTCTCGAGCTCCACCACACGGGCGACGCGATAGGGGCCTCGAGCCTTCTCGTCGAGAACCTGGTACCGGAACCGGCCCTCGAGCAGGATGTTGAAGCGGCCGTCCTCGAGCTGTTCGGACTCGATGATCTCCCCCGCCCCGCCGATCGGGAAGATGGGCGAGCTTCCGAGGTCCGCGTCGACACCGGGCTTCAGCATCGCGAGCCCGATCAAACGGTCGCCGGCGAGGGCGTCGGAGACCATTTCGATGTAACGCGGCTCGAAGATGTGGAAGGGAACCATCGTGCCGGGGAACAGGATGCCGCCCGGCAGTGGAAAGAGCGGGATCGTGCGGGTCATCGGTTCATCGGTTTTTCCGCCGCGAAAGCTCCACCACGTAGGCCGTCGTGTCGCGGATCTCCTGATCGGTCAGCTTGCCCTCGAACTTCGGCATCGGATCATGCCCCTTTCGGATCTGCTCCTCGATCGCCCGTGGGCTCCCGTCGGACCGCCACTTGCGGTCGATCAGATTTGCGTACGGAAATCGGCTGGCCGTCACCGTCTTCCCATCTCCCGTCATGCCGTGGCAGGAGGCGCACTTCTTTTCGTAGATCCTCCGGCCCGCAGCGAGCGACCGCATCCGTCCGTCACCTTCCGGGAGGCGTTCGTCCCGGCAGGAGGCCAGAAACGAAAGCGCCACGCCGGACAGGAGGAGCGCACGGGTGCGGCGCGACACGGGGCGCAGTCTAGCGTGCTTTGTTCGTCTTCGGTTCGGACCCGGTGGCCGCGAAGGGAAGCGCGGGGGCGAGTCTGTTAGGTTTGCGCGCGTGGCGGATCCCAGAGACAAGGTCGTAGAGACGGTGCCGGGGAAGTACTACGTCGACACCCAGTGCATCGACTGCGACGTCTGCCGGGTGACAGCGCCCTCGAATTTTCAGCGTGGGGAAGACAAGGGGTATTCCTACGTCTTCCGGCAACCCGCCGGTCCCGACGAAGAAGCCCAGTGCCAGGAGGCCATGGACTCCTGCCCGGTCGAAGCCATCGGAGACGACGGCGCCCCGATCCCGTAACGCCTGGCCGGCCTCCTGGGGCGGTTCGATTTCTCCTTTCCACCCCGGTCAGCCCCGGAAGAGACCCGGACAGAGCAGCGCAGCGCGCGGGTTCTGGCGGTTTTCGTGTTTGTGTCGGCCCTGGCGCCAGCCGGTCCCTCGCAGGTCCCGTCGGGCCTCGCGGTCGGGGAGGACGGATCGCCCTGGTTCACGGACTCCGGCCGGTCGGGTCCGGGCAGGATGGACAGGAGCGGAACCCTGAAAGCTGTCATCCCCATCTCGTCCCCAGGGGAGGGGATCGTGGCCGCGTCGGGATTTCTCTGGGTCACGTAGCCATCCGGGAGTCAAGCGAGGAGGCTCGGAGCTCAGTCCTTGAGGCCTCGAAAGTACTCGATCGTCCTTCCGAGCCCTTCCTCGAGCTTCACCTTCGGCTCCCATCCGAGCTTCGTACGAGCCTTCGTGATGTCCGGCTGCCGAACCTTCGGATCGTCGACCGGAAGAGGCCCATAGACGATTTCGCTCTTCGTGGCAGTCAGCTTCTGGATCGTCTTCGCGAAATCGAGGACGGTCAGCTCCGCCGGGTTCCCGATGTTGACCGGCTCCTTCTCCTCGGAGAGGAGCAGGCGGTAGATCCCTTCGATCAGGTCGGAGACGTAGCAGAACGAGCGGGTCTGCGAACCGTCGCCGAACACGGTCATCGGCTCTCCGACGAGCGCCTGCGAGATCAGGGCGGGCACCACCCGTCCGTCGCGCGGACGCATCCTCTCGCCGTAGGTATTGAAGATCCGGACGATTCGTGTTTCGACCCCGTGGTGCCGCTGGTACGCCATCGTCATGGCTTCGGCGAACCGCTTGGCCTCGTCGTAAACGCCGCGGGGCCCGATCGGGTTCACGTTGCCCCAGTAGGTCTCCGGCTGCGGGTGCACGAGCGGGTCGCCGTAGCACTCGGACGTCGAGGCGAGCAGGAACCTCGCGCCCTTGGCCATCGCCAGGCCGAGAGCGTTGTGGGTGCCGAGAGAGCCCACCTTCAGCGTCTGGATCGGGAGCTCGAGGTAATCGATCGGAGAGGCAGGGGAGGCGAAGTGCAGGACCGCGTCGACCGGGCCGTCGACGAAGATGAAATGCGTGATGTCGTGCCGGAAAAATCGGAAGCGTTTCTCGGGCTGGAGGTGCGCGATGTTTCTCGGATTTCCGGTCAGCAGATTGTCGATCGCGATCACCTCGTGGCCCTCCGCGAGGAGCCTGTCGCAGAGGTGGCTCCCGAGAAAGCCGGCCCCACCGGTGACGACAACGCGCATCAGAGGGTCATCCGGGGACGTGAAAGATCAGGGCTGAAGGCGGAGGAGGCATGAATCCTCCCTCGCCCGACCCCTGTCGGCTGACCCCCCACGGCTCCCGTCAACCGCGTCCCACTCCGGTGTAATTCCATCCCGCCTCCTTCATCGCCCTGGGCTCGTAGACATTTCGCAAATCGATGATCGTCCGGGACTTCATCAACCCCGCGAGCCGCGGCAGGTCGAGAGCCCGGAACTCGTTCCATTCGGTGGCGAGGACGAGGAAGTCAGCTCCCGTCGCGCAGTCGTAGGCGTCCCTCGCGTAGTGGACGTCGGGGAAGAGGGCGCGGGCGTTCTCCATGGCTGCGGGATCGAACGCCCGGATGCGGGCTCCGGATTTGAGAAGTCCCGCTACGACCGACGTCGCCGGAGATTCGCGAATGTCGTCGGTCTCCGGCTTGAAGGAAAGGCCGAGCACGGCGCCCGTCCGGCCCGAGAGCGGCCCCGCCGCCTTTTCGATCTTCTCGATCATGCGGGCCTTGGTCTCCCGGTTGACCTGCATCGTGGCCTCGATGATGCGGAACTCGTAGCCGTGCTGGCGCGCGAGGTCCGCCGCCGCGGACGTGTCCTTCGGAAAACAGGAGCCGCCGAACCCCGGCCCGGGGTGCAGGAACTTGCCCCCGATGCGCTTGTCGAGGCCCATCCCACGCGCCACGTCGTGGACGTCGGCGTTCATCAGCTCGCACAGGCGCGCGATCTCATTGATGAAAGAGATCTTCACCGCCAGAAATCCGTTGGACGCGTACTTGATCAGCTCCGCGGAGGCGACATCCGTGATCACGAAGGGCGTCTCGATCAGGTACAGCGGCGAGTAGATCTCCTGCATGACCTCGACCGCCTTCTGGTCCGACGCTCCGATCACGATCCGGTCGGGCCGCAGGAAATCTGCGATCGCGGAGCCTTCGCGCAGGAATTCGGGGTTCGACACGATCGAGAACGCGTGCTTCCCGTCATTCTCCCGCATGATCTGCTCGATCATCTTCCCGGTGCCCGTCGGGACAGTCGATTTCGTGACGACGACTTTGTAGCCGTTCATGTGGACCGCGACCGCCTCGGCGACCTGGCGGACGAACGTCAGGTCCGGTGATCCGTCCGGCTTCGGGGGTGTTCCGACGGCGATGAAGATCGCGAGCGAGCTCTCGATCGCGCTCTTCAAGTCCGTCGTGAAGTTCAGGCGCCCGGCGCGCTCGTTCTTCGCGACGATCTCTTCGAGCCCAGGCTCGTAGATGGGAATCTCGCCGCGCTGGAGGGCGGCGATCTTCGGCTCGTCCTTGTCCACGCAGAGGACGTTCATCCCGAAGTCCGCGAGGCAGGCTCCCGTCACCAGGCCGACGTAGCCGGTCCCGACCATGCAGATGTTCATGCGCTTAAGCCCCGTGCGCTCGATACCATGCGACGCTCCTCCGGATCCCCTCCTCGAGGGGAACGCGCGCCCGAAAATCGAGCAGTTTTTCGGCTTTCGTGACGTCGGCGTAAGTGACCGGCACGTCACCCGGCTGGTTCGCAAGCCGCTCGAGCCGTGCTTTCTTTCCGAGCGCCCGCTCGATCTCCTCGACCAGCCGTTTCAGAGTGACCGGACGCGAGCCGCCCAGGTTCACGATCTCGAAGCCGGGCGGTCCGAGAATGGCCGACTCGACACCGTCGGCGATGTCGTCGACGTACGTGTAGTCGCGCAGCGATTCGCCGTCGCCGAAGAACGGAATCGACTCGCCCCGGTCGATCGACCGGATGAACCGCGCGATCGCCATCTCCGGCCGCTGCCGCGGGCCGTAGACGGTGAAGAAGCGCAGGCAGATCGCGTCGAGTCCATGGATGTGGTGAGCCGTGAAGACGTGCAGCTCTCCCGCCCGCTTCGTGGTCGCATAGGGGGAGATCGGCCGGTCGATCGGGTCATCCTCCGAAAACGGCGTCTTTGCGTTGATCCCGTAGACCGAGGACGACGACGCGAAAACGAAGCGCGGCTTTCCATGTTCGACCGCGGCGTCGAGAAGGTGGAGAGTGCCGACGCAATTCACCTCCTCGTACAGAACGGGCGCGGCGAGTGACGGCCTGACGCCCGCGCGCGCCGCGAGGTGCACGATCGTGTCGAACGGTTCCTCCCGGAACAGGCGGAACACGGCGTCGCGGTCGCGGATGTCGGCCTCGACGACCCGATACCGGGGATTCCCGGCGTGTATGGCCACGTTCTGCCGCTTCAAAGCGGGGTCGTAAAAGTCGTTGAAGTCGTCCAGCACGACGACCCGGTCGCCTTTTTCGAGGCGCCGGTCGGCGATGTGCGAGCCGATGAATCCGGCTCCTCCCGTGATGAGGACGTTCACTTCGAAGCGCCCGGCCGGGACGCCGCCCTGGGCGTCGGAGTCGGGAGGGGAGCCGGTGTCGCGTCCGCCTCGGGACCCTCGTCGTCGCGGGCCGCGGACTTGCCGTGGGTGTCGGTGTAGCGCTTTTTGATGCCGGACTTCTGCCGGTCTCTGACGAGCCAGCGCAGCAGCTTCGATTCGTGGACCCCGACCACGAGGTCGTTGGCGGCGTCGAAGATGGAGGGATCGTTGATGAACTTGCCGGCCGTCCCGTCTCCCTCGTCGAGCTTCCGGCCGATCGAGTCGAGCCGCTTCGAGAAGTTTCTCAGGTTGTTCGTGAACTCGCGGCCGAACCGCTCGTCGTGGAGAAGGAGCGGGAGGGCGCCGTTGCCCTTCTCGAGCTGCGACGTCACCTTCGCCAGGGAGACTGCGGCCGCGGAGAGGTTGTCGACGAGCGCGTAAACCTTCTTCTTGCCCTCCGGGTCGTTCAGCAGCGCCGGCAGCGCGCCGGAGTTCGACTTCAACCCCTCGTCGACCTTCGCGAAGACGCTCTGCATCGACCGGACGGCGCCCCGCAGCGAGTCGCCGGTTTCACGGCCGTACTTCTCGTCGACGATCAGCTTCCCGACCAGTCCGTGCCCCGAATCCACCTTCTTGAGGATCCCGTTCAACGTGTTGAGCGTCGTCTGAAGCCCGCTTTCGAGCCGCGCGCTTTCGGGACTGTCCGTCGTCAGCGCGCCGAGAAAGCCCTTTCCCTGCTCCGTCCGGCCGAGGATGTTCTTGAGCGAACGCGCGATGCCGGACAGGTCGGTCAGGAGGTCGCCGCTCCCCTCGAGCAGCCGCTCGATTCCGGCGCCCGGCGCGGGAGGGATTGTTCCGTTCATCGGCACGACAGGTTCCTCGGCCGTGCCGCCCGCGAGGTCGACGTACTTGTCGCCCAGAAGGCCGATCGTTTTGATCGAGGCGCGCGTGCCCTTCCTCAGGCGCGGCGCCGCGCGGCGGTCCACGTCGTACACCACCCGCACGGTGCGGTCAGCCGGGTCGGGCGAGAGGATGACCTCGATCACGTTTCCGACCGTCACTCCGTTCAACCGGACCGGGTTCCCGGCCACGAGCCCCGCCGCGGAGTCGAACCGGGTCTCGTACGGGAATTTCTTCCGAAACAGGTTCGCCCGGCGGCCGACCATCAGGATGCCGGCCATGAGCGCGACCAGCGCGACCAAGACGACGAGCCCGACGCGGAATCTGCGGCCGACCTGGGGCTCATTGACCAACGGTTCTCCCTTCGACGGCAGGAAACGCCCCGGTGCCGCAGGGGAATCCCATGGATCGGAAATATTCGGAAAGCACCGGGTGGGCTCCCCGGGCCGCCTCGTCGAACGTGCCGACGAACTGGAAACGGCCCTGGTGGAGGAACGCCAGGCGGTCCGCGACCGTTCGGGCGGCGACGATGTCGTGCGTGACGACCACGGATGTCGTTCGGATGCGCAGGTTGATGTCGACGATCAGCTGCGCGATCTTCTCGGAGGTGAGAGGGTCGAGTCCCGTAGTCGGTTCGTCATACAGGATGATCTCGGGCTCGAGCGCGATCGAGCGGGCAAGCGCAATCCGCTTCTTCATTCCGCCCGAGAGCTCGGACGGCATCTTCTTCTGAGTCCCCGGGAGGCCGACCATCTGAAGCTTTTCCGCGACGAGCTCGTCGATCTCCTTCGGTGTCTTGTCCGTATGCTCTTTCAACGGAAATGCGATGTTCTGCTCGACGTTCATCGAGTCGAAGAGCGCCCCGCCCTGGAAGAGCATCGCCAGGCGCCTTCGGACGGGCGAGAGCTGGTCCTCGCTCAAGGGAACGATCGACTCCCCGAAGACCCGGACGTCTCCCGCGTCCGGCTTGGTCAAGCCGTTGATGTGGCGCAGCGCCACGCTCTTGCCCGTTCCGGAAGGCCCGAGGATGCAGAGCACCTCGCCGCGGTAGACGCTCAGGTTGACACCGGCCAGGATTTCGCGGGCGCCATAGCGTTTCCAAACGTCGACGAACTCGACAACTGTTTCTCCGCGGGGGCGCGGCGATCCCCTCTCGCGCGTTGGGCTGGCCATGGTGCTCATCGACGGATCACAGTGAAAGGAAGAGCTTCGTGAGAAAGAAGTCCGAGATCAGGACGCAGATCGAGGCGAACACGACCGTGCGTGTCGTCGCGATGCCGACCGCTGCGGCGCCGCCCTCGGTGCGCAGGCCGTTCCAGCAGCCGATCAGCGCGATCTCGAACCCGAAGAAAAAGGTCTTGGCGAGTCCGCTCATGATGTCGGAGATCTGGAGCTGATTCCATATGCTGGTCAGGTAATCCTGCGTCGTCATCTGCAGCTCCACGATCGCGATCCCGAGCCCGCCCAGGATGCCCAGGACGTCCGCGAGAGCCGCCAGCACGGGCATCATGATGAGCGTCGCCAGGACCCGGGGAACGACCAGGCGGCGCACCGGAGAGATCGCCATGGCGCGCAGCGCGTCGACCTGTTCCGTGACCTGCATGGAGCCGAGCTCCGCGGTGATTCCGGACCCGACCCGGCCGCCCACCATCAGCGCCGTCAGCACCGGTCCGAGCTCCCGGACCAGGGACAGCGAGACAACGCGACCGACGAATTGCTTGCCGCCGAACGCGGCTAAGGAATAGGCAGTCTGGAGGGCGAGCACCATCCCGGTGAAGAGGGCCGTGATCCCGGTGATCGAGACCGATTTGACCCCGATCTCGTCCATCTGACGAAGGGCTTCGGCGCCGTAAAAAGGGCGGCTGACCGCTCCGACGAGCGTCTGGCCGGCGAGCTGGGTGAGCCCCCCGACGTACTCCACGACCGCCTGACCCTTCCGCCCGAAGCGGTCCACAAAGCGGAGCCATCGGAAGTTCCGGTAGAAAAGGGCGGTGGCGGACTGTTGGGGCGCGGGCATCCGCCCGCGATTGTATGCCGCTCGCGTCCGGACGTAAACATCGGGAGCGGGAAGACTTGCTCCCGGTGCGGCGCGCACGGGGACCCGCCGCGCGGGATCGCGCGACGCCCGCGAATTCCGGCCTGCTAGGATCCGCCCTCCGATGCGGAAGTTGCGCGCGGGTCTTGTCTGGCTCGGGATCTGCCTGGCGACCCTCCTCTTCGGGATCCCGGCCATCTTCGCCGCGTTCGTCCCGCCCCGAGGCGACTGGTTCCTGCGCTTTGCTCGTGGATGGGCCCGGACGATCCTCGCCTTCTCGGGGGTTTCGCTCCGGGTGCTCCGTCCCGAGCGGCTTTCGGGACTTCCTCCGGTCGTCTTCGTCGCGAACCACGAGAGCCTCGCCGACATCCTCGTCCTCCTCGCGAGCGTGCCGATCCAGGTGCGATTCCTCGCCAAGCGGAGCGTCTTCCGGGTGCCGGTCCTCGGCTGGTCGATCCGCGCGGCGGGGTTCGTGCCCGTCGACCGCGGAGATCGCGCGCGGAGCACGTCCACGTTCGAGGCCGCGCTCTCGCGCCTCGAAAGCGGCCGGTCCGTCGTGATCTTCCCCGAGGAGACGCGCACGCGCACCGCCGACCTCCTCCCTTTCAAGAAAGGCGCGGCGCTCCTGGCCCTGCGCTCGGGCTGCCCTCTCATGCCCGTGGCGATCTCCGGGACGCGCCAGGTGTTGTCGCGCGAGTCTCTCGTTCCGAGCGCAGGCCGCGTCGTGCTCGCGATCGGAGAGCCCATTTCGACGGCGGGGCTCGAGACGAAAGATCGCGCCAGGCTGACGGCTTCGGCGCGCGCCGCCGTCTCCGCGCTGCGCGATGAGGCCGCCGCGGCGCGCGGCGCCGGCGGCGCGTGATAATTTTGCCGCGGGAGATCAAATGCCGCCGACCACCGACCTGACGGAAGAAAAAGTCCTCGAAACTCTGCGAACCGTCAAGTTCCCGGGACTGTCGCGCGACATCGTCTCCTTCGGGTTCGTGAAGGACCTGACGGTCGGTGGCGGGAACGTCTCGTTCCGACTGGAGATCACCACCGAATCGCCGCGCGCCGCGGAAGAGATCGAACGCGACGCGAAGGAGAAGCTCCGGTCGCTGCCTGGCGTGAACGCCGTGACGGTGCGGATGTCCGTCCAGCCTCCCTCAATGGCCGCTCCCCGCGGCGCTGCGGGCGTTCCGCCGACGGACCCCGGGCTTCTCCGTGACGTCCGCTTCAAGGTGGCGGTCGCCTCCGGGAAGGGGGGCGTCGGCAAGTCAACCGTTGCCGCGAACCTCGCCCTCGCGCTGGCAAAGCTCGGGCACCGCGTCGGCCTCATGGACTCGGATATCTACGGACCCTCGCAGCAGATGATGATGGGGATCGACGAGAAGCCCTTCATCAATCCTGAAAACCAGATCGTCCCCATCGAGCGTTACGGCGTGAAGGTCATGTCGCTCGGATTTCTGATGGATGTCGATCAGCCGGTCATCTGGCGAGGCCCGATGGTGATGAAGGCGGTCGAGCAGTTTCTGCAGGACGTCGCGTGGGGACACCTCGACTTCCTTCTGATCGACCTTCCGCCCGGGACGGGCGACGCGCAGTTGACGCTGACCCAGAAGATCCATCTCTCGGGAGCGGTGATCGTCACGACCCCGCAGGACGTCTCCCTGATCGACGCCCGCAAGGGCCTGGCGATGTTCCAGAAAGTGAACGTGCCCGTCCTCGGGATCATCGAGAACATGTCGTACTTCCTCTGCCCCCAGTGCGGGCACCGCGAGGAGATCTTCAAGCACGGCGGCGGCGAGAAGACCGCGAAGCAGCTCCGCGTACCGTTCTTAGGCGAGATCCCGCTCGATCCGAAAGTCGCGATCGGCGGAGACTCGGGCAGGCCCATCGTGGCGGGAGAGCCCACGTCTTCCGTCACCGCGTCGTACATGGGAATCGCAGAGGCGATCTACCGCACGCTCGAGGGGCCGGTCTCTTGACCTCGCGTTTTCCCGGCCCTCGCTTCCGGAACTGATTCGAAGAGGACCCGGGACTGCGTCGATGCCGCTGGCCGGGCTTCTCCTTTCCGCCGCTCTTCTCTTCGCCGCCGCCGGCGTGCGCCCACCAGCCGATCCCGACCCTGGCCGTCTCGAGGCTGACAAGAACGTCGGCCTCGCGAGCCTCGAGGAGGGAGACCTCGCCACGGCGAAGGCCCGCTTCGCCTCCGTCCGGAGACTCGCTCCGTCGGAACCCCTCGGATGGGCGGACGGCGCCGTCGCGGCGCTCCGCGGGAAGGACGCTGCCGCGGCGAAGTCGCTTCTCGCCGAGGCGCTGCGCCTTGCTCCGAATGACTCGCGCGTTCTGGCGCTCGAAGGAGCGTGGGCCGAGGCGGCCGGAGAAAATGCCGCGGCCGCCGGTGCCTACGGCCGGGCCGCCGCGGCGAATCCCCGAGACCTCTCCTCACGCTGGAACGCCGCGCGCCTGCTGTCCTCTGCTCCGGCCGCGGACCGTCGAGGGGCGCGGAGGCAGATCGAGGAGGCGGTGGCGCAGGCGCCCGGAAATCTCTTCCTTCTGCTGCGGGCAGTGGAGCTCGATCGGGAAGGCGGGGATCGCCCGCGTGCCCTCGCCGCATTCGACCGCCTCGCGAATCTGCTCGAAAACCGGGAGGCGAGGCTCGAGCGTGCCCTGACGGAAGCGCGGTCCTCGATCGAATCGGGCGACGCCGCGGCGGCCTCGATCAAGATGCGGCTCCTCGAGAACCTCCTTCGGGGACTTCCGCGCTACCAGCAGGCGAGACACGACGTGGATCCGGGCGTCGTCGGGATCCCGCTCGAGGAGTGGTCCGCGGAGCTTGCGACGCGGGTTCGCAGCCGGCCGAAGGCGATTCCCGTCAGGTTTCACCAGAAGCCGCTTGCCGGTCTTCGGGGCATCTCCCGCGCGACCGCCGTGCGGGCGGCCGGGAAGGACGGGCGCGATCTCGCCTTTGCGGGCGCCGCCGGCATTTCCTTCGCCGCCGCCCGGGAGGGATACCGCGCCGCGCCGCTCCCGGGCTCCGCCGCCGCCGCCGATCTCGCCGTCGCCGACATACAGAACTCAGGAGCGCTCGACGTCGCGACGCCGGGCGCGTTGTGGAACGCGCAGGCGGGGGGCGGCTTTCGGCGGGTTGCGATCCCGGCGGGAGAACGCGTCGTCGCAATCGACTACGACTCGGACGGCGACCTCGATCTCTACGTCTGCGGCCCGGCCGGTGACCGGCTCGCCCGCAACAATCTCGACGGGACATGGGCCGACGCCACGGCGGGCCTGCCGGCCGGGACCGCCTCGCACGCCGCGGCCGTGGCGGACTTCGACCGCGACGGCGACCCGGACGTCGTCATCGCCCGCGCCGCCGGCGGGCTTGCGCTCCTCGACAACCTGCGCGGCGGACGATTTGCGGAGCGCGACGCCGGGCTCCCGCGCGCCGGCGCCGTCCTTGCGGTATCGGCGGCGGACCTGAATGCGGACGGACGGCCCGACCTCGTGTGGACGACGGACACGGCCGCCTTCGTCGCCTTGAATCGCGGCGATGGCACGTTCCTTCCGGCGCGGGAGCTCCCGGCAGGAGGCCGGCCGCTCCTCTTCGACTTCGACAACGACGGCGCGCTCGACCTCTTCGTCGCGTCGCGCCGCGGCTCCGCTCTCTTTCGTAACGACGGCGCGGGCGGGTTCGCGAAGGTCGAGGCCTCGTTTCCGCCGGCGCTCGATGCCGAAGCGGTCGACGCCGACGGAGACGGCGATCTCGACCTCGTGCTCATTACGCCCGAGGGGGGAGCCGCTCTCCTGGACAATGAGGGGGGCAACGCGAACGCCTGGATCGACGTCGCTCTCGAGGGGCTGCCGACCGGGTCCGCGAAGGTCAATCGCCTCGGCTTCGGTTCGGAGATCGAGATCAAGTCGGGCGCTCTCTATGCGTTTCGGACCGCGTCGAGGCCGGTGACCCGGATCGGGCTCGGCCCGACCCGCCGACCGGACGTGCTTCGGGTCGTGTGGACGAACGGCGTCCCGCAGAACGCGCTCTCGCCGGCGGCGAAGACGCTGGTGCGCGAGGTCCAGCAGCTGAAGGGGTCGTGTCCCTTCCTCTACGCATTCGACGGGCGGCGGTGGACGTTCGTGACCGACGCGCTCGGGCGGAGCCCCGCGGGTCTCCTGTACGACGGCGTTCACCAGGCGGCCGCGGACACGCGCGAATGGCTGATCATTCCGGGGTCGATCCTGCGTCCCGACGCGGGTGGGCGGCTCCGGCTCGATTTCACGGAGGAGCTCTGGGAGACGGCGTACCTCGACCTCGCGAGGCTCTCGGCCGTGGACCATCCGGCCGGCGTCGAGCTCGTCGCGAACGAAAAGATGGTGCCGCCGCCTTTTCCGCCGAAGGCGCTTTTCACGGTCTCGCGGCCGCTGACGCCCCGAGCGCTCGACGAGAAGGGACGCGACCGCACCGCGGAGATCGCGAGGCAGGACGGCGTGTATCTCGCGGGCTTCGCGCCGACGCGATACCAGGGGATCGTCGCGCCCCACGACCTGGTGCTGGAGCTTCCCGAGGCCAGGGACGCGCGCACCGTTCTCCTCTACCTGACGGGCTGGATCTTCTTCGCGGACACCTCGATCAACGTGTCGCTGTCCCAGGGAGCGGGTCGATGTTCCCTCGGACCCGAGCTCGCGATCCCGGACGGCCGCGGCGGCTGGAAAACGGTTCTCCCGGCGATGGGATATCCCGCCGGAAAGACGAAGACGATGCCGGTCGATCTGTCCGCCGTTCTGAACCGGCGCGATCCGCGGGTCCGCATCCGCACCAATCTCGCGGTCTACTGGGACCGCGTCGCCTATACGGTCGACGAGCTTCCCGCCGCGACGCGGGAGACCCCGGCGCCGCTGCTGTCCGCGGACCTCTCGTTCCGGGGCTACTCGCGGATGACCCGCGAGACTCCCGACGGACCGCAGGTCTTCGTCCACGACGACGTGGACACCGCTCCGCGCTGGGCGGACATGTCGGGGATGTACACCCGGTTCGGCCGCGTGGACGAGCTCCTCTCCGAGGCCGACGACCGGTACGTCGTGATGAAGGGCGGCGACGCCGTTCGTCTCGAGTTCGACGCGCGCGCTCTTCCTTCCGTGCCGGCGGGCTGGGTGCGGGACTGGTTGATCGTTCTCGACGGGTGGGACAAGGACGCGGACAAGAACACGGTGGCGGCTCAGACCGTCGAGCCGCTCCCGTTCCATGGGATGGACGACAGCCGCTACGGCGAACCGCTGCAACCCGCCGACTCGGACGGCCTGCGCCGGTTCCGGGAGCGATGGCTCACGCGGCCTGGCGGTCCGGACGCTTTCCGCGACGCGGTGCGATCCGGCGCGAGCTCGTCGGGGGGAGAAACTCCGCGGTGAAGAGAGTCCTCCTGTCGATGGCGGCGGTTCTCGCATTCGCGCTTTCGACCGCCGCCGTTCCCGACGCCCTTTCCGTGGCGGGAGTCTTCGGCGACATCACGCGGAGCTCCGGCATCGACGTCCGGGTCACGGCCGACATGCGGCGCCTGAAAATGATCGCGACGATGATCGGCGGCTGCGCGTTCGGCGACTACGACGGCGACGGCCTGCCGGACCTCTACGTTACGGGCTCGGTGCCGCACTGGGGCAAGCCGAACGAGAGCTCGTGCGGGAAGCTCTATCGGAACCTGGGCGGCGGAAAGTTTCAGGACGTCACCGCGCACGCGGGTCTTCATGCGTGCGGGCTCGGGATGGGTGCGTTCTGGGCGGACCTCGACGGCGACGGGCGGCTCGACCTGTATCTCACGAACGTGGGCGCGAACACGGTGTACTGGAACCGCGGCGACGGCACGTTCGAGAAAGGGAAGAACACGGGACTCGAAGACCCGCTGTTCTCGATCGGCGCGGCTTTTCTCGACTACGACGGCGACGGTCGGGTCGACGTCGTCGTCGGGAACTATCTCGATTCGACCCCGGAGTGGGAGGCGTCGCAACCCCAGTTCCAGCTGCGGGTCCCCGACGACTACCGCGGACAGCCTTCGCACCTGTACCGCAACCTCGGCAACCGGCATTTCCAGGACGTGACCGCCGCGGCCGGCCTCGCCATGAATCCCGCGGAGACGAAGGCGCTTGGAATCGCGGTGCTCGACTACGACGGCGACGGACATCCCGATCTCTTCTTCGTCAACGACCGGGTGTCGAACCGCCTCTTTCACAATCGCGGGAACGGCACGTTCGAGGAGACGACCGCCGAGACGGGCGCCGGCGTGCTCGGGCAGGGGCCGCGGGCGGGCATGGGCGTCGCTGTCGGAGACCCTTTCGGGTCGGGGCGGCCGAGCCTCTTCGTCACGAATTTCGGCGGCGAGCCCAACAGCCTGTACAGGAACGTCGAGGGCTCGCTGTTCGAGGACGCGGGCGCCGCGGCGGGCGCCGCGGCGATCGGCGAGCCGTTCGTCCGATGGGGAACGCATTTCGCGGACTTCGACAATGACGGCTGGCCGGACCTCTACGCGGTCGGCGGCCATCTCGCCCCGAAGATCGTGCGAAGGGTCGGGCACTACAAGAGCGGAAACGCGAAGTACGTCGAGGCGGGAGACGGCTCCTACGCGCAGAAGGCTGTGCTGCTCCGGAACGCCGGCCAGGGAAAATTCGAGGAGTGGACCGCATCCGGGGACCTCGGCCGGGTCCGGATGGCCGGACGCGGCAGCGCGGTCGCCGACATCGACCGGGATGGCGACCTCGACCTCTTCGTTGTCGACGTCGCGGGGCCCTCGAGGCTGTTCGAGAACCTCGTCGGGAGCCGGCAATCGTGGATCTCGATCGAGCCGCGGGTGAGCCGGGACGGCCGGACGGTCCTCGGCACGAAAGTCCGAGTGACCTCAGGCGGGCGATCCCAAATGCGGGAGTTCTACCCGTCTCCCTCCTACGCGTCCGGCTCACTGACGGACCTCCACTTCGGGCTCGGTACCGCCGAAAGCGGCGTCCGGGTCGAGGTGATCTGGCCGGGAGGCGAGAAGCAGACGTTCGACGACGTGGCCGCCCGGCGCGCTTACGTCGTTTCGCGCGACGGCGGATGGAGGCCTAAATCGCCGGGGCGCGTTCCGTGAACGGGATTGGTGATCGGTAATCGCTAATCGCTAGTCGCTAATGGGGAGCCGAGCGGCCACGGGGAGCGAGACCGGCCGCGGTACTCCGCAGTCCACTGGACTGGCGAGCTGCGAAATCGGGAATTGGAGGGTGCGGGCTGAGCCCGGCCCTGAGCCAACTCTCAACTCCGAGCGCTCAACGCGGAACGCTCGACTTTCAACCCACCTCCTCCCTTCGATCAGAAGTAGTAGACCTGGATCTGCACCACGAAGTGGTGGGTTTCCCGCGCCCGCGCGCCCGGCGGCGGAGACCCGGGCCTCGTCCTCTCGTAGATGCCGGAGATCTTGAGGTTGTTTCCGGAGAGGTACCAGTTGAGGCCGGCTGCGTACCGCCGCTGATTCCGCCCGGCGAGCGCCTGTTCCGCGAACGCGAGCCGTTCGTAGCGCACAAAGGGCTGCAGCTGCGTCGCGGCGTGAAAGTAGCCCGCGTGAGCGGTGATCGAATGTTCGCTCGGAAGGAGGGAGCTCGAAACGCCGCCCGCCGTCTGGACGAACTGGCGCCCCCCGTCGAAGAGCGCGTAGTCGACTTCCGCAGTCGCCGCCCCGCCGGGGACCGGCAGATCGAGAGCCGCGTCGGCGCCCCAGGCAAGAAAATCGCCCTGCGCGTCCGCCCACGCGCCGGCCGCGACAATCTTCCGGGCACCGCGGTTCGTTCCCGCGTACGTGTATCCCTTCTCCGGCTCCAGGAAGTCGTACTGGAGCCGCCCCGCGAAGCGGGGGGCGTCGCGGGACCCCGAGGTCCCGGGTCCGGGGGATCGCTGTCCGTCGAAGACGCCGGCGCGGTATTCGAGCCGGTCTCGCAGCAGGTATCCCTTCAACGCAAGGCCGACGTCGCGCCCGCCGTTGGACGCGGTGACCGCATTCTGCTGCTGCAAAAAGGTTGCGCCATCCAACGCGAGCGTCGACGACGAGCCCGTGAGGACATTGCGGCTCTGCGGGACGTAGAAAAGACCCGCGTCGAGCATGAGGAAGTCGCCCTGGAGCTTCCACTCCGCGAACGCGTCCTGGACCAGAAGACCCGTCGAGAGACTCTTCGTCGGGGTTGTGTTTCCCGTCCCGGCATTTCCCAGCCTCTGGTTTTCCGTCTGCGAAAAGAAGGAGACGGTGGGAGCGATCTGGCCCGCGACGATCAGGCGGACGCGGCGCAGGAACATGTTCTGGGAGTACCCCAGCGTCACCGGGTCGGAAGCCCGGTCCGCCCAGCCCTGGACCTGAAAGCCCAGCCGGAAGAACGCGTCCGGCCCGGCCCGGATCTGGACCTGCGCTTCCGAGAACGCGGGAATCAGGCAGGCGACGAAAGACAGCAGAGCAAAGAGAACGCGCCGGCGATCCGTCATCGTGCCAGCGACATATCCGACAAAATATATCGGACGTCTCGACGCAGGGCTAGAATCTCTGGATGGCGCCGAAAGCTCCTGCCGAGCTTCGCCTCAGAATCCGGGTGATCCGGGGGTCGGAGATCCTGATCGGGCCGGGCAAGGCGGATCTCCTCGACGCGATCCGCGGCGGGGGGAGTCTGCGCGCCGCCTCCGAGAAGCTCGGGATGTCCTACATGCGGGCGTGGAAGCTGGTGCAGACGATGAATCGCGCGTTTCGCCAGCCCCTGGTGGTGATGGAGAGAGGTGGGGCGGCCCGGGGGCGCGCGGGGTTGACGGACACCGGCCTCGATGTCCTCGTGATCTATCGCGAGATGGAAGCGGCGGCCCGATCGGCCTCGGCGGACTCCTTTCGAAAGTTGCGAACCCGGACGCGAAAGTGAGACCTTCTCCGGCGTAACAGCCGATATAGTTGGCAAAATATATCGGACCCGAAACGCCGGGTCGAGGAGCTGCGATGACGATCCTCGTATGGTTGGTGGGTTTCGCCATGGCCGGCACTCTTCCAGCGGGGCCGCCGCGTCCGCCGTCGCGGCTGGTGCGCGTCGCCGCGGCTGCGGACCTCAAGTTCGCACTGGACGAGGTCACGGCGGCGTTTCGGGGAGTTCGCCCGGAGGTCGACGTCTCCGTCACATATGGATCGTCTGGAAACTTCTACTCGCAGCTCGCGAACCGCGCTCCCTTCGATCTGTTCCTTTCCGCCGACGCGGAGTACCCGCGCCGGCTGATCGAAGCCGGGCTCGCGGTGAAGGGCTCTGGGTTTCTCTACGCGCGGGGCCGCATCGTCCTCTGGGTCAGGCGCGACTCGCCGCTCGACGTCGAGAAGCGGGGCCTCGAGGCGCTCCTCGATCCCGCCGTGCGCAGGATCGCCATCGCCAACCCGCGCCACGCCCCTTACGGCCGCGCCGCCGAAGCCGCCTTGAGGAGCGCGGGAATCTACGATCGCTGTTTCGATCGGCTGGTGCTCGGAGAAAATGTGGCGCAAACCGCGCAATTCGTGGAGTCGGGAGCCGCCGACGCCGGCGTGATCGCGCTGTCGCTCGCTGTCGCGCCGGTTCTTCGTGACAAGGGGCGCTTCTGGACGGTGCCGCGCGAGGCCCATCCGTTGCTGGAGCAGGGAGGCGCGATCCTGTCCTGGGCTTTGAACCCGGCCGCCGCGGCGGCATTTCGAGATTTCCTGACCGGGGATCGAGGCCGCGCGATTCTCGACCGCTACGGTTTCGAACGACCGGCCCCGGGCCGCTGAGGATGGACTGGACGGCGGTCGCGCTGACCTTTCGGCTCGCCGCATGGACGACCGCGATCCTGGTAGCCCTCGGAATTCCCCTCGCGTTCTGGCTCTCGAACAGCCGCTTCCGCGGGAAAGCGCTGTTCGAAGCGCTCGTGGCGCTCCCCCTGGTGCTGCCGCCCACGGTTCTCGGTTTCTACCTGCTGCGCGCCACGAGCCCGCGGAGCGCGATCGGAGGGCTCTACGAATCCTGGACCGGCAGCCGCCTGGCTTTCTCTTTTGCAGGGATCCTCCTCGCGTCGGTGCTCTACAACCTCCCGTTCGCCGTGCGCCCGTTCGCCGCCGCGTTCTCTTCCGTCGATCCGAAGCTCGTTGACGTGTCGAGGAGCCTCGGTGAATCCCGGTGGACGACGTTCCTGCGCGTGACGCTGCCTCTGGGCTGGGCGGGCGTCCTGACGGGCATCGTTCTCACCTTCGCGCATACGGTCGGCGAGTTCGGAGTCGTGCTGATGGTCGGCGGCAGCATCCCGGGCGTGACGAGGACGCTGTCGGTGTCGATCTACGACGACGTCCAGGCGCTCGACTACGTTTCGGCGGGCAAGAGCGCCCTCGGCCTGGTGGTCTTCTCGTTTCTCGTGCTCGCCGTGACCCATGCGCTCGCCCGCCGGTCGGCTTTCCGCGGATGAGCGATCTGACGGCCTCTTTCGAGAGAAAACTCCCCTCCGGCGCTGGGATTTCCGTCGAGCTGTCTCTGCCCGCCGACGGATTCTCCGTGACGGTGCTGTTCGGACCTTCGGGATCCGGGAAGACGACGATCCTCCGGTGTCTCGCGGGCCTGGAGAAGCCGGACTCCGGACGGATCTCGTTTGACGGGACGACGTGGTTCGACTCGGCCCGCAGGGTGGATGAGCCGCCCGCCCGCCGCCGGATCGGGTATCTGCCGCAGGAGTATTCGCTCTTTCCGCACTTCACGGTCGAAGGCAACGTCGGCTACGGACTGCGGAGGGTCGCGGCGTCCGAGCGGCGCGCCCGAGTCCGGGAAATGCTCGTACGGTTGGACCTCACGCCGCTCGCGCGCCGCCATCCCGCCCGGATCTCCGGTGGCGAGCAGCAGCGGGTCGCGCTGGCGCGCGCGCTGGTGGTGCGCTCCCGATTGCTGCTCTTAGACGAGCCGCTGTCCGCGCTCGACGCGCCGCTTCGGGAGCGCCTTCGACCCGAGCTGCGGCGTCTGCTCTCCGACTCCGGTGCGCCCGTCGTCTTCGTGACTCATGAACGGCTGGACGCGATCTCTCTGGCGGACCGCGTCGCCGTGGTGGATCTGGGCAGGATTCTCCAGGTGGGCAGCGTGGAAGAGGTTTTCAACCGGCCTTCCGGTCTTCGAACCGCGGAGATCGTCGGTATCGAGACCGTCCGTCCGGCACACGTCACCGCCGTCGAGAACGGTCTTGCCTCGGTCGCGATCGGAACGGTTTCGGTGACCGCGGTCGCGCCGCGAGGGATCAGCGGTGACGTCTATGCGTGCGTCCGTGCCGAGGAGGTCGCGCTGGAACGGGGGCCGGGAGGGCCGAGCAGCGTGCGAAACCGCCTTCCCGCGCGCGTCCTGGCCCTCGAGCCCGCTGGAGCGACCGTGCGGGTGCTTCTCGACGCCGGGTTCCCGCTGGCGGCTCTCGTGACGCGTTCGGCGTGCGCCGAGCTCGACCTCCGGCCGGGTGAGACCCTGTTCGCTCTCATGAAGGCGCCGTCGATCCACCTGGTGCCCCGCTGACGCGTTGGCAGACGCGACTCAACTCACCCACGGGGAGACGGGACTTCCGCGGGCGGAGGGCGCTCCTCGATGGTGAGGCGCGTTCCGCCGGGAATGTCGCGGTGAGTCTCGGTCGTGCCGTCCGGCCACCGGATGTCGAGAGAGTCGATCCGAGGCGCAGCGCCAAGACCGAAGGTCAGTGTCTTCTCGGGCGCCGACAGGTACGACTCGCCGCCGCTGACCTGAGAGGTCAGAACGCTCGATCCGATGTGGGCGGTGACGCGGGCGCCGACCGCGTCGCGGTTGGACTTTCCCGACCCCACGAGCCGCACCCGCACGCTCCGCGCAGGCTGGTCGAGCGCGTTCAGATAGACGCGCGCAGGCCCTCCGTTTTCGACCACTACGATGTCCAGATCGCCGTCGCCGTCGAGATCCACGGACACGGCGCCCCGCCCGACGATCGGCGCCGCGAGGTCGCCCCCGGTCACCGTCGCGAAACGGTTATCCCCGAGATTGCGGTAGAGGACGGGCGGCTGCCGGTACGTCACGTTCTTCTGGACCTGCTGCACGGCCGGCTCGACGTGGCCGTTGGCCAGGAAGAGGTCGAGCCGTCCGTCGAGGTCGGCGTCGAAGAAGAACACGCCGAACGTCAGCGACAGGAGGGAAGAGGGCCCCACGCCGCTCCGCGGCGATTCGTCCAGAAAGACGTCGCCCGTCTCGGTCCAGTACAGGGACTTCAGCTCGTTCGAGAAGTTGCCGACCGCGAGCGTCGCGCCTTTTCCGTTGCGGGTGTCGCCCCAGGCCGCGCCCATCGAGCCGCGCGAGCGTCCCGCCTCGTCCACCGCGACTCCTGCCTCGACCGCGACGTCTTCGAACGTCCCGTCTCCGCGGTTGCGGTAGAGGTTGTTCGGGGCCGTGTCGTTGGACACGAAAAGGTCCGGTTTCCCGTCGTCGTTGACGTCCCAGGCCGCCGCGCCGAGGGCCTTCTGATTTTCGTTCCACATGCCGGCCCGGCGCGTCACGTCCTCGAACCGCCCGTTGCCGAGATTGCGGTACAGGTGCGACGAGGTACCGAGGTACCGCTCGGGTGTGCAGTACGACTTCGCCTTTCCATCGAGGGTGCAGAAGAGGTCTGCCTTCGGCGTCCAGTCGACGTAGCGGCAGACGAAGAGGTCGAGCCACCCGTCCCCGTCGTAATCGAGCCACACCGCGGACGTTCCCCACCCGGAATCCCGGACTCCCGCCTTCACCGACACCTCTTCGAAGCGACCGCCCGTGTTGTGAAAGAGAAAGTTTCCGCCGACCGCGGTGACGTACACGTCGGGACGGCCGTCGTTGTCGTAATCGCCGACCGCGGCCCCCATTCCCTGGAAAGTCCTCTGAAGACCCGCCTCTTTCGTCGCGTTGCGGAAGCGGGGGAGACCATCCGAGCCCTTTCCTTCGTTGTGAAAGAGCGCGAGAGAGCTCTTCTGCGCGGACGCCTGCGCGTCGCCGGGCCACCACGCGCCGGAGACGAACAGGAGATCGGGTTTGCCGTCGCCGTCGTAATCGAGAACGGCGACGCCGCCCCCCATCGTCTCCGGCATCCATTTCTGCCCGCGGGCCCCGTTGACATGCACGAAGTCGATCCCCATCGCCCGCGCCCGCTCGTCGAACCGCAGAACGGGAGCCGGCGTTGCGACCGGCTTCGGGGCCGCGGCGGGGACGACGGCCTTCTCCGTTCGGCGGCAGCCGGCCGATCCGCCGGCCAGAGCGGCCACGGCGAACAGGAAAACAGAGAGACGCCGTCGTTTCAAGGAGTGTCCGGTGAAGGTCTCACCCGTCAGCGCAGGAATTCAAATCGCGAAACCGGAAAAAGAACGGATATCGACGGCTCGGGCCCTTTTTTTGGCGATTCCCGATTCCCGATTCCCGATTCCCGATTCCCGATTCCCGATATAAGTTGACCGCGGAGTACCGCGGCCGTCTCGCTCCCGCTGGTCGCTCGGCTCCCGCTCAAGGCGCGGACCGCCGCGACGGCGGGACTGCCACGCTGCCGCGCGCGTTCCGGTCCGGCGCGTCGCGAAGGATCGGCGGATGCGCTCGCGTCAGGTAGCCGCCGTCGGTCTGATAGCCCTTCTTTCCCATCCCGGCGACCCAGGCCGGCGCGGTCGCCGGCGGCGGCTCCGCCTCCTCGTGCATGTGGATTGGCAGCGACTCCCGGTTCGCCCACGGGTTCGCGCGGCGGAAAGCGGCGGCGACCGCGCGGCCTGTCTCGTCTTCCTTGAACTTCCGGTACTCGCGCTCGTGGAATGCGGCACGCGCACGGTCGCCCTGGGCCCGATACACGCGCATCAGGTTGTAGTGGGCGTTGACGTCTTCGGAGTCGATCTCGAGCGTCTTGCCATAAGCAGCGGCGGCGTCCGGGTACCGTCCGGCCAGCCAGAGGACGGACCCGAGATTGTTCCAGGCGACGCGGTCGAGCGGAAACTTCGCCAGGACCAGACGAAGGTCCTTCTCGGCCTCGGGCAGACGGCCCTCGTCCTTCTCGACCGTCGCGCGGAAGAACGCCGTCTTGGGCCAGCCGGGCCGCCGCTGCTCGGCAAGCTCGAGCGATGCGCGGGCGTCCGCGAGCCTGCCTTCCGCGATCTCGGCGCGCGCGCGATTCAGCGGACCGTCGGGCTTGTCGGAAGCGAGCTCCGCGACGCGCGTCCAGGCCTGCGCGGCTCCCCGGTAGTCGCCCTGAAGGAAGAGTCCGATGCCGTAGTCGTTCCAGCGCTGCCAGAGCCTGTCCGGATTGCCGCGTTTCGGTGCGGCGGCGGACGTCGCCGAAGGGTCCGCCGCACCGACCGGGAGGCGCACGGTGTCGCTCGCGAGAGTCGTGACCGGCAGCGAGGGTTGCGCCGCGCCTAGCGAGAACGTCGTGTAGTCGCGGCTGAACTTCCGGTACTGCGCGGCCGCCGTGAGCTCGATGGATCCCTTCGCGTCGTCGGGCACCCGGATCCGGTAATGCACGACGCGCGCGGCCCCCGGCCCGATCCCGTTGTTGTAGAGGCTGACGTGGATGTCCTCGGGCTGCCGGCGGTCCATGTGGCCGCCTTCGTGGTCGATCACGATCTGGGAGAGGCGGTCCGCCGCCGGATCGAGCCGCCCGGAGGCGTCGAGAACTCCGCTTCGGAAGAAGGATGTGCCCGCCGACTGTCCGTCGAGAGAAACCCACGTCTCGTTCGAATCCGCGGTTCCGTTCGTGTACGGATGCCCGACGCCGCGGGTGCGGACGACCGCCTCGAGCTCCAGCGTCTCGCCGGGCTGCACGCGGACGGGGTCGGCGCCGAGCACGAGCCTCTGGTCCCCGCGGCGGATCGCGAAGAGATCGATTGTCAGCACTTTGTTCTGCAGAAAATCGCGGGTTCGCTTCTCCGTTTCCCGGTCGCCGCGTATGAACGGAAGCGCGGTGTTCGCCGCCGGAAACAGATGGTCGTGGAGCTCGCCCTTCCGATTTCCGAACTCGTCGGACCGATACGGCGGCAGGTGGCAATCGCGGCAGGCCTTCGGCGCCGGCGGGTCGTAGAAGGACCGGACCGCCCGCCCCGAGACTCCCGAGTCGTACCAGGTGTCGTAGTGGTTCTGCCCGCGCATCCAGCGGTAGGAATTCAGCGCCGGGATGAGCGCGACCTTGTGACACGCCGCGCAGAATTCCGGCGTCCGCATCACGGGCTTTAAGAACGTCTTCCGGTGGAGCGACGGCTCCATCCGGATCAGCAAGCGGTTTACGGCCTTCAGAGTCCCGTTCTTCGAGAACGCGAACGGATACTGCTTTGACTCTTCGATCACGTACGAGCCGTTCCCACGGATGTCTTTGACCTCGGTGATGGAGTGGCAGGACATGCAGGTCAGCCCCTGCTGTCCCTCCCACGAGTCGTAGGAGAACTTCGCCTGCGTCGCTGCGCCCATCTGGCCCGTGAAGAGCACGACGGGGTCGTGGCACCCCGAGCACCACTTCGTGCGCTCGCGTCCCACGCGGTCGGCCATGAGCTCGACGCTCTTCCGATAGAACGGATTGTTGAACGACGAGAACCGGTGCGCCGAGCGCTCCCACTGATGAAACGAATCCGGGTGGCAGGACTGGCAATAGTCGTTCGCGGCAAGCTTTTTCCCGTCGAGCAGCCCCTGATCGAACGTCTCGGAGGACGCGGGGAAAAAGACCGTGTCTCCGTCGCGATTGACGATGCGCTTCGGAGGTTTCTCGAGATGTGCCACGACCGCCATGGCGCCGAGAAATGCGGCCACGGCGCCGCCCCACGCGAAGAGCCTCGCAAACTGCAGCTTGTGGACCGCGGCGCGCCGATGGAAGATGAACGCGATCAGCGCGAGCGGCACCGACAGGATGTGCGCGAGCCAGACCGGCCGGTTGGCGAGCGTGGCTCCGTTGAACGTCATGAACGTCCCCGATGCCACGCAAATCGTGGCGAGCGCGAAGATCGAGAGCCCCGCGTACTTCGCGCGTTTGTTCCACATCCGGATCATGCGGCGCGCATGCGTCACCGCAAAGACGAAAAACGGAATGGCCACGAGCACTCCGAGCGCCAGATGGAGAAGCAGCATCGCGTAGAAAAACGACGTGTCGCGGGTGAACGCGAAGAGGTAGATCGCGTTGGCGGCGATCAGCCCGAGGGGAATCAGGAGGAGGCGATAGAGCCGCCTCTGCCAGGGACGCAGAACGCCCGAGGGCTTTGGAACGGGACTTCCCTGGGATATCACGGGCGGATTTTATCCAAGGAATCGCCGATAAAGGCGAAAGGCCCGACGAACGACGGGCCGGCCCAGGTCCGCCTGACCCCTGACCCCTGACGCTTGGTCCGGCTAGAACGCGTTCGTGTCGGCCTGGCTGACCGGCGTGCCCTGCGGGCTGAAGTACGTCTTCTGGTTGCCGGTGAGCGTGTCGATGACGGTCACCGTGTACTGAACGTCCGTCAGCGCGCCGTAGAACACCCAGAACTTTCCGTTGAGGGCCCGCCCGTCCACGACCTTCAACACGAGCTCGATGTTGTTGGCGCTGAAGAACCAGAAATATCCGGTGTCGGCGGTCAGGGGAACCGCGGTGCCCTGTCCGCTCGTGCCCTGCGAGGGCACCTGCCAGGCGAGGTTCACCTGGAAGCGGCTCGCGTTCAGGCAGAGGGTCGAGGGCCCGGGCGCGCACGGAGCGAGCGCGTTGACGAGCTGAATCGCGAAGTTGCGGATGCGTCCTGTCGTCCCGGTGACGAGGTCTTCGACGCGAAGCGTCCAGACGCCGTTCCCCGGCTTTCCGTTGAAGCGGTCGAGCGATTGTGCCGCGGCGTCCGTCTTGCCGTAGAACGCGTTGATCGGGTGCTGGCTCGTTCCCGTCTGGTCGGAAAGGAGGACGACGGTGCCGTCCGGCCCCGTCAGGGTGACGCGCAGCTGTTGAGGGGCAGCGTGGTCGATCTCCACCCACGCCTGAACAGTACCGAGCGTGCCCGTGAAGCCGGACGTCGTGACCGTGGCCGTCGCGGACCCTGTGCCGTCGGGAATCGAGACGACAGGCCCAGAATAGGTCGACACTTTCGCCACCGCCTGCTGGACCGCGGCGAGAACGTCCACCCGCGGGGTGACGATCCCGTTGCGGGTGTCCGTGACCGGTTTCCCGGTCGCCCTCAGAAGGCTGACGAGTCCGGCGGGTCCCAGGTCCGGCCGCGCCTGGTGCAGCACTGCAATCGCGCCCGCAAACGCGGGAGTCGAGGCGGAGGTGCCGGCGAAGTTCGCGTCCAAGCCGCCGCCCTTCGTGACCACGTTCCAGAACGCGCCGGGCGCGAGGATAGACAGATTGGTGTTGGAGTCTGAAAAGCAGACGACCTGGTCCGGCGAGACCGGGGAGTCGGTGCATCCGTCCGGATCGGACCATCGAACCCGGGAGAAAGCGCTCGAGTACACCGCCCCGACGGAGGTCGCGGAGGTGACGCACGCGGGCTGCGCGATCTGGTTGGAACGCGCTCCGTTTCCGGAGGCAGCCGCGACGACGATGCCCGCAGCCTTCGCGTTGTCGAACGCGGCGGCATAGTCGGGGTTGTCCGAGTCGCAGAAGCCGTGGTCCAGTGTGTCGTCGTACTCGCCGCCGAGGCTCAAGTTGATGGCGATGATGCCGAAGCTTGCCTGGTTCGTGATCGCGTAGTTGATTCCGGCGAGGATGTCCGAGTCGTTTGCCTCGGCGCACGCACCCTTGGAGGAGAAGACCTTGATCGCGACGATCTTCGCGCCGGGAGCGACCCCGGTGGAACCCGCGGCGATCGCTGAGACCGACGTCCCGTGCCCCTCGCAGTCCGCGGGATCCGAGTCGCCGTCGGCAAAGTCCGTCCCGCCGATCACCTTCGCGTTCGGGAAGCTGCCGCCGCCGAGCTGGCTGACCGTGTAATCGACCCCCGTGTCGATCACGGCGATCGAGGAGCCGGCACCCGAGAAGCCGAGAGCGTTTGCGGAGTTGCTGCGGATCAGGACCTGCGCATCCTGCGGCGAGGCCTGGAGCGCGTGCTTCTTCCCGTCGAAAGTTACCCACGCGACGTCCGGCCGGCGGGAGAGCGCGACGATTCCCTCGCGAGACGCGGTCCCCGAGATGAGCGAGAAGCTTTCGTAGAAGTGGCGCGGAGCAAACTGCGCCGCCGGCATCTGGTCGGCGAGCGTCTGCTGCGCCTCGATGCGCTGGATCTGCCGGCGCTTTTCTCCGGCGGGGTCGGGCCGCAGGAGAAGCTCGCGTCCGGTCGGTGTTCCGTCGCGCAGGCCGACGATCACGGGGAGGGGCTCGGAGGTGCGGGCGAGCTGCTGGAGGAGCCGGGGAGTCGCGGCGGGGGCGTCCGCGGCCGTAACCGTGACCGCGGAGAGGCCGAACCCGTGCTGCGCGAGCAGGAACAGGACGACCGCCGGCATGGTGGAAAGGGCGCGCATGAATCCCCTCCGGAGTTCTGATCGACCCGTTTGTTCAGTCTAGAAGGGAAACAGACGCGGGAAGGGTGAATTCCATCCAAACGCCCCCGGCCGGTAGATCCGGGCTCCTGGGCTATCTTTCCCGCATGCGCGCCGTGTTCGCCGACTGCCACGTGGGACGCCGTCCCGGAGACGAGGGCCCGTTCCTGGAGGCCCTGACGACCGTGGCGGACCGCGGGGCGAAGGCGGTTTCGCTTCTGGGGGACATCTTCCACTTCTTCATCGCGCATCCAAAGTTCGAGACGGTCGCGATCCGGCGGTTTCTCGACACCGTCGACCGGCTCGCCGCCCGGAACGTCCCCGTCACCTACGTCGAGGGCAACCGCGACTTCTTTCTGCGCCGCTCCTACGTCGAACACCACTTCCGGGAGGTGTGCGACGAGGAGACGTTCGAAGCCGGCGGCCGCAGGTTCCTGCTGACCCATGGCGACCTCTTGAACGAAGCGGACCTGCCGTACCGGTTCTGGCGCGGGCTGTCCAAGAACCCGCTCGCCCGCGCGTCGCTCCACTTGATCCCGAAGGCGGCAGGAAATCGGCTCGTCTGGAAGACCGAAGCGCGCTTGTACCGGTCGAACTTCAAGCATAAGACGCGGCTTCCCGTCGAGATGATCCGGCAGTTCGCGGAACGGCGGTTCGCGCAGGGCGTCGACACGCTGCTCCTCGGCCACTTTCACAAATCCTGGGTCGAGGATACCGGCCACGGAGTGGTCGAGATCCTGCCGGCGTTCGTCGACGAGCACCGCTGGATGGAAGTCGCGGAGGACGGCTCCACTTCGCTGGTCTCCCTCCCGGCTTGACGGCCGGGAGCGCGGCCCCGCGCGCCGGACGCGCATGATCGCCTTTCTCGCGTTTCCTCCCGCACGCGAGTTGCGCGGCGTCCTCCGCGTGCCCGCGTCGAAGAGCGCGACGAACCGCGCCCTCCTACTCGCCGCGCTTTCCGACGCTCCCGTGCGGGTCGAGGGTCCGCTCGAGTCTGAGGACACGCGCGCTCTCCTTGCGTGCCTCGCCGCGATGGGAGCCCGGATCGAGAAACAGGGCGACTCCCTGTCGCTGTGCGGTCCTCTGCACGCAGGTTCGGAAGAGAGGGTCCTGGACGCCGCGGATTCGGGGACCGCGGCGCGCTTTCTGATCGCGCTCTGCGCCGCGACTGAAGGGCGCTTTCGCCTCGTCGGTTCCCCGAGGCTCTCGGGTCGCCCGATGGGGGAGCTCGTCACGGCGTTGCGGTCTCTCGGTGCGGACATCCGGGAAGAGGGCGCACCCGGCTGCCTGCCCGTGATCGTTCGCGGAAGCCCCGGCTGCATCCGTGGCGGCGCGACTGTGGTGGACGCGTCGCGGTCGAGCCAGTTTCTCTCCGCGCTCCTCCTGGCCGGAGCGGCGGCCGGCTCGATCGAGGTCTCCGCCTCGGGGGCCGTCGCGTCACTGCCCTACGTGGCGCTCACGATCGAGGCGCTGCGCGCGTTCGGCCACGACGTCGAGGGGTCGGGACCGTGGCGCGTAAGGCGCGGGGAGCGCTCTCCCGACTCGTACACGACACCGGGCGATTTCTCCTCGGCCGTGCCCCTGCTGTCCGGCGTCGGGATCTGCGGGGGCGACGTCTCTCTGACCGGACTGCGCTGGCCCTCGCCCGAGGCGGACGCACTCGCGATCCCGGTGCTCGGCGAAATGGGCGTCGAGATCCAGACCGGAGGAAACGAGATCCGGGCGCGCGCCGGGCGCGGGGGCCTGTGTTCGGTCTCCGCGCTCGCGACGGACTTTCCGGACGCGGTCCCGGCGCTCGCGGCCGCCGCGGCGTTCGCGCGCGGCCGGACGAGATTCCATGGGATCGCTCACCTCCGCTGGAAGGAAAGCGATCGCCTCGCGGCGCTGTCCACGCTTCTCGGCCGTGCCGGAGCGGGGGCCGTCGCGGACGAGGATGGGCTCTCGATCGAGGGCGGCGGAGCCTCCGAGGCCGGCGATTTCGTCGTCCTGCCCACCGCGGACGATCACCGGATCGCGATGGCGGCAGCTCTCCTTTCCCTCGCCCGCCCCCGCGCATTGATCGAGAATCCCGACTGCGTCTCGAAGTCTTACCCCGGATTCTTCCGCGACCTCGAAGCGCTCTGCCGCCGCTGAAACGCGAAGGATTCCCGGATCTCGCCGTCCCGCGTTCCGCTTCGCGACAATCTGGGGTGTCGCGTACCGGGAGAAGACATGCACACGTCCTTCGCGAACGGGTCGTTTCACGGGCCGCTCGACGCGGGGACCTTCGTCGAGCGATTTCCGCTCCCGACGGTCCTCGAACGCTGGGAGGCATTTCTCTGCTTCGAGCACCCCGCGCTCCCGCTGCCCCTCGCTTACGGCCGTGACGGCCTTGATTTTCTGGTGTGGCGTCCGCCTCTGCCCCGGCGGCGCGTCGCGGACGGCCGCATTCCTGTCCCCCACGCCGCAGCCCTCATTCTGCAGGCTGCCTCGTTTTTCTCCGCCCTGGAGGCAGCGGGTTTCACGGCGTCGCGAGACGACCTCGACGACGCCGTCTGGGAAATTGCCGCCGGAACCGCCGCCCTGCGCGTCGCGAGGACTCCTGCCGCCGTGCGTGACGGATCCTGCGCCGGAGCGGCCTCGCTTGCGCTCGCCGCGCTCGTCGAGCGGGTGTTCGCCCGGCGCGGACGGATCCGCGACGCCGGCGCCCTGCTGCTCCTCGAGTCGCTCTCGTCGCCGGACGCCTCCTTTCGACGGGCCGAGTTCTGGGTCGGTTGTGCCTACCGCTTTTTTCCCGCGCTGTCTTCCGCGACCGGAGCGGCTGTCCGCCTCTCGACGATCGGCCGGACGGGGAGCCTTCTGCGGACCGCGGAAGTCCGCGCGCGCATCGAGGCCGGCCGCGCGCTTCTCCACGGAAAGGCGGCGCGAATCTTCGAGCGGCCCGGGGAGGCACCAGAAGACCTCGCCGCAGGAATTCGCGCGCTCCGGGAGCAGGAGGAGGCGGCCGGCAATCCCGGTCCCGCGGTCTGGATCTGCGTAGATCTCGAGAGCTGGGATCCGACCTCCCGGGCCGCCATCGCGGCGGGCTCGCTCTGCCTTCCCGGGGCACCCGAGGTCGTCTCCGTGCCGGCGGCGGTAAAGTGCCCGACGCTCCCGGAAGACTGGCGGCAGGAGCTCGCGGTCCCCTGCGGCGCGGTACGCGCCTCGCTCCGGTTCTTCGAGAGGGTCGCGGAAATCGCGGGCCGTTCCGGAAGCGCCGCGGCCGTGTCGGCGGCGCGCGAGATGGTCGCTCACGAGACATGGGGCTCCTGCGTCGCCGACCCGACCGGTCACGCTCCGTTGCCCGTCTTCGCGGAACCGCCCGCGGCCGCTCCCGCCAAAGCCTTCGGTTCTCCCGCCCGACGGAAACTCCTCGAGGCGCTGGAAGCTCTCGGAGAGCCCGCTACCCGCGAGGAGATATCGGCTCTCTTTCCGGGACGCTCCGCCGTCAGAACAGCGGCCGCCCTCGTGCGCGCCGGCTCATTCCTCGTCGACGCTTCGGGACGGCTGGCGCCGGCGGGCTCGCTCACGGTCGATTCCGCTGCCCGATCCCAGTGGCTGCGCGCGTGGGCGGCGGCGGCCTCAGGGCCCGTGCGCGTCGAGAGGCTCCTGCGCGCGGGGGCGCTCGATGACGCGGTCGCCGAAGGCCGACGGGTCGCCTCGACGGATCTCCCGGTGCCGCGATCCTTCGAGATGAGCGCCCTTCTCGCCGCCGCCCTTTCGCTCGCCGCACGCCCGCTTCCCCGGTGGCTCGAAATGCTCGAGGGCGAGAGGGAGCTTTCCGGTGGGCGGGCGGAGGCGGCGGAGTCGAGGTTTCGCGCGGTCGCCGGATCGCCGTGCGCGGAAGAAGCGGAGCGCCGCGCCGCTTCCCTCCGGCTGGCGGAAGTCGCCGCGCAGCGGGGCCGCGGCCGCGAAGCGGCACACGCCGTCCGCGCGTGGCGGGAAGCGCATGCGGAAGCGCCTGCGCGCGAGATGGTGCGCGCGCTCCTGGTCGAGGCGGCAGAGGACTCCCGGGAAGGGGAGCCCGCGCGCGCTCTGGGGCGGCTCGACGACGCATGGCGAGTCTCGGACTCACGCCAGGCTTCGGAGCGTCTCGAGATCGTGCTGTGCCGCGCGGCCGTGCTGTCGCGGGCGGGACGCTTCGAGGAGGAGGCGGCGATGTATGCGGAGGCGGGACCTCTCGCCCGTGATTCCGGCGACGAACGGCTCGCGGCGCGCCTCATCGCGGCGGAGGCCCTCGGACTGGCGGACCGGCGAGAGTTCGACCCCGCGATCCGGCGGCTGGAGGAGGCGCTCGCGATCGTGCGCGACGATCCGGTCGAACGCGCGAAGCTGTCGATCGACCTGGCGGGTACCCTTTACCATGCTGGCCGGCGCGAACGGTGCGCGCCGCTGCTCGAGCACGCCGCGTCGGTGGCCGTCGGGGCGGGCCGCGAAGACCTCGCGCGCATCGCGCGAAGCAACCTCGTCGAGGCTTCGATCGCGGCGTGCGACTGGGCGTCCGCGTCGTCATCCGGCGAGGCGCTCCTCGAGAGTGCGCGCAGGGAAGGGGAGCGGACGTGGATCCTCGTCGGCCTGCATCACCGATCGCGCCTCGCTCTCCGCATCGGCAGGCTCGACGACGCCGCGCGTGACAACGCCGCGGCGCGCGAGCTCTCGGCGCAGCTCGAGGACCGGCTGGAAATCGGCGAGCTCTGGCTCGAAGAGGGGGACCGGTGCGCCCTTCTCGGCGACGAGGGCGCCGCGCGCCGGGCGTGGGAGCGCGGCGCCGCGGACCCGCCGGATCGCTGCGACACGCACCTTCGCGCCGCCCGGCGGCTCGCGGAGCTCGACGCGATCGGCCTCGGCGAGAGTGCGGCGGCGGAGCTCCATGCCGCCGCGGCGGCGGCCATCGAACGCGGCGAGTACGAGGCCGCGGAATCCGTGGCCCGCTGGAACCGGCTGCGGCCGGGCGTCGTCCCGAAGCCGCTCGCTCAGGCCGCCGCAGCCCTTCTCCGTTCTCGCGGTGGGGCGGCCCTCGCCGATTGCGGGTTCCCTGGCGAAGACCGCACCGACGGGCACGGCGTCCGCTCGCTTCGGGAAATGGTGGCCCTCGGACTGACGGGCGAGTCCCCGGAAGGAAAGCTTCCCCTCGGCCTGACCGGCTTGTGCGTGACAAACGACCGGGGAGAAGAAGTCCTGTCGCTCGGCGTTCCAATCGGCGTCTCGGAGGGAGTTTCCGAGCCTCTCCGCGCCGGTTGCGACGAATACGCGCTCCGCGTTACTCCGCCGCCTTCGCCAGAGGTGCTCCGCGCCGCAGCGCTCGTCGTCGAGACGCTCCTCTTTCGGCCGGCGGCCGCCTCGGCTCCGAGCGGGTTCGCGGAAGGGTGGCGCCGCTTCGGCGTGGTCGCGGGAGACCCGGCCATGGAAGAGCCGTACCAGCGGCTTCTCCGCTTCGCGCCTCGCACGATGACGGTGCTCATCCTCGGCGAGTCGGGATCCGGAAAGGAGGCGGTCGCGCGCGCGGTCCATGCGCTTTCGCCGCGCGCATCCGGACCCTTCGTCGCGGTCAACGTTTCTGCGATCCCGCAGGCGCTGCTCGAAAGCGAGCTCTTCGGCCACGCACGCGGCGCCTTCACGGGCGCCGAGCGGGATCGCCCCGGGCTTCTCGAAGAGGCGGCGCGCGGGACTATCTTCTTCGATGAGATCGGCGACCTCGCGCTCGACTCGCAGGCGAAGCTCCTTCGGGCGCTGCAGGACCGGGAGATCCGCCGGGTCGGAGAGAACCGCGCGCGCCGGATCGACGTGCGCGTTGTCTCCGCCACGTCGCGCGACCTCGCCCGGGAGGTCGACGCGGCGCGATTCCGGGAGGATCTTTTCTACCGGCTGCACGTCGCGGTTGTCCGGCTGCCGTCCCTGCGGGAGCGCGGGCGGGACGTCCTGCTTCTCGCACGCCACTTTCTGGCGCAGGCGTCGAAGGAGTACGGCCGCGGCGCTCTCGGCCTCGCGCCGGACGCCGCGGCGGCGCTCCTGGCGCATTCCTGGCCGGGCAACGTCCGCGAGCTCCAGAGCGCGATCGGCCAGGCCGCCGCTCTCGCGGACGGGACCCGGATCGCGGCGGCGCTTCTGCCCGAAGCGGTGCGCAGATCGGTCCGGCCCGCCGATCAGCGCCACGGGTACCGCACCCGCGTCGATGCGCACCGGCGCGACCTGATCATGGAAGCGCTGGAGCGTTCGGGAGGGAATCGCAGCCGGGCGGCGCGCGAGCTGAAGTTATCGCGGCAGGCGCTTCTGTATCTGATCCGCGAGCTGAAGGTCACGACCCGGCCCGGCGAATCCGGCTTCGTTCGACCGTCCTAGTCCGAGGTTCCGGGGCCGCGAAACGGGAGACGGGGTGTGGGCATCTCGGTCCGACCCCAGAAGTCGCGGCCTCGAGAAGCGGGCGCGACGCTCCGTCGCCGTCGCCGTCGCCGTCGCCGTCGTGCGTCTACACTCTCCCCGCAATGACCGAAGTCCCCTCCCCCCGAGACCGGAGGGCCTGGGCCTTTCTGCTCGTCGTCCTCTGCCTGGTGGCCCACACGAACGGGATGACGGGGACCTTCACCTACGACGACAAGGCGATCATCCGGGACAACCCGCGTATCCGGTCGCCGGACCGTGTTTCCGAGCTCTTCTCGACGCCATACTTCGGCGGCCCTCGCGGCTCGGGAACGGCGTACCGGCCGGTTCTGCTCCTTTCGTACGCTGTGCAGTGGTGGCTCCACGGCCGGGTCCCGGAGGCCTTCCACGTCGTGAACGTCCTTCTGCACGCGGGCGCGACGCTGCTCTTCGGGGCCGTGCTGCTTCGGGTCGGGGTCCCCGGCGCGACCGCGGCGCTCGCCTCGCTTTTCTTTGCGGTCGCGCCCGTGCACGTCGAGGCGGTCACGAGCCTGGTCGGCCGCGGCGAAACGCTCGCGGCGGTCCTGGCGCTCGCTTTTCTCCACGTTGCCCTCGGCGGTTCGGGACCGCCGAGGCGCCGGGGCCGGCTCTGCGTCGCTCTGTTCTTCTACGGCCTGGCCGTGCTGACGAAGGAAAGCGCGGCCGTCGCCCCCGCGCTGCTTTTCCTGCTTCTCGCCTGGCGGGCGGGCGGCGGCCTCTGGACGCGTTTCCGCGCCGTCCTCTGGAAAGGTCTGCCGGCCTTCATTGGCGCCGCCGCCGTGCTCGCCGGGACCCTTGCGCTCCGGTCGTGGGTGCTCGGCGGCGTGCTTCGCGCGCGCGACACCGGGATCTTCGAAGTCGAGAATCCGCTCGCGGCTCTCGGCGTCGGGCGACGCGTGTTGAACGCGTCCCTGCTGCTGCTGAGATACGCCGGCCGCACGCTCTTCCCGCTCCATCTCTCCGCCGACGAGTCGGCCTGGTCGATCCGGATGGTCTCCGGCGGCTCGATTGCCGGAATTGCGGCTGCGGCTTTAATCGCCGCCGCCGCGGCTCTTGCGCTGCGCCGGTTTTCGACCGGCTCGTCGACGGCGCTCGGCGTGCTTTTTTTCGGAGCGGCATTTCTCCCGACGGCGAACGTCCTCTACCCGATCGGCACGATCTTCGGCGAGCGCACGGCGTACCTTCCGTCGGCCGGGCTGTGCCTTGTGCTGGCGTCCGTCTGCTCGGGGCGAGCGAACACAAGCACAAACAGCCTGCGCGATCTCGGTCCCCGGGCGCGCGCGGCGGCGGCCGTGATCGCGATCGCTTTCGCCGCGAGAACGGTCCTCCGCAATCCGGTCTGGTGGAGCGATTCCGCGATCTTCGCAAACTCCGTACGCACATCGCCCGAGAGCGCGAAGACCCACTACAACCAGGGTTATGTGTCCGTCGAGACAGGCCGGCCCCGCGAAGCACTCGCGGAGTATTCGCGCGCCGTCTCTCTCTACGACGGCTACTGGGATGCCTGGGCGGGCAAGGGCCGCTCCGAAAAGGAGCTCGGCCTGCTGTCAGAAGCCGAGGCCTCTTATCGCCATGCGCTCGCGGTCAACCAGTCCTACGAGAACGGGTTTTTCGGCCTGGGCGTCGTTCTCGAAGCGCAGGGCCGGCTGGCCGAGGCGGCGGCGAACTACCGGCGAGGGCTCGCGACAAACCCGGGTTCGCTGCCGCTCTCATATCGCCTCGCGATGGTCCTTTCGGGACAGTCCGCGCCGGAAGCCGCCGCGGCCTGGAAGCGCGCCCTCGAGCTCGGCCCGCGCTCCGCCGCCGTGCACGCGGACCGCGCGGAGTGGCTGATCGCGACGGGCCGCGCTCTGGAAGCGCAGCAGGAAGCGCGCACGGCGCTCCGTCTCGACCCGAACGCGGTGTCGGCTCTGCGCGTTCTGGCGCGCCTCGCCGCCTCATCTCACCGGACGTTCGCGCAGGCGCTCGCTGTCGAAAAAGCCTGGCGTGCGTCAGGCGACGCCAGCGACCTGCGGTCACTGGAAGAGATCGCGCGCGAGAGCCCCGCGTACCGGGGCCGCTTCGAGCGGCTGAGGCGGGAGAGCGCCCGCGCCCCAGGCTGAACGCGACTACTTCTCCTCCTCCGATTTCTCCCGGTCCGTAGTGCGCTCATCGTTTGCGGCGCGCCGTCGGTTGGCGGCGCGGACCGCGACCCGCGGATGACGCTCGTGGTACAGGCGCAGGATGGCGCGTGCGACGAGCGCGGAGACGACGCCCAAGGCGATCGCCAGGATCGTCGTGCCCACCAGAAAGGACAGCAGCCGGGGCCACAGAGCCCGATGTCCGAAGACCACGTGGAGCGTGCGCACCGGGTGAAAGATCCAGGTGAAGTCGCTGTGCAGGAGCGGCTCCAGGTTCATGCGGGGGACGATCCGGCGGTCATAACGGAGGATCCAGCGGCCGAGACTGAAACCGAGCGGGAACACGACACCCCAGGTCGGGACATTCCCCGCCAGGGTGCCGAGGACGGCGTCGAGCTTGTTCAACCGGAAAAGGAGAGCCAGGGCCAGCGCGAGGACCAGGTGCAGACCGACGAACGGCGAGAAGCCTATTGCGATGCCGAGCCCGATCGCCGCGGCGACCCTCTCGGGTGACTCCTCGCGGCCGAGAAGGTCGAGCACGAGCACGCGCCAGCGGCGGCGCAGCCTCCAGCGGTGAACTTTTCTGCGCCGGAAGGCGCGACTCATCGGAAGTTTCACGGGAGCTTCTCGAAGTGGTCGTATCCCGCTCGGGAAAGGTCCGTCTCGCCGGAGGCATCGCGCAGGACCGCGCCGGATCCCGTCTCGACCCGGCCGATCCGCGTGAGAGGGACTCCTCCGCCCAGAGACGCGACGGCCGAGGCGGCGCCTTCCGGGATCGCGAAGAGGATCTCGTAGTCGTCGCCACCCGACACGACCCATTCGAGCGGATCGACGCCCTGGCGCCTGGCAGCCGCCGCGACGGACGCCGCCACCGGGATCCGCTCGCGCTCCAGAACGACCCGGACCCCCGACGCCGACGCGATGCGCGCGGAATCGACGCCGAGCCCGTCGGAGACGTCGATCGCCGCGTGCGCGAGTCCCGACCTCGAGAGCGCGAGACCCAGGGCCACCCGCGGCTCCGGGTCGTGGTACGCGTCGAGCAGCTCACCGGCTCCCGGAAACTCCGAGGCCCCGATCCCGGCCCGGGCGAGGCGCAGACCTGCCGCCGCGCGGCCGGTGGCCCCGGACAGGTAGAGGAGATCGCCCGCGACCGCTCCGGAGCGCGTGAGAGGCGCGCCCTCGACGTCGCCCCAGAGGGTCACGGAAACGAACACGCACGGCGCTCGCGACAGGTCGCCTCCCGCGAGCCCGGCTCCATGCTCCCGGCCGCGGGCAATCGCCCCGCGGCAGACCGCGAGGGCGAATTCCTCGTCGCGGTCCGGTGGCAGGGCGATCGAGAGCAGAAAGGAGCGGGGGCGGGCGCCCATCGCGGCGGCGTCCGACAGATTCACGGAAACCGCGCGGCGTCCGAGGCGCTCGGGGTCTTCCCCGGCCAGGAAATCGACTCCCTCGACGAGCATGTCCGTCGTAGCGATGCCGTCGCCTGGCGCGCGGCGCAGCACGGCCGCGTCGTCCCCGGGTCCGAGGAGGAGCGCCTCGTCGGGCGGCAGCATCTGCCGAAGGCGCTCAACGAACCGGTCTTCCGCCCTCATGCGGGCGCATTATTCACGAACCCGCCGCGGCGGCCCGCCTCAGGGATTCGGCCGCACGGGGGGACGGGAGGGAGGAGTGACCGGGATCTCGCGTGGGGGCGCTCCCGCGGCGGGAGGGGCGTTTCGCGGTTCCCGCGGAAACAGGGCGATGTCGAGCACCTGATCCACGTTGTCGACGTATTCGAACTGCATACCGTGGAGGATCCGGGGGTTCACCTGGATGACGTCGCGGCGGTTCAACCTCGGCAGGATGATCGTCTTGATGTTCGCCTGACGGGCGGCCAGCACCTTTTCCTTGACCCCTCCGATCGGCAGCACTTCCCCGCGCAGGGTGATCTCTCCCGTCATCGCGACGTCACGCCGGGCGAGCCTCTGGGTGAAGGCGGAGATCATCGCGGTGGCCATCGTGATTCCGGCGGAGGGGCCGTCTTTCGGGATCGAGCCCTCCGGGACGTGCACGTGGACATCGTGTGTCTCGAAAAAGTCGTCGGGGATTCCGAGGTCCGAGGCGTGCGCGCGGGCGTACGACATCGCCGCCTGTGCCGATTCCTTCATCACGTCGCCGAGCTGACCGGTCAGGCGCAGACCTCCCTTGCCGCGGACGGCGAGCGCCTCGATGAAAAGGATGTCTCCGCCGACGGAAGTCCACGCGAGGCCCGTCGAAACCCCGATCTCGTCCTTCTTGAGGAGCTCGTCGGCAAAATGCTTGACGGGTCCGAGCATCTTCTCGACCGACGCGGCCGTGATGCGATACCGGCGGTTCTTCCCCTTGGCCACGGCGACAGCGACCTTCCGGCAGACCGAGCCGATCTCCCGCTCGAGATTCCGAAGCCCCGCCTCTCGCGTGTAGCCCTCGATGATCTTCTCGACGCCCGAGTCGGTGAATTCGAGGTTTCCTTCGCCGATGCCGTTCTCCTCGAGCTGCTTCGGGATCAGGTGGCGCCGCGCGATCGTGCGCTTTTCCTCCATCGTGTACCCGGACAGCCGGATGACCTCCATCCGGTCGAGAAACGCGGGCTGGATGGGATCGAGGATGTTCGCCGTCGCGATGAAGAGCACCTTCGAGAGGTCGTACGGCACGCTCAGGTAATGATCGCGAAAGGAGAAGTTCTGCTCGGGGTCGAGCACTTCTAAGAGCGCCGACGAGGGGTCTCCCCGGTAGTCCGCCCCGATCTTGTCGATCTCGTCGAGCATGAAGACGGGGTTCGAGGTCCCCGCCTGGTGAATCCCCTGAACGATGCGCCCGGGCATCGCCCCTACGTACGTGCGCCGATGACCGCGGATCTCGGCCTCGTCGCGGACGCCGCCGAGAGAGAGCCGGACAAACTTGCGGTCGAGCGCGCGGGCGATAGAGCGCCCGAGAGACGTCTTTCCGACGCCCGGAGGCCCGACGAAGCACAGGATCGGTCCCTTGAGAGTTTTCTTCAACGCGTGGACCGCCAGGTACTCGATGATCCGTTCCTTGACCTTCTCGATGTCGTAGTGGTCCTCGTCCAGGATCTCCCGGGCGCGGTCGATGTCGGCAGAGTCTTCCGACATGTTGCCCCACGGGAGACCGGTCAGCCAGTCGAGGTACGTGCGGATGATTGCCGTCTCCGCGGAATCCGGGTGGCTTCTCTCGAGCCGCTTGATCTGCTTTTCGATCTCCCCGGCCGCTTCCGGCGTGATCTTCTTTTCGGCGACGAGCTTTCGGAACTGCGCGACGTCTTCCGACATCTCCTCGCCCTCGCCGAGCTCCTGCTGGATCGCGCGCAGCTGCTGGCGGAGGTAGTACTCGCGCTGAGACTTGTCCATCTCCCCGCGCGCCTGAGACGAGATCTCCTGTTGCATGGTCAGGACCGTGATCTCTTTGCTCAGGCTGTCGTTGACCAGCCGCAGCCGCTCGATCGGATCGGTCGACTCGAGCACCTTCTGAGCGTCCTCGAGCTTCAGGTCCAGGTTCGACGCCGCGAGGTCCGCGAGGCGCGCCGGGTCGTCCAGGTTCGCCGCGATCACCATGACCTCCGGCGAAATGTTCTTCCCGAGAGAGACCGATTTCTCCAGATTCTGTTTGACGCTGCGCAGGAGCGCTTCCTGTTCGGGCGGAAGGACCTTGGGGGTCGGCGGCTCTTCGAGCTTCGTGATTTTCGCCTTGAGGTACGGCTCCTCCGATAGGAACGAGTCCACTCGCGCGCGGGAAAGCCCCTGCACGAGCAGACGGATCCGGCCGTCGGGAAGCTTCAACATCCGCATGATCGCCGCCACCGTCCCGACCGGAAAGAGCTCTTCCGGGCGCGGCGTCTCACTCTGCGCGTCGCGCTGCGCGACGAGCATGATGATGCGCTGCTCAGCCAGGGCCGCGTCGACCGCCGTGATCGACTTCTCACGCGAAACCGAGAGCGGGAGAATGATGAACGGGAACACCACCACGTCCTTCAGAGGCAGGACGGGGAGGATGTCCGGTATCGGAAGCTCGTGCTCCCTCTCGGATGCGACTTCTTTTTCTTCCGTTTCAGGCATGGTTCAGACGTTCCGTTCTGTCCTCTGTCGGGGACTCGTGGTTATGGCAGTTGAAAATCGGGAAACGGACCCGCTCATTCCCGCCGCTCCTCTTCGGCGCGGACGGGAATCTCGGTTTCCTTCTCTCTCTGGTCCGGAACGTGAGGAAGCACGATCTCGAGAAGACCTTCCCGGAGCACCGTGTTCGCCTGGTGCGTGTTCACCGCGCGGGGAAGCGCGACTGATTTGACGAAGCCTCCGAAGTAGCGCTCCATGCAGAAGAATCGGATGCCTTCGCGCGATCGCGTGCGGCCTCTCTTGGTGCCCCGGACGGTCAGCACGCGGCCTCTCACCGTGACCCGCACGTCTTCGGCGTCGACGCCCGGCACCTCGATCAAGATCCGAAGCCTCTGTCCGTCGTCCATCACGTCGACGTTCGGATCCCACGAGGTCGCGGTCGTCGCGGTGCCCTGGTTGCTCTCGACGAACGTCGCAAAGAGGCGGTTCAACTCGCTCTGGAGGCGGGAGAGCTCGACCATGGGGCCGTAGAACTTTCCGGAACGTCTCATACGATCGGTGTCTCCTATCCGGAGGTTTTCGTTTCCGCGCGGCCGATCAGGTCCTTCAGCTCGTGAAGGAATTCATCCACGTCTTCGAACTTCCGGTAGACCGAGGCAAAGCGGACGTAGGCGACCTTGTCGAGCTCCCGGAGCCGCTCCATCACGACGGATCCGATCTGGCTGGTCGCGATTTCGCGCTCTTCCGAATCGTGCAGGCGCGTCTCGATTTCGTCCACGATCGCGTCGAGCTTCGCCGGCGCGACGGGTCTCTTCTCGACTGCCTTCACGAGCCCGCCGCGAAGCTTTTTGCGGTCGAAGCTCTCTCGCCGCCCGTCGTTCTTCACCACCATGTAGGGGATCTCTTCGATCGTTTCGTATGAGGTGAATCGGCGGCCGCAGGAGACGCACTCCCGCCGGCGCCGGATCACTTCTCCGTCGCGTCCTTCGCGGGAGTCCACGACCCGGTCGTCTCCTCCCCCGCAGAAAGGGCAACGCATTGCCCCAAGAGTATCGCGTGCCGCCCCTGTCGGCCATCTCAGCCCCGGGGACCGTCCGGAGGCGGGGGCACGCGAGCGCCCGCGTCCGGAACGGTGGTCTCGGCTGCCGGAGCGGCGAGAAGGAAAACGAGTCCGATCAGCGTGATGGGCACGAACGAGATCGCGTGCGCGAGGAGAGCCACGGCAGACGCCGTCGCGACGTTCACCCCGTAGAAGTAGGTCAGCGCGAACTGGACGGCGACGTGGTACGAGCCGAGCCCCCCCGGGGTCGGGACCATCAGGCCGAGCACCGCGAACGTCGTGACCACGAAAGCGGCGGAGAAGGGCAGCGGCAGATGGAACGCGCGGAAGAGTGCCGCGACCTGAACGTTGATCACGAACCACATCGCGAGAGATCCCGCCGCGACCAGGATGAAGAGCGCGGGGTCGCGCAGTGTGGCGAAGCCGTCGATGAACGATCCCGCGAAGGAACGCAGCCGGGGCTGCATCCGTATCGGGAGGCGGCGCCAGATGAGGTCGAGCAGCGCCTCGGTTCGGGCGCGCTGGAAGACAGCGAAGACGACGACGCCGACGGCCCCGACCATGAAGACGGCGGGGAAGGCGAGCTGTCCGAGCCCGCCGGCTCGGGGAAGGCCGGCGGCCATCGCGATGGCGAAGAAGACGACCACCGAAACGCCGTCTAAGACCCGCTCGAGCACGATCGAGGCGAGAAGCGGCGAAAACGGCAGGCGTCGCGACCGCGCGAGGAACGCCGGCCGCAGGACCTCGCCCACCTTTCCCGGGAGGTTGTTGGCGGCAAATCCGACGGAGGTCGCGGCAAACGCGGGAAGGAACGGGACGCGCGCGAGCGGGCGGAGCAGCCACGTCCAGCGGATGGCTCGCAGCCCGAATGTCGAAATGGCGATCGCCGTTGCGCCGAAGACCCACCCGGGGGAAACGGCCGCAAGCGCGGCGCCGAGCTCTTTGAAACGGACCTGTCGGAGAAAAAGGAAGAGCAGCACCCCCGCGAGAAGGAGGGACAGGGCCACCTGCGCCGCGCGAGATCTCCAGAACGGACGCATGCGCGCCTAGCCTCCGGCCGTGGCCCGGCGGCCGGCTCGGGAGGCCGGGACCAACGGAAAAGGGGAGGGCACGAACATCGGTTTGCCACCAAGTTTTAGCATTTCAGAAGCGCTTTTGCCTAAAAAAATGAGGCGAACATCTTCGAACACTTGACTTTCCGCAGAAATTTGGCCATTCTTTTCTTACTTTTTCGGGAGGATAGCGAATGAAGACGGCGCCCCGGCATCTGGCGCTTCTGGCGGGAGCCGGTCTGCTCATGTCCGCACTGGCGGCCGCGCAGCCGATCGGAGTCATCGACGAGCCCACGGCGGGGCAGCGGGTCTCCGGCGTCGTTCGCGTCGCAGGGTGGGTTCTCGACTTCAACAAGGTCGACCGGATCGATCTGTTCGTCGACGGCAACTCCCTCCCCACGAACACGGCGGATTTCAACCTGCCGCGCATCGACGTTCTGAACGCGTTTCCGAACTACGCCAACAGCGCGACGCCCAAACCGGGGTACATCACCTCGTTTTACACGCGATCGCTCTCGAACGGCACCCACTCGATCTCGATCCGCGTGACCGAATCGTCGGGCAGCACCTTCACCCTCGGGCCCGTCTCGGTCATCGTCGACAATACGATCAACCAGGCGGCCTTCGGATACATCGACACGCCCGCCGACAACGTGACCGAGGGGGCCAACGGCTCCTACCCGATCGTGGGATGGGCCCTCGATGATCAGGGGATCGACCACATCGACTTTCTGGTAGACGGCCAGATCGTCGCGGGAGCGATCGGACGGGTCGGCGACGCCGGCCGCGGCCGCTCCGGGGGGACGAACCCGCAGACCGCCACCTACGGGACGACCCGGCCCGACGTAGCCGCCGCGTTTCCCGACGTGCCGTTCGCGCTCTTTTCGGGATTCGTCGCCAACGTCGACACGACGAAGCTTTTAAATGGCGTGCACGTCTTCTCGGTGCGCGTCACGGACTCGACTGGAACGGCAAGAGTGATCGGCACGCGTACCGTCCAGATCATCAACAACGGCAGCAATCTGGCGCCTTTCGGGAGGATCGACTTTCCCCTCGACAAGGCTTCGCTGAACTGCCAGCCACCCTTCACGATCGTGCCGCCCCCGAACGTCTGCCCGTCCCCGTGCTTCCCGCCGGGCCCGAGCGGAACTCCAGCTCTCCCGGTCTCCTTCTTCAGCAACATCGTCAAGGGCTGGGCCCTCGACACGGGATCGCGGCTGGACAAGGGCCAGGTCGCCTACGTCGAGCTGCTCCTGGATGGCGAGCCGATCTCCAACAGCCGCCGGGACTGCGTCCGGCTGGGGACGGCGCTCCTGAACTGCTACGGCGTCAATCGCCCCGACGTCGCGCGCGCCTATTCGGGTTACGTGAACGCGGACAACGCCGGCTTCAACTTCGCGTTCGCCCTCCAGCAGGACTCGTCCACCGGCCTCCTGCAGGTGGTGATCCCGGCCGCGGCCGGAGGCGCCCAGGTGACCGGACTGACCAACTCGGGCAAGCACACTCTCGCTCTGCGGGTCGGCGACGACGAGGCGACGGTCATCCAGATCGCGGCCATGTCGGTCGACATCCTCTGCGACCTCTCCAACATCAACCCCGACCGGCCGGCGTTCGGGTACGTCGACTCTCCGTACGAGTACCAGTTCATCAACCAGACGTTCCTCGTCTCCGGCTGGGCCTATGACTTCGACGGCGGGATCTCCCGCCTGGAGCTCGACGTCGACGGTCAGGTTCTGGCGACCCTCGACGTCCCCTCCGGAACCTACGGGCTGTACCGCCCGGACGTACCGGACAACGACATCCGCGTCCCGACCCCGGACGTCGGTTTCTTCTTCCCGATCGACACGACGCACATGACGGACACGGAGCACGACCTGGTGATCTACGCCTACGACAACCCGGGCGGCGTCGCCCCGCGCAGGACCGAGATCGGCCGGCGCAAATTCGTGGTGGTCAACAACTCGCTCATCAAGAGTTAGGGACCCTCTCGGTTCCTCTCAAGAGCCCCGCCACGGCGGGGTTCTTGTTTTTGCGGCGTCGACACCGCGCCCCCCGGCGAAGGTCAGCGGCCGGACGGGTCGGGTCAGGGGTCAGTCGGCCCCCAGGACCGTCTCAGCCAAAATCTCCCCTTCACCCGGCCGTCGGCGCGCGCGGTGAGGAGCGGAACAGGAGCACAGGTGCCCGTCGTCGAAAGGGAGGCGAAGCGGGAGCCGGCGGGAAGGAGGCGAGCGGTCGAGCCCGAAGTCGAATGGGACTCGCCGGTGCGGTTCGCGCACGGCGAACGGCACGTCCCGGAGTGAGCGGAGGCGACGGTCAGGCGTACTCGTCCGACCCCTGCACCCAGAGGAAGGACTGGAGGTCGATCATGTCTTTCGGCCGCAGGTCCTTTAAATCTGATCGGACCCGGCCGGCGAATTTCAGGCGGCTCTCCGAAGACCGTGACGACCGGCCACGTGAGAACCCGGGTCTGCCGCCGGGGGAGCGAGCCGACGACGGCGCACCATCGCTCGAAGCTCTTTTCCGGATTCCGGTCGCCGTGGAGAAATTCGTACAGCCCTTCCGCGAAGAGCCGCGCTCCCGCGGCCGGCTTGACGGCGTCCCGGAGAGCCATCTTCTCGAACGAGAACAGGAGGTTGGTCTTCGACTCGATCCGGACCGCGAGCGCCGCGATCTCTTCGAAACGGCCCGCCTTCAAAAGCGTCCGGTACTGATCGTGCCCGAGCGACTGCTCCCACTGATCGTGCGCGGCCGCCTTGTAGTTGCGCTCCCAGTCGAGATAGGTCTCGTCGCGAAATCCTCCCGGAAAGAATCGACGGAACTTCTTCCGGCATCGCCTCGCGGCGGCCGGGAGATCCTCGGCCTGCGGCACGCGGGAGTTGCGGGTATTGGTGCGCAGCGCCCCCGGAAAAGCCAAGGTCCGCGGCGGTGCATGGATCGGGCCACAGAAATGGCGCGAGCGGCTCTCAAGGAAACCAAGGAGAAGACGCCGGTTTCCCGGAGTCGGAGTGAGCGGCGCAGCCATCTGCCCGGCGAAGCCACACCAACTCCCTGCGGGGCCCCTCACCCCGGCCCTCTCCCCGATCGCGGGGAGAGGGAGGTTTCACCACGGTGGTGGCTAAGCGGGAGCGAGAGCGAACGGAGGGATCAGGCGGGCGGTGGAGGCCGCATCCGGCCGACCCGCCCGCCGGTGCCTTCGCCGCACACGGCGAAGGCAGATCCCGCAGCGAGCGGCAGCGACGTTTAGCTGCCCTGTTTCGCCGCCCGCGCGGGTGCCGGCTTCTTCGGGAGCGCGGCAATTCTCGCCGCCTCATCGAACATCGCGAGCCCCTTCTGGAGCTGCGTGTCACCCTCGGACTGCGCCTTGCGGCCGGCCTCGAGCCCGAACTTCGCGTTCACCATCTCGACCTTCACGGCGAGGTCCACGATGGAACGTTTCGGTTCAGCCTCCCACTGGCGCGTGAGCTCTTCGACGCTCGAGAACTTGCTGGCTTCCGCGAACTTGAAGAATTGCTGGCGCAGCTCCGGTGTGACTTCGAAGCTCAGCTTCACCTCGGGGTGCTTCGAGAGGTAGTCGACCGCGAAATTGAAGAAAAGGTTGCGGGCGAGAAACTGCGAAAGGAGCTTCGATTCGGCAAACCCGCTCTTGATCGCGACGTCGGGGGTGATCCCGCCGGCGGCGTACACGGTGCGGCCCGCGTCGGTGTAGAACGTCTGACCGGCCGTTCGCGGAGCTTCCGCGACGGCGTCTCCGGTCGCGGGTGCGACGGCGTCCGGGTCCTCGGGATTGACGTAGGCGAGCAGATCGCTGTAATCCCTCTGGATCCAGCGGCCGGAGGGCGTGTAGTAGCGCGCGGTCGTCAGCGCCAGGCCGGCGCCGTAGGGCAGCGTATAGACGCTCTGCACCAGGCCCTTGCCCCAGCTTCGCTGGCCTACCAGGAGCCCGCGGTCATGGTCCTGGATTGCGCCGGCGACGATCTCGGAGGCCGACGCGGAGCCGCGGTTGATCAGCACGACGAGCGGCCGGTCGAAATGGGGACCGTCCCCGGGGGCGTAGAAATCCTGGGCCGACGAGGGAGTCCGACCGCGGGTGTAGACGATCTTGGAGCCCTTGGGGAGGAAGACGTCTGAAACGTCGACGGCCTGATCCAGCACGCCCCCCGGGTTTCCGCGGAGGTCGAGGACGAGCCTCTTCATGCCGAGCTTCTCGAGCTTGCCGAGTGCGGCAATCAGCTCGCGACTGGAAGTGTGCGTGAAATCGCGGAGGAGTATGTAGCCCGTGTCCGCATTCAGCATGAAGGCATACGGCACGGAGAGAGTGGGGATCTCGGCGCGCGTGATCGTCATCTGAAGGGGCTCGTCCAGGCCGGTCCGGTGAATCGTGATGTGGACGGCGGTTCCCTTGGGCCCGCGAAGCTTCTTCACCACGTCGTCCGTCGAGGCGTCTTCCTTGATCTCCTCGCTCTCGATGTGAGTGATCACGTCTCCGGCGCGGACCCCCATTTTGTAGGCGGGGGTCCCTTCCATCGGGGCGATCACGGTGATCTTGCCCATCCGCTTCTGGATCTGGATGCCGAGACCGAAGAACGAGCCCTGCTGCTTCTCACGCATCGCCGCGTATTCGTCGGGTTCGAGAAACGCGGTGTGCGGGTCGAGACGAGCGAGCATTCCGTGGATCGAGGCATAGACGAACTTCTCAGGGGCGACGGCTTCCGGGGACCACTCGCCGAGGGTCGTCAGGATGTCCGCGTACTCATCGAGCGGGGGCACTTCCCGCTCCGGAGAGGCGAAGAGCTTGCTCCCGAGCGCCCCACCGAGAAGGGTGGCCGCCGCGAGAAGCGCGATCGAGACCAGTAATCGAGACCGTGGCTGGCTCACTCGAACCTCCTGCCCCCAGAGCCTGGGAGAATCCACATTCTGACACGCCGACTTCGAAATCGGCAGGGAATCGGCCTTCGCCGTGCACGGGGTTAGAATCGCCTGCGCAGGGGGAAACATGTTCGGCTCCATCGGTATGCCCGAGTTGGTTTTGATCTTCGTCGTGGCCCTCCTCGTGTTCGGTCCCAAGAAGCTGCCGGAGATCGGCAAATCCCTCGGCAAGGGGCTGGCCGAGTTCAAGAAAGCGTCCGACGAGCTGAAGAAAACGATCGAGACGGAAATCGAGCAGAGCAAGGCGGAGGTCGCCGCCGTCAAGGATCACGTCGCGTCCGTTCAAAACAGCCTGATCTCTCCGCCCGCCGCCGAGACCGTTCCCGCCATGCCCGCGGACCCGGCCTCGGTCGCCCTGGGCGATCCCGCTCCCTCGACCGCCGACCCGCGTCCGATTCACCCCGCTTGAGCCCGAGCGCGACGGCCGCCGCGGGGGTCTCCCCGGGGCATGACTTCCTTCGGCCGGCGCGGCGCGCTTGAACGAAGACGCGCCGGGCCGGCTCCGCGACGAGGGGGAGGAAGAGCTTCCCCGTATGGGGTTCTTCGATCACCTCGAAGAGTTCCGGAAGCGCCTCATCGTCTGCCTCATCGCCGTTTTCGTGACGTTTCTGGTCTCGTGGAACTGGGCTCCGGAGATCTTTGACTTCCTGGCCGCTCCGCTTCGCCGGACCCTTCCCCCCGGTCAGAACCTTTCCTACACGACGATGACGGAGCCCTTCCTCATGTACTTCCGCGTCGCCATGTACGCGGGAGTGATCCTGGCGTCCCCCGTCATCCTCTGGCAGGTGTGGCTGTTCATCGCGCCCGCGCTCTACCGCCGCGAGCGCGGATACATCTGGCCGTTCGTGATCTTCGGGGTCCTGTTCTTCGTGGCCGGGTGCGCTTTTGCGTACTACGTCGCCTTCCCCGGGGTGGTGCGGTTCTTAGTCGGAAACGTCGGCAGCCACTTCAACGCCGTCATTACGATCAACGAGTACCTCTCGACGGCGTCGAAGCTCATTTTCGGCCTCGGCCTCTGTTTCGAGACGCCGATCTTCATTTTCTTCCTGGCACGGATCGGAATCGTCACGCCCGCCTGGCTGATGAAAAAATTCAAGTACGCCGTCCTGGTCATCTTCATCATCGCCGCGATCATCACGCCCACCCCCGACATCGCGACGCAGTGCGTGTTCGCCCTTCCGATGATCGCGCTCTATCTCCTGGGAGTCGGTGTGGCGTGGATTTTCAAGCGGCGCGATACTTCGTCGAGCTGAGCCCGACTCCGGAGGGAATCGGGTTTCAGGTCTTCGCCAGCCGCTCGTTGCGCGCCAGCACGAGCTCGATGAACTCCCGGACGGCGCCCCGGCCGCCCCGGTTTTTGAGGATCACGCCGGCAGCTTTCCGCGCGGCGGGAACCGCGTCGGCGGGGCAGGCGGAGAACGCCGCCGCTTCCAACAGTGGAATGTCGGGCTCGTCATCGCCCATCGCCGCCGTCTCCGCCGGCGTGACTCCAAACTTCCTGCAGAGGTCGCCGTAAACGGCGAGCTTCCCATCGTGTGCGACGCCCTGGCGGCAGTCGCGGACACCGAGCTCCCGAGCCCGGCGTGCGGTCGCCCGGGAGGTGCGGCCGGAGATCCAGGCGACGCGCATCCCCGCGCCGATGGCCAGCTTGATACCGTGCCCGTCCTTCGTGTCGAAGACCTTGAAGTCGTTTCCGTCGTCCGCGAGATAGATGCGGCCGTCGGTGAGCACGCCGTCCACGTCGAAAAAGAGCGCGCGGATCCGAACGTCCGCCCCCGCCCCCGCCCGGCGAGATCGAGCGCTCACGCGGTGATTCCCGCGGACAGAAGGTCGTGCAGGTGCACGGCCCCGGCGAGGCGCCCGTCCTCGACGACGAAGAGAGAAGTAATGCGGGAAACCTCCATCGTCGCGAGCGCCGTGGACGCGAACTCCTCCGCGCCCACCGTACGGGCGCCTGGATGAAGACACGCGCCGGCCGTGCGCGAGAGGAGGCCCGCATCTCTTTCGAGGAGGCGGCGCAGGTCACCGTCGGAGATCACGCCGAGGAGGCGATCCCCGGCGTCGACGACCGCGGTGATGCCCATCATCTTCCGGGACATCTCGTGGATCGCCTCGGCCATCGGCGTCCCCTCCGTGACCCGGGGGACCCGCTCGCCCGTCCGCATCAGGTCCTTGATCTTCAGAAAGCGGCGCCCGAGATCGCCGCCGGGGTGGAGCGCGGCGAAATCCTCTTCGCGGAACCCTCGCATCTCGGAGAGCGCCATCGCGAGGGCGTCCCCGACGGCGAGCATGGCGGTCGTCGAGGCAGTCGGGGCGAGGTTCAACGGGCAAGCCTCGCGCGACACGGTGATCGCGAGCGCGATGTCCGCCGATCGAGCCACCGAAGACCCCTCCGTCCCCGTCATCGCGATCGTGGTCAGCTTCCGAGCGCGCGCGAACTCGAGGAGCCGCACCACCTCCGGAGTCTCGCCGGAGTACGAGAGCGCCAGCACGAGGTCGCCCGCGACCAGCATGCCGAGATCGCCGTGGCTCGCCTCGGCCGCGTGCAGGAAATACGCGGGGGTCCCGGTCGAGGCGAGAGTGGCGGCGATCTTCTGTCCGACGAGGCCGGACTTGCCGAGCCCCGTCACGCAGAGGCGTCCGTTCGACCGCCCGATCGCTTCCGCCGCGCGCTCGAACGCCGGTCCCAGGTTGCCGATCTGTTCCCGGACGGTGTCCGCCTCGATCTGGAGGACCCGGCGCGCTGCTTCGAGGATCACTGGGGGTCATATTACCGGGGCCGGGAATCGGGAGCCGGGAGCCGGGAATCGGGAATCGGGAATGGGGAATCGAACGACTCCGGGAGCCTTGCCGCGTGACTCCACGCCGACGAGGCGCCGTTTTGCCATCCGTCCACGAATCAGGGAACGAAGAGCGTCGCTGTCCTGCCCTTCGCTTTCCGATTAGCGATTCCCGATTCGCGATTCCCGATCCAGACCCGCAGGGCGAGTTGACCGCGGGGTACCGCGGCCGTCTCGCTCCCGGGGGTCGCTCGGCTCCCGATTCCCGACTCCCGCGTCCGGTCCCCGCCTCCTTCGTCAGCACCTCTTCGATATATCCGAGCGCTCGAGGGTCCCTCGATTGCCCCAGCCAGAACAGGGCCTGCTTTCGCACCACCGGGTTGCGGTTGGTCCGCGCGACGTGGATCAGCTGCGTGGTCGATTCTTCGGATGGGAGCCGGGTGAGCGCGAAAACCGCTTTCTTCTTGACCTCGGTTTCGGGGTCGTCGCGGATCGCGTCGTTGATCGCCTCCGCCGCGCGGTGGCCCGCCTTCTGCGCGAGCCAGAAGAGCGCCTGTCCCCGGACGGCGGGGCTCGCGTCGCGCTTCGCCATCTGGAAGAGGGTCCCGAGAGCTTCCGGAACCGGGCTCTGCGAGAGCGCAAGCGTCAGGTGCTTCCGGATGTCGCCGCTCGACTCCTCGACGGCGAGCCTTCTCAGCACGTCGTATCCTCGGCGGCCCCGCGAATTGCCGAGCCAGAAAATGGCCTTCTTGCGGATGGACTCCCCGGACGGAGGAAGCGCGAACCGCTCGAGAGCGGCATCGGCCGCCGGGTCGGCATGGAGGGCAATCGCCGTCAGGGCCTCGCGTCCGGGCCGCGGGGCTTCGCCGTCGTCCGAGTCCCGGCCGTCCGCCGGGGAACCCTCGGCGACCATGGCCGAGAGAAGCGCCACGCTCTCGGAAGGTTTGACACCGGTCAACCACACGACGGGCCTTCCACCTCCGTCGATCGAGCAGGCGTCGGGAAAAAGGCGTACGCGGGTCGGGCGGCCCTTTTCGAGCCGGTAGAAGATCAGAGTGCGGGAGCCGGACTCGAGCTCGCCCTTCGTCGATGTCTCGAACCTCCTGGAGCTCGAGTCCTCCTCGAGAGAGCACCGCCCGGAACACCCGCCGCCGTCCCACGATCCTCCGCAGCAGACCCGGTGACCCTCCGGGGAACTCACGGCATAGCCGACCCAGATCGGGGCAGCGGAAGCGGCGGCCGCGCGAAACGCCCGGTCGAGACCCATTGAAGCGTCCCGCGATTCGGCGTGCGCGTTGATCAGGCCGGCGGGTGGCGTCTGCGCGGCGAGCGAGACGGCGGCGCCGGCACAGAGCATCGCCACCGCGAGTCGGCGGAGCATCAGTCGGCCCTCATCTGCGAGTCGATCGAGACGGGGCCGTTGACGGTTGAGAGCGTCACGACGGGGGTTCCCGAACCGAACTCGATCCGCCGGGAATCGTCGTCCCAGGATTTCCGCGCGGAGTCGCACGCCGAGGCGCGGCAGTGGAGAGGGGAATGTCCATTGCTCTCGACGAGCGTCGCCGAGCGGTAGCCGTCCGGGATGTGCAGCGTCACAGGGCCGTTGACCGCGTGACCTTCGAGCTTGCCGTCCCTCCAGGAAGAGCCCGAAAGGCGGACGGAAATCGGTCCGTTCGACGTCTTCAGGCGGAGGTTGCCGGAATCGCCGGACACGGAAATCGGACCGTTGTCGGCCCGCGCATCCACGTCCCCGGTCGTCCCGACCAGGGAGATCGGTCCGTTTTGCGCGCGCGCCTCAATCGACGCGGAGCAGTCCCGGAAGGAGACGGGTCCGTTCTGAACACTCGCGGTGATCTTTCCGGAGAATCCCTGGAAGTGGAGCGGTCCATTCGCCGAGTCCGCCTTCAGACTGCCCGACGCGGGCCCCTCGACGACGAAGAACACGGTCCAGTCGTCACCGGCGGGCCCCTGCGCCTGGAGCTCTCCGCTCCGGCCGACACTTGCCGAGATCTGTGGGAGGAGGTCCGGCGACCGCGCGGCCTTGCAGGCGAGGACGCTCCAGTCGTTCCGCGCCGCGCTTCGGAACCACGCCCCGGCGTTTCGCGGAAGCGAGGTCGTCAGGCCGTCGCGCCCGGCGGGCGCGGTGAACCGCTCCTCCGCGCGCGCCGCATCGCGGTCGTTCCAGCGCACCGTGATGTCGCTGCACGAACGGACCTCGTCGTTCGCCGTCGAGACGTTCATGTTGTACCCCTGCTGAGACCAGTGCCCTGTGCCGGCGGCGGCCGTGGCGGCCGTAGCGGCCGTTGCGGCGGCGGCGAGCGCGATCAGCGCGATGGCGGTTCCTCGGAGCATCGTGTCCTCCCTTTTCATTTCGGTCAGCGATTCAGGATTTCGAGCATGTAGTCGGTGGCTTCCTTGTTGCGCATCAGCGACAGCTTCGACACGGCTTCGCTCTTCAGCCGCGGGTCTTTTTCCGAGCGCGCGATCTCGACCAGCGCGTGCGCGTCGTTCTGCAGAAAAAGTCCCTGGAGGACGGCCTTGCGGACGTCGGCGTCCCGGTCTCCACGATAGATCGACAGCAGGGCGGGCCCGGCATGCGCGTGGTCCATCAGCGCCAGGCGATGAATCGCGGCGCGCCGGAGCGCGGGCGCGCTCTCCGTCCGGGCGAGCTCCAGAACATGGTCGACGTCCCCGGCGATGAACATCGCGTGAAGGATCGAGTCCTTGACGCTCTCCGCCTGCTCGCTGCGGTACATCTGCCAGAGCTCCGAGCGCGCGCCCATCACGCCGAGCTGGTGGACGGCCGCGCCCCGCAGGTCGGGGCTCTTCTCGTTGCGCGCCGCGCCGAGGACGCGCTCCTTGTTCCCTGAAACCATGAAGGCGTGCAGGACCCGCTCCTTGACCTCGTTCGAGGTGGCGGAGTCGTAGATTTCGGACAGCAGCTGCGCGTTGTCCTTCCCTCCGAAGACTCCGAGATAGTGGATCGCCTTTTCCTGCAGATCCGGCCCGGACTTCCCGCGCGCGGTCGCGGCCAGGATCTCCCGCCCGCGGGCTGAGGAGCTCTGCGCGAGGACGAAGAGCGCCCGCTCCTTCAGCTTCGGAGAGGCGGGCCCGTTCAGTACTTTTTCGAGAAGGGGGAGCGCGCGCTGCGGATCCGTATTCATGAGACTGTTGATCGCCATCAGCTTCAGGTCCTCGTCGTCGCCGCCCTCGCGCAGCACGGCACGGCCGGAGCCGGGCTGTATTTCGAGCTCCAGGGCTCGCGCTTCCTTGCGCCACGAGCTCTTCGGGTATGCCGACGCAAAGCCGCGCAGAATCTCCAGCGCCGCATCCGGGCGCCCCTGCTTGTTCAGCCCGTAGGCGATCCAGTACGTCGCGCCGTCCGCGCGGGCGCCGTGCATCTCGGCGACCTCTCGAAACGCCTTGATCGCCTCTTCCCAGTCTCCGTCGTCCAACGCGCGAGTCCCCCGGTCGTAACTCTCGGATACGCGCGCCGTGCGTTCTTCCGGTTCGCGGGCGTCGATTGCGAACAGAGCGTCGAGTGAAAGCGCGGGGGCCAGGGGGGCGGCGCACGCCGAAACCAGAAACAGAAGAGCAACGAGCCGTGGATTCATGCGCGTTTCCTTTCGGGGAGGGAATCGGATGCGGGGGAGGGCGGCGTCTTTCCGCCCGCGCGAATGCGCGACGAGAGGACGCGGAGGCGGAAGAGCACCCCGTCGTTTTCGATGCGTCGGGCGAGCGCGTCGCGCTCTGCCCCGGTCAGCTGAGAAGGCCCGTGCTCGACGTCGAGAAGAACACGCTCGAGCTCGTCCAAGACCCCCGTGATCGCGGGCTGGCCTGCCCGGCGCGAGGCCTGGCGGTAGAGGCGGTTTGCCGGCAGGAGCTCGGTCAGTCGCGCCTGCTCCGCGGAGACGTCCACGGCTCCCGGCGGCGCGTTCGCGAGCTCCAGGAGCACTGCTTCCGATCGCGCCAGATGCTCCGAGAGCTCGGCGAAGAGAACCCGTTGCCGCAGCTCGGCCAGCTCGGCCAGCTCCGCCGCCGCGGTCGGGCGCGGCGTGCCGAGCCGCCCTGCCAGGAACCCGGCGGCCACGAGCACAAGCACGAGCACGAGAACGAGCGCTGCCACCGCGGGGGCCGCCGCGAGGCGCCGGAACCCGAAGTCCCACAGTCGCGCGCGGGGAGCGGTGTCGGGGAGCGAGGGCGCCAAGCGCGCCCAGACGTCCCGGCCGTACCCTTCCCCGCGCTCGGGGACAGCAGCTTCCTCGGCGGCGCGCAGCACCGCGCGGAGTTCCGAAAGCCGCGCGGCGCACGAGGCGCAGCCGGCGACGTGCGCGCCCGTGGTGCGGTCCGCGTCCCAGTGGAAGGTCAGCAGATCCTGGTCCGTCGAGTGCTTCATCGCGCGGCTGTCCGAACGGGGCCCAGGTCTTCTCGCAGCTTCGCGACCGCGCGGAACACGCAGTTCTTCGCGGCCCCGGCGCGAACGCCGAGAACGCCGGCGATCTCCCCGATCGACCGCCCCTCGAAATGCCGCAGCGTGAACGCGGCGCGCTCCATCGCGGACAGCCGGCCGAGCGAGGCCTGGAGGCGCCGGTCGATCTCCGATCCCAGTGCCGCGGCTTCCGGGCCAGATCGGGCGTCCGGCAGCAGATCCGTGTCGTCGGAGCCCGCGGATTCGGAGAGCCCGCCCTTGCGGCGGCGGAGGACGTCGACCGCGCAGTTGGCGGCTATCCGATGGAGCCAGGTCGAAACCTCGGAGCTTCCCTCGAACCGCGCCAGCCCCCGGTATGCCTTCAGGAATGTCTCCTGCACCACGTCCTCCGCGTCTTCTTCGTTGCCCATCATCCGAAACGCCAGCCCGAAAACGTGCCGGCTGTGCGATTCGACGATCTCCCGGAAGGCCTCCCGGTCGCCGGCCTTCGCCCGCAGGACGGCCGCTCGGTCGATCCCTTCCATCCGATCAGTTAGACGGGGCTTGCGGCCGATGGTTAGCCGGAGAGGGGGCTCTATTCGCGGTGCGGGCGGCGGAGGGCATTCGGATGACGGAACGTACACCCCGCCCGGTTGAGGGTTTCAGCGTTCAGCGTCGAGTGTCCGGAAGTGCCGAGACAAATGGGCGCCCACCACGTTGCGCGGCCCGGCGGCCCGGCGGCCTCCCCACCTGGCGGGCGCCGTTCGGGCCGCGCGCGGGCCGGAGCCCGCCTCACCCCGCCCGATCAATGCGGAACGCTCGGCGCTCAACCGGCTCGGCTCCAATCTCGGGTTCGTCATACGATTTGCTCGTGCACCCCCTGGTCGAAACGGTCCTGCGGTACGGGCTGCCTCTCGTCTTCGTGAACGTCCTCCTCGAGCAGATCGGGCTGCCCATTCCGGCAGTCCCGACTTTGATCGTCGCCGGCGCCCTGACGGTCGAGCACGACATACGCGTGACGAGCGTCCTCTTCGTCGCGCTCCTCGCGTGCCTGATCGCGGACTCGATCTGGTACGCGCTCGGCGCCCGCCTCGGGCTCGGAGTTCTGAAGACGCTGTGCCGGGTCTCCCTCTCGCCCGATTCGTGCGTGCGCCAGACGTCGAGCGCGTTCGAGCGTTGGGGAATGCCGTCCCTGCTCGTCGCGAAGTTCATCCCCGGGTTTTCCACCGTCGCCCCGCCGCTCGCGGGCGCGATCGGACGGCGTCCCGCCGCGTTTCTCGTTTACGACGCGGGCGGGTCGCTCCTCTGGGCGGGCGGCGCCGTCCTCCTCGGACGACTGTTCCACCGCGCCGTCGATCGGGCTCTCGCGTTCCTGACCAGCATCGGAACGGGCGCGTTCGCCCTTCTGGCGACTGCGCTTGTCCTCTTCATGCTGCTGAAGTGGTGGCAGAGGCGCCGCTTCTATCGGGTCCTGCGCATGGCGCGCATCTCGGTCGAGGAGCTGCGGCCTCTCCTCGCCGGCGATCGCGCCCCCGTCGTTCTGGACGTGCGCACGCAGGGCGCGCGGATGGCCGACCCCCGGCGGATCCCCGGGGCCCGGGTGCTCCAGTACGGGGAGATCGAGGCGAAGGCCTCGACACTTCCCGCGGACCGGGAGATCGTTCTCTACTGCACGTGACCCAATGAGGCCTCGGCGGCCCGTGTGGCCCGCGCGCTGATGGAGAGGGGATTCACTCGCGTGCGGCCGCTCGCCGGGGGGCTGGACGCGTGGCTCGCGGCGGGATTCCCCGTAGAGGACTCGGAAGAGCTGCCGCCGAAGCTCGCCTCGGGGAGCTGAAGCGCCGTCCTTCCGCTCCCCCGCGCCCGGCGCGCGGTTGCCGTCCTCCGCTTCCCCCGATCAGGCCCCTCCGATTTCGCAGATGCCATGGTCTTCGCAGATCTGGCGCATCGCCGCGGCGGCCGTGTTGAAGGCGAGAATGATCGATCCCCCCGTCCTTCCGGCCGTGAGGTCTCCGGCGAGGAAGAGCCCGGGGACGCTGGTGCCGAACCGCTCCGTAAGCTTCGGCTGCGGGCCGTCGAACTCGATGCCCGCGGACTTCAGGAAATTCTGGGGCGTCGTGCCGCCGAGCGCGTAAATCACCCGGTCGACGGCCAGAAGCGGCTGTTCCGTCCCGCCGAATCGAACGCAAACCTTCTCCTCGGCCGCTTCGAGCCCCGTCACGTCGGAGGACAGGCGCAACTCGAGCTTTCCCTGCCTCGCGAGCGCGAGCACGCTATCGCGGTTGATCGGGTTGGGACGCGAGAGAGTCGCTCCGCGATAGGAGAGGACGACGCGGTTGCCCTGTTGAACGAGGAACTGGCAGTACTCGGTGGCGGTATCTCCGCCTCCGACCACGAGGAGGTCCTGGCCCGACAACTCCTCGCTCGTGACGTCGAAGAGAATCCGGGCCTTGACGGAGCCGGGAATCGGGTAGGACGGCTTCGCGGGCCGCCCGAGGATCCCGATCGCGATGACGACGACGCGGGCGAGAAAGACTCCGCCGGTCGATTCGACGCGAAGGCGCTCGTCGGGCTCGCTCCCGATCCGGAACACTTCCTCCTGGTAACGCACCTGCGCGCCCGAATCGCGAATCGCCGCGTCGAGGTAAGTCAGGGTCTGCTCGCGAGTGAGGTCCGGGATGCAGAGCACTCCTTCGCACTTCGCATCGATTCCCTTGTAGTTGGCGAGCACGGGTTTGGACGGCGGATAGTACTTGCGGATGATCCACGAGTGCTCGGGCGCGCGTTCGAGGACGAGAATCCGGCCCGGTCCGACTCCCGCCGCCCGCGCTTCGGCCGCGAGCGCGATCCCGGCAGGCCCGGCGCCGATGATCAGGATGTCGAACTCCTGCGTCCGAGGTCGGTCGTTCACGCGGTCAGTCTCCCTGAAATCCGGTCAGACGCGGGCTCCTTCTCCACCCGGACGAGGCGGGCTATTTGAGCATCCGCGTCAGCTCGTCTGAGAGGCGCCCCGTCAGCTCCCATCGGATCAGGGCCGCGGGAACCAGTCCCGCAGCGTCGAATTCCGCCATGAAGGCCTTCATCGCGAACCCGTCGCCCTGCTGCTGCTTCCGCTCCGCGAGGAGCTTCTCGATCTCGATCTTTCCGATGACGTAGCTGGTCCCGTACCCGGGCTGCTGAAGGTACAGATGCTGTTCGGAGCGGACCAGGTCTCCGTCCATTCGAAGCCATCCGCGAGGCGTCTCTGCGGAGGCGAACGCGGCCGCCTGCTCCAGGGTCCAGTCGTTGCTGTGCATGCGAAGGTCGCCCAGCGCGCGCGCCGCCCGCTCTCCCAGCAGGATGTAGACGAGCTCGCGCGACCGGGGCCGCGCATCGAACATTCCGGCCTGCATCATCAGTTCTTCCCACCCGGTTGCGTGCCCCTCGGTCCGTGTGTTGAAGATGTTGTAGAGAAGCGCCTCCCGGCGAATCGGACTCCGGTGGGGCTGGCGCGCCATGCGGCCCTTGTCGAACCAGTGGTACCCGTGGGTGCGCATCACTTCGGGATCGCGATAGTCGACCTCGGTGAAGAATTCGCGCGCGCCGCCGCGGAACGCGCCGGTCCTCGCCCGCAGCGCGGAGTCCATCCAGTCCTCGACCGCGAGGATGTCGTGGTCGCGGAGAAACGTCATGTAATCCGTGACGCCCGAGGAGAAGCCGCGCGCGTGCTCTTCGGCAGTCGCGATTGGCGCCTGCGGAGCCAGCTTCGCGTTTTTCTGCTCTTCCATGGCGAGAAGGGCGTGGGAGCGCGCGAGCTCTCGCTCCATGAGCGTCACCTCGTCCTGCCACATGCAGGGGACGAGCTGGACGTTCTTCAGGTACCAGTTGTAATTTACGATTCCGACGCCGGAGGAGCCGGTCTTCGACGGCGCCTGCGCGTCGAGCCAGGCCGCGAGGTCGTCGGTCGCCTGTTTCGCATGCGCGACGCTCGTCTCGAGTTCCCGGACCGCGGAGGTTCTCGCTGGACCGCCCTTCAGCTGCACGGCCAGGGCCGCGAGGTCCGCGCTCTGCTGACGGATGCTTTTCGCGCCGTACGTCCACATATCCCTGCCATTGCCCGTGAGGTTGGTCCGCGCCTGAGTGAGAAGCCTCGGAATCGCGCGCAACCCTGAATTCATCTGTTCCGCATGCTGGTCGGTGAGCGGGAACCGGTAACTCCAGAGCTCCACCGCGCCGAGCGCCGACGGGCCCTCGCGCGCGGGCTGGTCGCTCTCTTCCGTGAAGACCGTCACGTAAAAGGCGGGATTGTTTGCCCAGGGTTTCAACACCCGGTGATCGAAATCGAGGCCGTTCAACTCGGCGCGGACGACCTGGTAGTCGACCTGCTCCGGAATGGGCCAGCCGTGAGGGTCGATCGCCGCGAGGCGGCTTTGCCAGGAAGAGAGTTCGGTCCGCTGCGCCGCCATCGCGCGCGGGGTGTAGTCGGGGACGCCGTCGACGAGCTTCGGTTTCTGGAACGAGCGCCACTCCCGGAAGAAGGAAGCCAGGTCTTCGTACGAGGCGCTTCGTTTCGACGAGGCGGAGGGCCGACCTTCGGGTCCTGCGACGAGCGTGGCCGCGGCGAGAAGGCAGGCTGCCGTGATGCCGAGGGAGGAGAAAAACATCGAAACCTCCGATTGTGGCGATTTTGTCAGAGTCGGTCGAGCGGGCGAGGCGGAAGGGGACACCCCGCGTCCAGGCGTCGATCGATCCGGCTGCGCGTCTCTCCACTCGTGGATCCCTTCGGCCGCACCTCGGGTTCCTTCAGCAGGTGCAGCGCGGCCGATTCCACATCCAGGCCTGCCTGGCGAGAGGGCCCTTAGCTCGACGTCTGGCGGGCGGAGAGGGCGGAAAGGGCGAGGACGGACCGGATGAGATCCGCGACGGTCGAAACGTCGAGCTGCGTCGAGCGGTCCGACAGCGCCGCGTCGGGGTTGTCGTGAACTTCCAGGAAGTAGCCGTCGACGAATCCTGTCGCGGCCGCCGCGCGGGCCAGAACGGGAGCGTACTGTTTGAGTCCGCCCGTCTCCTTTCCTCCACCCGGAAGCTGGAGTGAGTGCGTGACGTCGTAGACGATCGGGACTCCGAGCGCCCGCATCATCGGGAAGGAGCGCATGTCTACGATCAGGTTGTGGTACCCGAAAGACGTCCCTCGTTCGCAGAGGAGCACGTTCTCGTTGCCCGCGGCGCGGCACTTTTCCACGACCTGTCCCATGTCCTCTGGCGCCATGAACTGGCCTTTCTTCACGTTGATCGGCTTGCCGGTCTGCGCTGCCGCCACCAGCAGGTCCGTCTGGCGGCTCAGAAACGCCGGGATCTGGAGGACGTCCAGGACCCGCGCCGCAGCCTCAGCCTGTTCCGGCAGGTGGATGTCCGAGATCAAGGGGAGTCCGGTTTTCGCCTTCACTTCCGCGAGGATGTCGAGGCCCTCGGAGAGGCCGGGGCCGCGAAACGAGTCCTTCGAAGAGCGATTCGCCTTGTCGAAGGAAGACTTGTAGACGATGCGGGCGCCGGTTTCGCGCGCGATGTCCGCGAGCTTCCGCCCCATCGCAACGGCATGTTCGCGGGACTCGATGACGCAGGGACCCGCAAAGAAGAGCGGCGGCTCCGAGCCGCCGCGTTTTCCTCCGATCGCGTAACCCGGCGCGATCTCGACTCTTCGGACGCCGGGCGTCAGGACATTTCCTCGCGGATCCCGACCGGCGCCGGCGCGCTGCGTTCCGCGTCCGCCGCGCGGCTCTCTTCGCGGGCGCCGCGGTGCGCGCGCGCCGCGCGGATGAAGTCCTTGAAGAGCGGATGGCACGCGAACGGCTTCGACTTCAGCTCCGGGTGGAACTGGCAGCCGAGAAACCACGGGTGGTCCTCTCGCAGCTCGATGATCTCGACGAATTTCCGGTCGGGGGACATCCCGGTGAAGGAAAGACCGGCTTCGCGCAGCGCCGGCAGGTACTCCTGGTTGACCTCGTAGCGGTGGCGGTGCCGCTCGGAGATCAGGCTCTCGCCGTACGCCCGCGCAGCGTAGGAGCCGGGAATGAGCTCGCAGGGATATTTCCCGAGGCGCATGGTGCCCCCGAGCGCTTCGACTCCGATCAGGTCGCGGAGCTTGAAGATCACCTTGTGTTTCGGGTCGTCGTCGAACTCGGTCGAGTTGGCGCCCTCGAGGCCCGCGACGTTCCTCGCGTATTCGATCACCGCCGTCTGCAGTCCGAGGCAGATCCCGAAGAACGGCACCTTCTTCTCGCGGGCATAGCGGATTGCCTTGAGCATTCCCTCGACCCCCCGCCGCCCGAACCCGCCCGGCACCAGGATCGCGTCCGCGCTGACCAGCGTCTCGGGGTAGGTGTCGTTCTCGAGGCTCTCGGCGTCGACGTAGTGCAGACGCACCTTCACGTTGTTCGCGATCCCGCCGTGCGCCAGCGCCTCGTTCAGGGACTTGTACGAGTCGCCGTACTCGACGTACTTGCCAACGACCGCGATGTCCACTTCTCCCGCGGGGTTCTTGATTCTGTTCACGAGGTTTTCCCACTTCATGAGATCCCGGTCGTAGTGGGGGAGATGGAGCAGGTCGAGGAGGATCTCGTCCAGGCCCTCGGCCGCGAACTGCAGCGGGACCTCGTAGATGGAGGGAACGTCCTTCGCGTTGATCACGGCCTCGACGGGCACGTTGCAGAAAAGCGCGATCTTCTTCTTCACCTCGTCAGGGAGCGACCGGTCGGTGCGGCAGAGCAGGACGTCCGGCTGGATACCGATCGAGAGCAGCTCCTTGACCGAGTGCTGCGTCGGCTTGGTCTTCAGCTCGTCGGACGCCTTGATGTAGGGAACGAGAGTCAGGTGCACGTTGATCGCATTGCCGCGTCCAGCTTCCTGCCGGATCTGCCGGATAGCTTCCAGGAATGGAAGCGACTCGATGTCGCCGACCGTGCCGCCGATCTCGATCAAGATCACGTCCGCGTTGACGCCGACGTGCCGGATCGCTTCCTTGATCTCGTCGGTGATGTGCGGAATCACCTGCACCGTCTTGCCGAGGTAGTCGCCCCGGCGTTCGCGTTCGATGACCGAGAGGTAGATGCGCCCGGCGGTCGTGTTGTTCGCGCGGGAAGAAGTCGTCGTGGTGAAGCGCTCGTAGTGGCCGAGGTCGAGGTCCGTCTCCGCTCCGTCGTCCGTGACGTACACCTCGCCATGTTGGAACGGGGACATCGTGCCGGGATCGACGTTGATGTAGGGGTCGAACTTCGCCAGCGCGACGGAATACCCGCGCGCTTCGAGGAGCGCTCCAATGGAGGAGGCGGCGATGCCCTTCCCGAGGGACGAAACCACGCCGCCGGTCACGAAGACGTACTTGCTCATGCCGAAGCCTCCAGTCTTGCTCTCATCCACTCCTCCGCCTTCTCGAGATCCTCGAGCGTGTCCACGCCGATCGAGTCCGAAGCCGCCTTTCCCATCCAGATCGCGTAGCCCGCCTCGAGCCACCGCAGCTGCTCGAGCGACTCGAGGCGCTCGAGCGGGGAAGGGGGCAGACGCGCGATCTTCTGCAGGGTCTCCGCCCTGTAAGCATAGAGCCCCAGGTGCTTCCGGTATGCCGCCTCGCCCGCGCGGGGAAACGGAATGGGCGCTCGCGAGAAGTAGAGCGCGCGGCCGTCTGAGGCGACGACCACTTTGACCGAATTCGGATCGACGCTGTCAGCGGCCGGAAGCGGCACCCACACCGAAGCGATCTCACGCTCGGCGGAGGCAGTCAGCGCCTCCACGGCTGCGTCGATGTTTGCGGAAGACATCAGCGGCTCATCCCCCTGGATGTTCACGTAGACGTCGGCCGGGATCGCGCGCGCCGCTTCCGCGAGCCTGTCGGTCCCGCTCGCGCATTCGGGGGACGTCAGGACCGCTTCCCCTCCCGCTTTCCGCACCGCGTCCGCGATGCGCTCGTCGTCCGTCGCCACCGCAACGCGGTCGAGCCGTGTGGCCGAGCGAGCCGCGTCGAGCACATGAACGACCATGGGTTTACCTGCAAGGAGAGCGAGGGGTTTGGCCGGAAAACGGACCGAGGCGAAGCGGGCGGGGATCAAACCGACGATCGTCATCACGTCGGGAAGAAGAGTGTATTCTCTGGCGCGCCTTGGGTCAACTGAGCTCCTCGAACAACGGCGCCGTCGCGCTTTCCTGGCGCCGCGTCGCCCCGGGCTTATTCGCAGTCCTCTTTCTGGCGGTCCTTTCGCACGGCGTGCTCTCGCTCCTTCGAGCGTCGCGGGAGCGCCGGGCAGGGTTTGCCGGGGCGCACTGGATCTGGTTCTCCTCGAGCCCCGAGCGGCAGCCGGCCCGCTTCACGGCTCTCTCCGCGATCTCTCTGACGGCGGTCCCCCGACTGGCCGTCGCGCGCGTTTTCGTCGACCGGCGCTACGAGCTGTCGATCAACGGCGTGCGAGCCGCTCTGGGAGGTCAACGGCCCGGAGACCCGGCGCGGGCGGTCGACGTCACGTCGCTGCTGCGCGCCGGACGCAATTCCGTCGCGATCCTGGCCGAGAGCCCCGAAGGGATCGGAGGGATTCTCTTCGCCCTCGACCTGGGCGGCGGAGCGCCCGCGCTGGTCAGCGGGCCGGGCTGGACGATTGACCCGGACGGCCGGCGTCTCGACCCTCCAGGCCGCGAAAAGGCCGCCCTTCTCGGACGGCCGCCCCTGCATCCCTGGGGATGGCGCGCGCTGACGACAGAAAGGGCAGGCTCCTCAAGAGCCCCGACGGACAGTCGTTCACCGTTCACCCCGGGCGCGGTAAGAGAGAGGGAGAAAGGTCGGCCGTAGCCCGAAGGGCGGCTAGTCGGATTGAGCCTGGACGAGCTGATCGAGCGCCGCTTGCGCGGCGGAGCAGTACGGGTCGTGAGGGTCGTAGGACGCGAGCGCGATGACCTTCCGGTAGGCGGTGACGGCCGCGCTGACGTCGGCGAGCCCGCGGTCGTGGATCTTTCCGACGAGAAGACGGGTCGCGAGATCCAGCGGTTCGAGCTCGAGCGCCTTGGCGCAGAAGATCAGGGCGACGTCGAACCGTTCCTCGGCGGCAGCAAGGCAGGCCCGCCTGTAATAGAGCCGGGATTCCTCGGCGGCGACGGGGGCAGCCGGCCTGGCTAAAGTCTTGAATTTGCTGGTGATACCGCTCCAGGGGAGGGCGCGCGACATATTGTGCTGATTGTAGGCAGCTTATCGGCCGGCGGCAATAGTTATTTAGGTAACGAGAACGATTTTCCTTTTTTTATAAGGAATAGGCTTGAAGTGATATTGACCAATCTTTATTGGCATCGATGGCAGTTTGCCGCGCGTTCGAGTGGTTCTGGCACGGCTAATGCCATCTCTTATTCGGAGAAGTTGTGTCAGATCCACGAGGCGGGGTCGTCGGACCGGTCGTCTCGAGCTCTTTTCAGCTGACTCGGTCGATGACGGACTCGGTGGCGAGCAGGAGACCGTCCTTGGCCTCGCAGTCCGCAAAGGAGCCCAGGGCGACGCGGGCAGCTCCGGCGTAGTCGCGGGCGAGAGCGCGGGTGTCGGCGATCCCCTTGTGACGCTCAACGATCGAGAGGATCTCGGCGGGAGCGACGGTTCGGAATTCTCGCTCCTTGACGACCGTGGCGACGGCCTCGCGCTCCTTCGCCGTCGCGCGGGGAAGCGCGAGGAGCAACGGCATCGTGAGCTTGCCCTCGCGCAGGTCATTCAACACCGGCTTCCCGATCGACTCCTCGCTGCCGGTGTAGTCGAGCATGTCGTCGATGAGCTGGAATGCGACGCCGAGGCATCGGCCGTACTCGGCGAGATGCTCGGCGGCGAAGAGGTCGCCCCTCGGGGCAAAATGCGCGGGCAGCCGGCAGGCCGCGGAGAAGAGGTCCGCGGTCTTGCGGCGGATGATGTCGAGAGCTTCGTCGCGGGTGACCTCGATGTCCCCGGTCTTCTCGATGGCGATGATTTCGCCCTCGATCATCGAAAGCGTCGTGTCGGAGAGGACCTTCAGGATCGTCAAATCGCCTTCATCGAGCGCGATTCCCATCGACTTCGTGTACAGGTAGTCGCCGAAGAGCACGGTCAGGTTGTTTCCCCACCGGGCGTTTGCAGACGTGCGGCCGCGGCGCAGCCGGGCCTCGTCGATGATGTCGTCGTGGACGAGGGTCGCCGTGTGAATGAACTCGACGACCGCGGCGTATCGGACGTCCTTCTCTCCCTCGTCGTACCCGAGCAGGCGCGAGGAGAGCAGAAGCAGCGCGGGTCTCAGCCGCTTGCCGCCCCCTGACCCGAGATAGCTCCCGATGCCGTCGATCGTCGGGTTGGCGGAGCGAAAGTGGAGCGCCAGCTCTTTTTCGACGAGGGCGAGCTTGTCCGAGATGAGGTCGTACGCGCGCGCGAATCGCGGGTTCGCGAGGCGACGCACGCTCATCGGTAGTTCGTGAACTGCAGCGGCACGCCGAAATCGGCGGCGCGCAGGAGTGTCTGCGCGCTCTGCAAGTCATCCTTGTTGCGGCCCGAGACGCGAACCTGGTCGCCCTGGATCGCGGCCTGCACTTTGATCTTCTTGTCCTTGATGGCCTTGACGATTTCCTTAGCTTTCTCGGAGACGATTCCCTGCTGGATCTTGACGATCTGACGGACCGTCCCGCCGGCGGCGTCTTCGATCTTGCCGAAGTCGAGGGCCTTCACCGCGATCCCGCGCTTGACGAGCCGGGTCTCGAGAATGTCGACCACCGACTTCAGCTTGTGGGAATCGTCGGAGGTCAGCGTCAGCTCGAGCTCCTTCTCGTTCCATTCGATCTTCGAGGCGCTGCCGCGGAAATCGAAGCGGGTCGTGATCTCCTTGGAGGCCTGCTGGACCGCGTTCAAGACTTCCTGCAGGTCCACCTTGGAGACCACGTCGAACGAGAATTCGGTTGCCATGGCGGGCCATATTCTATTTCAGGCCGTTTCCGAAACGCGGCGCCGCGCAGCGCCGAGCTAATTCTGGAGGATCCTCGTCCCGGGCGGTCCTGAAACGCGAAAGTCCCCGGCGGGCCGCGCTTTCTCCTTGTGCCAGCCCTCGAACCGAAACTCGGTGCGGTTTCCGGACCCATCCTCGTACGAGAGCTCGGCGACGTCGCCGTTCTTCGCGAGCGACAACCGCAGCCAGGCAAGCTCGGGCCGAGGCGCGCGGGGCTTCAACAGCACACGGGTCGACCCGAGCTCGCCGGCCTCGCCCGAAATGGCGTACTCCCGCGCGAGATCGGCCGGATCCGACAAAAACACGATCGGCAGGCGTGCGCGCTCTTCCGGGGAGAGCCGCTGAATCGTGAGCTGTTTGTCCTCCGGAGTGAAGAGCCGGCCCTCGCCCGCGTCGTAGGTAAACGTCTTCTTCTCCGGGGCGTCGTAATCGAAACGCAGCCGCTGCGGCGCCTGGATCCAGAGCGTGCCCGATTCGCGGCGCGCGGTCGTGAAACCGGAAGGCGTGTAGATCTGGGTGAACGGAGCCCCGTGCGCGGAGCCGTCGGTATAGGCCGTGGCCGCCCGCGCGAACGCGCCGGAGACCTCCGGAGGAAGGCCGGGACGCACGGCCTCCGTCTGCGCGAGCAGCGGTGAGGCTGCGAGCAGAGCGGCCGCGATCCACGTAGTCATGCGTCCCCTAACGCGGGAGGGCGCCGGCTCATTTCGGCGGGGTCCGGGCGCGGGAGCAATCAATGCCGGAAGTGGCGCCGGGGAGCGATCATGTAGGCCATCTGGTGCTCGTCCGCTGCCGCGACGATGTCCTGGTCGCGGATCGACCCGCCGGGAGCCACGATGGCGGTGACACCGGCCTGCGCGAGGATGTCCACGCCGTCGCGGAAGGGAAAGAACGCGTCCGACGCCGCGCCGCAGTTGACGACCGGCAGGACCGGCTTGGTGGCCGCGAGCCGGCAGGCGTCGACGCGGCTCATCTGTCCGGCCCCGATCCCGATCGTCTGGCGGGCGTTCGCGAGCACGATCGCGTTCGACTTCACGCGGCGAGCGACCCGCCACGCGAGCTCGCAGGCGGCGCGTTCCACCGTCGTCGGCTTGCGCTGGGAAACCGTCCGCCACGCGCGCGGTTGATCCATTTCAGTGTCCGCGTCCTGGACCAGGAGCCCGCCGTCGATCCGCTTCCAGTCGATGCCGGGGGCCGGCCGCCGCGAGACGGGCAGCCTGAGCAGGCGGATGTTCGGCTTCTTCGCGAAGAAATCGGTCGCCTCCCTGGTGAAGTCGTCGGCCGCGACGACTTCCACGAAGTGCTGGAGGACGAGCGAAGCGATCGCGCCGTCGACGATGCCGCGGATCGCGATGATGCCTCCAAACGCCGCCAGAGGGTCGCACGCGAACGCGCGACCGAACGCCTCGACGAGCGAGTCGCCGATCGCGGCGCCGCAGGGGTTGTTGTGCTTCACGATGACCGCGGCGGGGCCCTCGAAATCCCGCGCGAGGGTAACGGCCGAGTCGAGATCCAGGAGGTTGTTGAACGAGAGCTCCTTGCCCTGGAGCATCTGGTAGCGGATGAGAGCGTCGGGCCGGGCCTGCGGGTCGCCATAGACCGCCGCGCGCTGGTGAGGGTTCTCACCGTACCGAAGCGACCCGAGCCTCTCGAAGGAGAGCACGAGATTCTCGGGGAAACTGTCATCGGATCCGCCGTCCGCCGCGAGATACCGCGCGATCGCGCCGTCGTACGCGGCCGTCCGGGCAAACGCCCGTGCGGCCAGACGCTGCCGGGTCGCGAGCGTCGTCCCTCCGGTTGCGCGCATCTCATCGAGAAGGACCGGGTAATCCGCCGCGTCGACGACGACCGCCACCCGCGCGTGGTTCTTGGCCGCCGCGCGGATCAGCGCCGCGCCCCCCACGTCGATCATCTCGATCGACTCGGCCGGCGTGGCGCCCGACGCCACCGTCTTCTCGAACGGATACAGGTTGACCACCACGAGGTCGAATGCCTCGATCGCTCCTTCGGCGAGCTCCCGGGCGTGGTCCGGACGCGTCTCGTCTGCGAGCACGCCGCCGAAGATTTTCGGATGCAGCGTCTTGACGCGTCCGCCGAGGATCTCCGGGAAGCCGGTCTCGTCTTCGACTAAGGAGACCTCGAGCCCCGACTGCTTCAGGTGCGCGGCCGTGCCGCCGGTCGAAACGAGCCGGACGCCGCGCGAGGAAAGCTCTCTCGCGAGCTCCGCCACTCCCGTCTTGTCGTGAACAGAGAGGAGCGCCCGCCGCACCGGGGAGACGGCGGCGGGGGACTGATTGGGTTCCGGCATCCGCGGAGGATATAGCCATGCCCTGATGGATCGTGAGTCGGCCAGGGAAAAAAAGAGAGCCGAGCGACCCCCCGGGAGCGAGACGGCCGCGGTACTCCGCGGTCAACTCGCCTCCGGGAATCGGGAATCGGGAATCGGGAATCGAGGAGGGCAACGGGGCGTGTCAGGGACGAAAACAATTCGCTGAATGGTCCGGATCGCGAGACGATGGGGTCGTGGAAAAGCTTGAAACAGTCGTCGAGGTGGATGCCCGGGGCCTTTACTGCCCGATTCCTGTCCTGCGGCTCGCTGCGGCGTTGAGGTGCTGTCCTCCGGGCGCACGGGCCCGTCTTCTCGCGACGGACCCTGCGGCTGCCGCCGACGTAGACGCGTTTTGTCGCGAGACGGGCGCGGGCCTGATCACAAGCGGAGAGCAGGAGGGCGTCCTCGTGTTCGACGTGCAGAAGGCCGTGCTGTCGGACTAGTTTTCGCCGATTCCCGATTCAGGCCCGCGAGGCAAGTTGACCGCGGAGTACCGCGGCCGTCTCGCTCCCGCTGGGTCGCTCGGCTCCCGATTCCCGATTACGGATCCAGGCCCGCAAGGCAAGTTGACCGGGGAGTACCGAGTACCGTCGCTCCCGCTGTTCGCTCGGCTCCCGATTCGGGTCTGCTTAGAACAGCTTCAACAAAAGCACATTGATCACATACCCCGACACGCCGTGCGACACGACGGGCACGCCGATCTCCGCGCGGAAGAGCGAGTTCTTCCACGGGCCGTTCAGCGACGCGAGGAGGCCCGCGCCGGAAAAATACGTGTTTTTGAAACCCGACACCCTGTCGTTCAACAGCGCCTGGTCGTAGAACCCTTCGAACCGGATGATGTCCTCGATGTTGATCCCGTAGGAAACGTTGGCGAGGTACGCGCGCTCGGTCCGGAGGCTTCCGCTCTGGAAGCCGCGCAGCGGATGACCGGAAAACGCGCCGAACTCGTACTTCGAGAAGCGGTCGAGGTCCGTGCCGCCGAGATACGAGAGCCCGACGTGGAGCTTTCGGAAGCCCGAGAAATACTGGTCCTTCGAGATGTTCGCGTCCCAGCGGAAGTAGTCCTTCTGCGACGGCTGGTACTCCGAGGTCGCGGGATCGCCCCACGGTTCCCATTTCCCCCGCCGGAAGTAGTTGCCCGAAACCGACGCGTTGAACCCCGAGAGGTTGGCCACGAGCTTTAACTCCGCTCCGTTCGTGATCGTGTCGACGGGAGTCACGAAGTTCGGGCCGGTGTCCTTGTCCCGCTGGTAGTTGTCGTACTTCGCGAAAACTCCGAGAGACGCCTTGAGGTACGGCCCGAGCGGATGGCCGAGATTCAACTGGAGAACCGCCGGCAGGTGTTTGATTTTTTCGGCCGTGACCTGCGCGCCGTTCCGGTACGACACGTCGCCGAACGCCACCGCGGCGCCGAAAAGATCAGCGCCGAAGTCGAATCGGCTCCCGAGGAACGCCGGGTCGGAGTAATTCGTCGTGAGCAGGGCTCCCGCGAAGAACACGGAAAGCTGCTTCCCCTTTCCGAACAGGTCGAAGTTGAAGTGCTGAATTCCGATCAGGGGAATCGGGTAGTCCAGGGACTTGTCGTAGAAGCCGCCCAGGATTGCGAACGTGCTCTTCCTGGAAACCTTGGTCTCGACAATGCGCGCGCCCGGCGTCGCGGGGTCGGGTATCAGGTTGCGCATCCCGATGTCCGTGTCCCGGATCATCTGCGACTCGGAGGCGTAGGCCTTTGCGCGCCGCTCGACGAAGTCGGGAGAGTTCACTTCCACGGACTGCAGCACGACGTCCCGTTCGATCGCGGTCGTGCGGCCCGCGGTCGAGAAGACCTGCGTGCCGGTGATCTCGAGCGGAAGCATCAGGTCCGGATGTCCCGGAACCGGCCGGTAGTGCTCCGTCTGGACGTTCGAGAGCGTCTCTCCCTTCAAATTCATCTGGATCGAATCGCGCCGCAGCAGCGCAAACGTCTGCTTGTCGATCCAGACGCTGCCCCGGTAGACGGCCTTCGTGGCCACGGAGCTCTTCGGGGTGTACGCGACGTGGTACGCGCGCCGCCCCTCGACCGCGCCCTCACCTTTCAGCTCGTAGGCATAGTCCTCGGACAGGCGCAGATCGAGCGGGAGCGTGGTCACCTTCTCAGGCTGGAGGATGGGAAGCTTCGGCAGCGTCTTTCCCTTCCACTTCACTCCGTTTAAGAAAAACTCGTTCCACTGCCAGTCCGCGGCCTCACCGCGCCGGTAGAAGAAGGGTCCCCGGATCGTCAGGTCGAACGTCTCGTTCACGTCGGCCACGCGGAAGCGCAGCGACGCGTTCATGTCGCCCACGTACGACTCGACGCGCTCCCTCTGGCCCGCCTCCCAGGCCCGCTCGCGGGCGACGATCTCTTCGGCGGTCAGGCCGCGTGTGGCGCCGACCTCGACTGCGCTGCGCGTCTCTCCGCCGGGCTTCTCCGCCGGGTGGAGGACGACCGCGAGGGGACCGGCGGAAGGATCGAGCGCCAGCGTCTTCGCGCCCCGAAGGTCGAAGTCGCGTCGCGCGCCGGTGACGAGGTTTTCGACAGAGGCCGAGGTCCACGCGCCGTCGGAAACCGCGAGCTGCACCCGCGGCGACTGATGGAGGAAGATGACCGGCGTGAACTTCTTCGCGTCGAAGAAGCGCAGCGCGTCGTACGTCTGGTCGGGGAGGCTGATCGCGGTCCGGGTCGGGTCGGGCGATACGTCGTCGGTGAAGTACGACTGCAGCCGCTCGAGACCCGGGACGCCGGCGTCGTCCAGGCGCGGAGTTCCCGCCGGGTTGCCGGTCACCGCCACCAGGCGGACGCTTCCCAGCTCGTCTCGCGGGAACGGCTCCATCGCGCGCAGCGCGTCGGACGCGGGAAAGCCCTCGAGCGGTCGTACGAGCCATCGGCCGGGCAGCGGCGCCTCGACGCCGGCAACGACGCCTTCGCGGCGCGGCACGAGAGCGTCGGCGTATGGCGACAGGTCCTCGTCGCCCGCCGGGCGGGTTCCGAGATCGAGCCCGATCGAGGCGTCGGGAGACACGCCGCGGGCGGCGGAAGAGAGCTTCTTGACCGCATACGCGATCCGCGCGGGCTCGCCGGTCGCGGACGAGAGGTCGAGGAGCACGAAGGAGAGCTTCGGAAAGCGGGAAAGCCGCGACGCGAGCTCCGACAACGGCGCCTCCGAAAGATCTCCCGCCTCGACCAGCAGCACGCAGCCCGACACATCGCCCGAGGGAGTCCGCGCCCCGTTCAGGCGCGCAATGCCGAGGACGGCCGACTTGCCGGGGCACGCCCCGTCCGAGCGCTCGACCGCCAGCCGGACCCGCGGAGCCGCAACTGCCGGGAGGGCGTGAAGAAAGAGAACCGAGAGAAAAGCGCCCGCAGCGGCGCGGGCGCCCGGAAATCGGATCATCGCGGCCGCGAAACCCCGGAAGGCGAAAGATCCTTCCCGGGTCCCGGGCCGCGCGCCGGCGAAGACCTCGGGGTCTCTAACGCCGGGCCTTCTCGGCGGCCGCCGCTTTTTCGTGCGCGGCGGCGTCGGGAGCCGGCGGGGGAGTCTTGTCGATCGGATCGGGAGGCAGAAGTCCCAGGTGCTTCCGCAGCTTCGTCTCGATCTCGTTAGAGAGTTCCGGGTTTTCGCGGAGGAACTGCTTTGCGTTCTCGCGGCCCTGGCCGATGCGCAGGTCTCCGTAAGAGAGCCATGCGCCCGACTTCTCGACGATCTTCGCCTCGATGCCCATGTCGAGAAGCTCGCCCTCGCGGGAGATCCCCTCGCCGTAGTTGATATCGAACTCCGCCTGCCGGAAAGGAGAGGCGACCTTGTTCTTGACGATCTTGACCTTCGTCCGCGAGCCGACAACCGTGTCGCCATCTTTGATCGAGGCGATCCGACGGATGTCGATCCGGATGGAGGAATAGAACTTGAGCGCCCGACCGCCGGTCGTCGTTTCCGGGTTGCCGAACATGACTCCGATCTTTTCGCGGATCTGGTTGATGAAGATGAGGCTGGTCTTCGACTTCGAGACGATGGCGGTCAGTTTCCGCAGCGCCTGCGACATGAGCCGCGCCTGCAGGCCCATCTGGGCCTCTCCCATCTCGCCTTCGATCTCCGCCTTCGGCACGAGCGCGGCGACTGAGTCGATCACCACGACATCGACGGCCCCGGATCGGATCAGCATCTCGGTGATCTCGAGCGCCTGCTCTCCGTTGTCCGGCTGCGAGACGAGCAGGTTATCGGTATCGACCCCGAGCTTGCGCGAATACTCGGCGTCGAGCGCGTGCTCGGCGTCGATGAAGGCCGCCAGGCCCCCCGTTTTCTGCGCCTGCGCGATAATCTGAAGAGAAAGCGTCGTCTTACCGGAGGATTCCGGGCCGAAGATCTCGATGACGCGGCCCCGGGGAACTCCGCCGACGCCCAGTGCCGCGTCGACCGCAAGGGAGCCGGTGGGGATGACCTGCATGACGGTCTCCGGCTGATCGCCGAGCCGCATGATGGAGCCTTTGCCGAATTGGCGTTCGATCTGAGTCAGCGCGGTCTCGATCGCGCGCCATTTTTCCGTCGACTTGATGCTGGCGTCCGTGGGTTTCACGCTCGACATGTCCTCAATCCTTTCTGGTCATCTGAAAAGGCAAGTGAGAAATCGTGCGCGTGGTGCGCGCAATTATAGACTCGGGGCTGAAAAGCCGATGAGGACGCCGCCATCTTCTCCCCCGCCGATGGCAGAGTCAACGCCCTCGATCGCACGAGCGTTTCGCGAGCAGCCGATCGCCACTTTGCTTTCGACCGGATTTGGCGTCGGGCTTTCTCCGATCGCGCCCGGGACCGCCGGATCTCTTCTCGCTCTCGGGCTGGCGGCCGCCGCCGTCGCTCTCGCGCATCGCTCGCAACACGGACCGAGCATGGCGGCAGCACTCGGACTTTTGATGTCCGGGCTGGCCGCCGGCGCGATCGGCGTGCCCCTCACGACGCGCGCGAGCCGGGCGATCGGCGCGAAGGATCCGGGAATGATCGTGCTCGACGAGATCTCGGGTCAGTGGATCGCATGCTCGGCCGTTCCGCTCTTCGCATTCGCGTCGCCGTTTCGGGAGGGGCTTCTCTGGCTGATCTCCTTTCTCACCTTCCGACTCTTCGACATCTGGAAGCCGGGCCCGATTCACAAGCTTCAGAACCTTCCCGGGGGCTTCGGAATCATGATCGACGACGTTCTGGCCGGCGCGCTCGCGGCCGGCGTCACCCTCGTAGCCGGAAAGGCGCTCGCCGGGTGACCTGGACGCTCTCCCCGGAAGAAGGGGTCGTGCTCGAGAACGAGCCGCTCGCCCGTCACACGACCTGGCGCATCGGAGGCCCCGCGCGCTGGTTCTGCCGCGTGCGCAACGAGGCCGGGCTTTCCAGCGTCCTTCGCGAGGCGTCGTCCTCGCAGGCCCCCCTGGCGCTTCTGGGCATGGGGTCGAACGTCCTGGCGGCGGACGAAGGGTTTCCCGGGTTCGTCGTCCGGCTCGACGGCAATTTTCTGAGGGTCTCCGTAGAAGGAGAGATGCTCGAGGCGGGCGGGGGAGCGGCTCTTGGCGGTGTCTGCGCGGCGGCCGCGCGCGCCGGGCTCTCCGGGATCGAGGCGATCTCCGGCATTCCGTCGTCGATGGGCGGGGCCGTCCGCATCAACGCGGGCGCCTATGGCGGCGAAATCTTCCAGGTCCTCGAATCCGTCCGGCTGATGGAGCGCTCCGGGGAGGCGAGGACCGCGGCGGCGGCAGAGATACCGCACGGCTACCGTTGGACGCGGCTCTGCGACACGGGCGAGATTGTCGTGTCGGCCCGGCTGCGTCTTTCGACGGCGCCGCGAGAGACGATCGAGTCAAAAACGCGGGAGGTCGCCTCGAAACGGCGGGGCGCTCTCCCCTCGGAGCCGAACGCCGGGAGCGTGTTCAAGAACCCTCCGAACGACCACGCCGGGCGGCTGCTCGAAGCGTGCGGCCTGAAGGGCGTGCGGGTCGGCGGAGCGGAGATCTCGCAGCGGCACGCCAACGTGATCGTCAATCGGGGGGGCGCGACCGCGAAAGACGTTCTGGCGCTCGTGGAACGAATGCGAGACGAGGTCGCCGCCCGGTTTGCGATTACCCTTTCTCCCGAGGTGGACATGCTCGGCATCTCCTGGAAACGATGAGAATCCTTCTCCTGGCCGGCGGAGGAGGGACACGGCTGTGGCCGCTGTCGACGGAAGAGACGCCGAAACAGTTTCTGGCCCTCCTGTCCGGGCGCTCGCTCCTGGCCGACACGGCGGCAAGGCTCACGCCGCTGACCTCGGAGATCTACGTCGCGACCTCGGAGCGCCATGCGGCGCGGGTGCGCGAGGAGCTGCCGCGGGTCCCCGCCGAGCGGATCCTGGCAGAGCCCTTCCGGCGCAACTCGGGCCCCGCGGTCCTCGCCGCCGCCATCGCGTTCGCCCGCGACGGCGATCCGGTCACCGCCGCCGTGCCCTCGGACCAGACCGTCGCCGACGACGCGGCCTTTCGCGCTTCGCTCTCCGCCGCCGGCGACGCAGCCGACACGGCGTCGGTCGTGGTGCTCGGGGTCCCGCCGTCTCGCCCGGAAACGGATTTTGGATACCTCGAGGTGCGGCCGGACGCGAAGTCGTCTTCGCTCGCCGTCCTGAGATTCGTGGAGAAACCCGAGCCCGGCCGCGCGGAAGAGCTGGTCCGGCTGGGCTGTCTCTGGAACGCCGGGATCTTCGTCTTCCGTCCCTCGCGTTTTCTCGCGGAGGCGCGGCGTGTGTCGCCGGATCTAGTCGCTGCGGTCGAGGCCTCCGAGTCGGCCCGGGCCTCGGGCGATCTGCCGCGGGCCGCCGCTCTGTACGAGGCGCTCCCGGACATCTCGATCGACTACGCCGTGATGGAGAAAGCCGCCCGGGTCCGAGCCGTCCCCCTGCGCGCCGGATGGAGCGACGCGGGCACCTGGAGAGCCGTCCGGGAGCTCAAGGGCGCGTCGGATGCCCACGGAAACCTGGTGATTTCGGACCAGCCGGTCATCGCGCCGGGAATCTCGAACGCCGCGATCGTGGTGGGCCCGGAAGGGGTCCTGGTGATGCCTTTCGACCGGGAACGGGAGCTGAAAGCCGCGGTCGAAGCGCTCCGGCGGGAACAGGCTTCGGGCAAATTGCGTTGATACTGAACACCCCGGAGGAATTCAGCGGCATGCAGACCGACGTCACGACGGGACTCGACCGCCTCCGCGACAACATCCGCCTCGTCTACCGCGGCGACAAGCGGGCGGTGGACCTCGTCCTGACCGCCCTCCTCGCCCGGGGACACGTCCTGATCGAAGACGTGCCCGGGGTCGGCAAGACGACGCTCGCGCGGGCGCTCGGAAAGAGCCTCTCGCTCGAGTTCCGCCGGATTCAGTTCACGAGCGACACCATGCCGGCGGACGTTCTCGGCGTCACCGTCTTTCAGTCGGCGAACGAAAGGTTCGAGTTTCATCCCGGCCCGATCTTCGCGAACATCGTGCTCGCGGACGAGATCAACCGGGCGACGCCCAAGACGCAGTCGGCGCTGCTCGAGGCGATGAACGAGGCCGCGGTCACACTCGACGCCGAACGACGGCCTCTTCCGCAGCCCTTCATGGTCGTCGCGACGCAGAATCCGGTCGAATACCTGGGAACCTTCCCGTTGCCCGAGTCCCAGATGGATCGGTTTTTCATTCGCCTGTCGCTCGGGTACCCGACCGCCGAAGAGGAAAAGATGCTGCTGAGGCGCGGAGGGACGGAACGGGCGCTCGCGGCGATCCCCGCTGTCCTCGGTCCGGCCGAGCTCGTGGGACTGCAGGACCAGACGGAGCGGATCACCGTGTCTGACCGGCTCCTCGACTACCTCCATGCGCTCGTGTCGGCTTCGCGCCGCGCTCCCGATCTGCGACTCCCGGTGTCGACGCGGGGCGCGCAGGCGCTCTTCCGAGCGACCCAGGCCTACGCGCTGCTCGCCGGGCGTCATTACGCCACGCCGGACGACGTCCACGCGGTGGCGGAGCCCGTTCTCGCTCACAGGGTCCTCTCCGCCGCGTCGGACGGCTTCGGCCCGGGCGGGCGGGAGCGTGAGGCGGTCCGGAAGCTGCTCGCGCAGGTGCCGGTGCCGGTGTGATGTCCCGCGTCATCCCCGAATGGGAAATCCGAATCACGAACTTCGGGCTCGGCTACATCCTCCTCTGTCTGGTCGTTGCGATCGGGGCGACGAACACGGGCAACAACGGGCTCTACCTGGTCCTCGCTGCGATGCTCTCCTCGATGGTCGTCTCGGGGCTCGTGTCCCGGCGCAACGTGCGGGGCGTCTCCTGCGACATCGAAACCGTGGGAGAAGTCTTTGCCGGACAACCTGCGCTTCTCAAAGTGCGCGTCGAGAGCCAGCTGCGGCGCGCGACCGCGCAGGCGATCTTCTTTCTGCACGAAGGCCTGCCCGGGCCGCTCTGGATCGACCCGCTCGCCCCCGGTGAAGTGCGGGAGGTCCTCGTCGAAGGGTCGTTTGGAAGGCGCGGAGTCGTGCGGGAGGCCGACGCGGGACTTCTCTCGCGTTTTCCGCTCGGGCTCTTCCGGAAGTACCGGAGAGCGCATCTGCCCCGGGAAGTCGTGGTCTATCCGGCGCTCGAGTCGGCGCGGTTCGAAGAGCCGCCGCCGGAGGACGGGCGGGGCGGAAGGCCCCATCCGCGCCGGCGGGGAGGCGGCTCGGACATCCGCGCGCTGCGGGAGTTCGTCGCGGGAGATGATCCGCGCGACGTCCACTGGAAGCAGTCGGCCCGGATGGGGAAATGGATCGTCCGCGAGAGAGAAGCGGAGCGGGACCGAGCCGTCGTGCTGACCGTCGACAATGCCCTAGCGAATCCGTCGGACCCGGTCCTGCTCGCGGACCTCGAAGGGGCGCTCTCGCGATGCGCCGGACGAGCGATCTCCCTTCTGTCCCAGGGGGCGGAGGTCGGGTTCCAGGCGCGGGGGATCCGCGTGGCTTCCGGTTTCGGACCGATGCAGCGGACCCGGGTGCTCGAGGCGCTCGCGCGGCTTTCTCCCGCTGCGGCGGCCGAGGCGCCCGCATTTCCGGACCTTCGTCCGGGCGAGGCGCGGGTGATGGTCTCGTGACGGGCAACCTCCTGCGCGGCGAGGTCGCGGAGATCCCGACGGGCCTGCGGCGCGCGTACCTTCTCGTGCTGGCCCCGCTCGCGGCGCTCGCTCCCGTGCCTCTCTTCTGGACAGAGGGCGCGGTTCCGGTCGCGCTGGCGGCGTACGAGTGCGCGCTCTTCCTGCTCTGGTGGCGGGCTCGCGCCGGTTCCCCGGTCCGGCTCTCCGACGGATTCTTAAACGCGATCGGGCTTTCCTATTTTCTCTGGCTCGGCGCGGAAGTCTTTCTCTTCCACCCGGGACTCCTCCGTTCCGTCTCTCACCTTCTCCTCTTCACGACGATCGCGAAGCTCGCGTCGTTGAAGCGTCCGGGCGAAGCGCGCACCGCGTTGCTCGTTCTGTTCCTGGTCACGCTGGCCTCCGCCTCGTCGGCGACGCACGTCTCCTCTCTCTTCTATTTCGCCGGGATGGCGTTCCTGTCGTTTCGCGCGCTCGGCCGCCTGGCCGTGCTCGCGGACTTCGAAGACGCGCCCCCGGATCGGGTCCTGCGCGCGGTGCCGACGGGCGGGATGGCCGCGACCCTCCTCCTCGCGGCAGCTCTCATCGCGACGCCGCTCTTCTACTCGCTCCCGAGACTGCACAGCCCGTTCGTGACCGCTCCGATGCGGGTCGAGGACGCTCTCTCGAGCGCGCTCGCGGCCGATCGGGTGGATCTCGAGTCGTTCGGCGCCGCGAAGCGGAGCGACCAGGTCGTCCTTCGGATGGAGGTGTCGCCTGACCGGATGCTGCCCCGTGTGCTCCGGCTCCGGGAGGCGGTGTTCACCGACTACTCGACGGGATCGTGGACGCGCAACCCTTACTCGCGAGGATTGCGGTCCCGAATGGCGCGCCAGGACTCCTCGATTCCGGAACAGAGGCCGGGGGATGGGGTCGCCGGAAAGATTTCGATCGATCTGAATCCCTTCACGAACGGATTTCTCTTTCTTCCGTACGAGGCGGTGGGACTCGAGCTCGACCGGGGATTCCCCGTCTCTCTTTCCGACGGAATCGTGCGCCTCCCGACCCGACGCCGCACCGTGCGCTACACGTCCGGAGTCCGGAAAGCGGAGCCGCGCGGGATCGGCGCCACCGCGATCGATCCTCGCGTCGTTCCGCCGGAGATCCGCGCGTACGCGCAGAAGCTGACGGGCGACCTGTCCGATCCGCGGCAGATCTACGACCGGATCCGCGAGCACTTCGCCAGAGACTTCGTCTATACGCTCGATCCGCCGCGCACGTCGGGCGATCCGGTCGTTCACTTCCTCCTGCGGTCGAAGTCGGGCCACTGCGAGTTCTTCGCGTCCGCGGCCGCTCTGATGCTGACCTCACGCGGCATTCCGGCGCGGCTCGTGACCGGGTCCTACGGCGGTGAGATGAGCTTTCTCTCGTCGGCCGTCGTCGTCCGCGGCACGAACCTGCATGCGTGGGTCGAAGCGGACGTCGACGGGACAGGTTTTTCGGTTCTCGATCCCACGCCGCCGTCCGGAATTCCGTCGGCGACATCGCGAGGATCCTGGTGGAAGCGCGTCAGCAGCTTCGGCCGGGAAATCGAGTTCTTCTACGACCGGCGGATCCTGGGCTTCGACTCCTTCGACCAGGGACAGTTCCTCGATGCGGCGCGCCAGGGCGTCGGGAGCGCGGCGGAGCGGTTCGGCTCGTGGAATCACGTCTGGAGCCGCGACCTGTACCTGGGCGTTGCGGCGCTCGCGGCTCTGGGCGCTCTCACCGCGCTCCTGAAGTACGGGCGTGGGCGCCGCCGGGCGATCCCGCCGCCCACGCGCGCGTACCTCGCGCTGCGCCGCCTCCTCGCCCGCCGCCTGGGCCGCATCGCGCCGTCGATCCCGCCGGCGGAAGTCGCGCGTCTCTTCGCGCAAGCCATTCCCGCCGCGGCGGAAGACGCGCGAGCGGTCGTGACCCTCTATTGCGAAAGCGCGTTCGGAGGCCGCGAAACAGGCCGCGAAATCGAAGCGGAGCTCGGCGGAAGGCTGAAGAGGTTACGGAAGCTGGCGTGACCGAACGGAGCCGTGAGGGGTTAGGGGTGAGGGGAACCGAGGCCGTGAGGGGTGAAGGGTGAGGGTGAGGGCGGACCGGGTTAAGCCTTATCCCCCCGCCCTGACCCCTGACCCCTAACCCCTCACGTCAATAAGCATTCCTGTGCCGGAATCCGTGCCTTGCCGTGAGCCATAGAATTTTCAGATCCAGGGAGAGCGACCAGTTCTCGATGTAGTACAGGTCGTACTCGATCCTCTTCGTCAGGCTCGTGTTGCCGCGCCATCCGTGCACCTGCGCCCAGCCCGTGATCCCGGCGCGGACGCGGTGGCGCAGCATGTACTGCGGGAACTCGTGCTTGAACGCGCGGACGAATTCGGGCCGTTCCGGGCGCGGGCCGACGAGAGACATCTCTCCCCGGAGCACGTTCCAGAGCTGCGGCAGCTCGTCGAGGCTCGTGCGCCGAAGGAAGCGGCCGACGCGCGTGCGCCGTGGATCGTCGCGGACCGCCCAGGTCGGACCCGATTCGTCTTCCGCGCCCACGCGCATCGATCGGAACTTGACGATTTCAAAGGGCCGGCCGTCGAGACCCATCCTCAGCTGCCTGTAGAAGATAGGCTCGCCGTCCTCGATCCGGATCGCTAGCGCGATCGCCGCCAGAGCAGGGGAAGTGCCGAGAAGAGCCGCGGCGGAAATGGCCACGTCGAGCGAACGTTTCACGAGCCCGGTCCATCCGGTCAGCGGCACCGAGGTCAGGTGCACGACGGGAAGGCCGTCGAGGTCCTCAATCCCGGCGCGGAACGTGATGTGCTGCAGGAGATCCGGCACGACCCGCACGTCCGCGACGGTCCGGCCGACCTCCTGGAGCACCGATAGCATCGTGCGGTGCGCGTCGAGCGGCAGCGCCAGAAAGACGGTGTCGATCGCGCGCGCATCGACCACCGCCGCCGTCTCGGCGGTCGTACCGACGATCGGGATCCCGCGGTAGATCTCCGCCTGCTTTCCGGGATCGTCGTCGAGGAAACCGACGATTGAGAGCCCCGCCTCGGGATGCTCGATCAGCTTGTCGACCAGAGCGCGGCCGAGCCGCCCGGCACCGACGACCACCGCCTGCCGGACGCCGATCCCGTGGCGGAAGGCTTCCTCGTAGTAGCGGCGGATCGCCGTGCGGCCCGCAAACACGAAGAGCACGTCGCTCGAGGAGAAGAGAAGAAGGACGAGCCGCGAGTAGGAGAACCCGCGGAAGAAGCTCCCGAGACTGACGAGAAGCAACGTCGCGAGCGCGGTCGCGACCAGCACCGCGATCCCCTCGTCGAGGCGGGAGCGATGACGCCGCACCTGGTAGAGACCATAGAAGGAGTACACGACCGGCCACAGCACCGCAATGAGCGGGAAGAGGCGCAGGTACGCGAATACCCCCGGCACGCCGTGGCGCACGGGGACGATCTCGAGGCCGAATCGCAGGGCGTACGCGGAGGTCAAAGCGAGGAGCGAAGCCGCCAGGTCGGAGGCGAGGAAGAGCGCCGCGCGGCGCCGCGTCTGTCGGATCATCGGAGAACGCCTTCGATCTGGCGGCGGAAGTCCTCGAGAAATCGCGGCCGGCCAAACCGGAGCGCCCGGTCGCGAAGTCGAGTGTAGTCGAAGGCGAGGGGAAGCGCGCGCTCGATGGCGGCGGCGAGGCCGGCCGCGCCCTCTTCCGCGAAGAGGATGCCGCTTTCGCCGTCCGCGACGATGTCGAGCGCCCCTCCGCGCGCGAGAGCCACGACCGGCGCCCCGCACGCCATGGCCTCCACGGCCGCGATCCCGAAGTCCTCCTCCCCGGGCTGCACAAAGAGGGCGCAGCGGCGGTAGAGATCTCGAAGCTCCGCCGGTCGAAGGTCCATCCGGATGTCTACGTCTACGGAAGACGCGCCTCTCCTGTGGAGGCGGGCCGCGGCGGCGCGAAGGCGCGCTTCCTCGGGCCCCTTCCCGACAAGGACGAGCGGCCTGGAGACCTGGGCAGCCGCCTCGATCGCGTGCTCGAACCGTTTGTACGGGACGAGAGCGCCGACCGCGAGCAGGAAGTCCTCCCGGACGCGTCCGTTCCCCTCGTAGAACACGACGTCGACGGGCGGATGGCAGACCTCGGCGTCCCGGCCGTAGTGCCGGCGGATCCGCTCCGCGACCGCGCCCGAGTTGGCGAGATAGCGTGAGGGGCGTCCCGCTGTTTCGAGATCCCACTCCCGCAGACGCTCGACGAGCGCGCGCTTCACGCCGCGGAACCGCGTTGTACCGGCAGGAAAGTAGGCGTCGAACTGGTCCCACGCGTATCGCACCGGAGTGTGGCAGTAGCAGAGATGCGGGACGCCGGACGGCGCGACCGCACCCTTTGCGACGCAGTGAGACGAGGAGACAACGAGATCGAAGCTCGAGAGGTCGAAGGACTCCACCGCAAGGGGAAAGAGCGGGAGGTACTCGCGGTAGCGCTTTTCCGCAAAAGGCATGCGGTTCAGAAAGGACGCCTGGATCGGGAATCGCTCGATCGCCGGTGACACGGCGCCCGGAACGTGAAAGAGCGTGAAGATCGTCGGGTCGGGAACCGTTTCGAGAATCGCCTCCAGGACCTTCTCTCCGCCGCGCATGCCGTTCAGCCAGTCGTGGACGACGGCGGTTCTCATTTTCGGGCAAAGGGCGAACGGCAAAGGGCGGAAGGCGAAGCACGCGGGCGAAACGGGAAAGGCGAAGGGCGAAAGCCGGGTCGCGAAGTCCGGTTCTTCGAGTCCCGCGGAGTCCTCACTCCGTCCGCCCCTCGGCGGGGTCCCGGCGGCGGGGCGCCCCGGCGAGCGCCGAGGCATACACCTCGAGCGTCCTCTCCGCGGCTTTTTCCCAGGAGAAGTCGAGCGCGCGCTTGCGGCCGAGAAGTGAATAGTCCGCGCGGACCCGCGGGTCCGTTGCCAGCTGAACGATCCCGTTCGCGATCGCATCGACGTCCATCGGGTCGACGAGACAGGCGTATCCGCCCGCGATTTCCTGAAGGGCGGAGGTCGAGGAGGTGAGGACGGGGACGCCGCACGCCATGGCTTCCACGACGGGCAGCCCGAATCCCTCGTACAGCGTGGGGTAAAGGAGTGCGTCCGCGCCGGCGTAAAGCCCGGGCAGGTCGGCTTCGTCGACGATGCCCGGCCGTCGGATCGCGCCGGAGAGGTCGAGCGCGGAGATGAGCGCTTCAAGGCGCCCCTCGTTGGCCGGCATCGGCCCGGCCAGGACCAGAGTCTGAGGAAGCTCCTGCCGGCGGCGGGCCTCGGCGAACGCGCGCACGACATTCTGCACGTTCTTGTGGGGCTTTTCGCCCCCGAGAAAGAGAAGGTACGGCGTGGGCAGCCCGTGCCGCTCGGCGACCCGACGCCGCTCCTTCGGGGAAACGTCGGGGTGGAAGCGCGGCGAGACTCCGTTGTAGATGACTTCGGTCCGAGAGCCCGGGATCCCGAAGTAGTCCGTCAGGTCCCGCTTGCTGTTGTAGGAGACGGTGATGATTCGATCCGCGCGCTGGAGGGCGCGCCGGATCATGAAACGCGCGTAGAGATGGGCCGCCCTGCTCGGAAGAAACTGCGGGTAGAGGAGATGGATGATGTCGTGAATCGTGACGACGGACTTCGTGCCGGGAAGGGGCGGCAGCACGTAGTGGGTGGCGTGAAAGAGATCGAGCCGGTCGCGGAAGATCCGCCACGCGAATCCCGTCAGCTCCGCGATCGAATATCCGGGGGCTTCTTCCGCGGTGATCTCGAAGTGCGGCGGGAGCGCGGGCAGCGCGTCGCGGTCGGCGGACCCGACGTACACCAGAAATCGGTACTGCTCGGACTCGGCGCGGCGGCCGATCGCGTCGAGCAGGTCGCGGATGTAGGAACCGATCCCGTAGTCCTTCACCTTTCGGGCGTCGATGCCGATCCGCGGCGGGGCGGCTTGCCGTTGTCGGCTCATGCCCATGCTCACGGGCGCCTTTCCCGGACCGCTTCCTCGAGCACGGCCGCAGTCGCTTCCGCGGCTGCGGCCCAGGAGAACTGAGCAGCGCGCGGAGGTCCGGCGGCGCGAAGACGCGCGCGCAGGGGCTCCTCCTCGAGCGCGCGCTCGATCTGCCGCGTCAGCTCGGCGATGTCGCCGGGAGGCGCGTAGAGAACCGCGTCGCCTCCGACCTCGACGAGCGCGGGGGCGGTGGAGGCCACCACGGGAGCGCCGCACGCCATCGCCTCGAGCACGGGCAGTCCGAATCCCTCCGACAGCGAGGGATAGACAAAAACCTCCGCCGCCCTGTACAGCTCGCGCGCGGCGCGCGCCGGCATGTACCCGAGGACGTGGATCTTGTCGCGGAACGGGGAGCGCCCGATCCGCCGAAGGAGGGGCCCCGATTTCCACCCCACGCCTCCGGCTAGGACGAGGTCCGGGCGCGAGCGGCGCCGGCTCCAGAGACGTTCGCAGGCGACGACGAGGCTTTCGATGTTCTTGCGCGGCTCGAGTGTCGAGAGCGAGAGCACGAAGCGCGCCCCGTTCGCGTGCTGCCTTCGTGTCTTCTCCGCTTCCGCGCCGGGCGGCCAGGGTCCCGGGGAGAGGTCCGCGTCCACGCCGTTTCGGGCCACCCGGATCCGCGGCGCGGCCTCCGGGTAGTGCAGCAGAAGCTCGCGGGCGGTGGTCTCCGACACGCAGAGGAGCCGCGAGGCGCGCTCTAAGGTGCGCTCCCAGAGGGGAAGAAACCCCACGAGCGTCCGGCGCGCATGCCACTCAGGATTCGTCCAGGGCGTCAGGTCGTGGACGACCGAGACGAAGGGCGGATCATCAGACGCGGAAGGCCCGATCGTGAGTGCCGACAGGAGGACGTCCGCGCCCCACTCGCGCGCCCGGACCGGGAGGGTCGTCTGGGCCCAGAGCATCCCGAACGGGTGGGAGTCCGCGGAAACCGTCCACGGACCGATCTCGCGTCCCTCCGGCAGGGGCCTCGGGGAGAAAAGCCCCACAGTGTCCCCGTTGCGCCCCGCCAGGGCGGCCGCGATGCCCCGTGTGTAGGTCCCGATCCCGGTCGCCTGCGGCAGGAGGCCCCGGGCGTCAATGGCGATCCGCATTGCGATGAACGTATCAGGCGGGAGCCGTCGCCGGGAGGCCGGAGCCGTGAGGGGTCAGGGGTTAGGGGTGAGGACGTCCAGGCGGGAGCCGGGCCCCCCCCGCGGGACCCCCCCCGTACGCCTCACCCCTCACGCCTCACCCCTGACGGCCCCGGTTCCCTCTTGCGCCTTCTCTTGCTAGAATCGCCCGTTCCGTCGGAAGATCGACGGGTTCTTTTTCGTTGAGTGACCCATGAAAGACGCAAACACCATTTCGCTCGAAGCGGCACACGGCCAGCCGGTCGATTTCGATTTCCAGCTCACGTTTCCCTTAGAAGCGCTGGATCGGGAACCGCTCGTCGAGATCTCTCCCGTGCGCTTTGCGGGGCAGGTGACCCCGATCGAAGCGGGTTTTGCCCTCCAGGCGGATCTCGGCTGGGGCGGCAGGCTCGAGTGCAGCCGCTGCCTCGTGGCTTACCCGTTCCGGTCCGACGAGGAGTTCTCTCTCGTTCTGTATCCTCGCCAGCCGGCGGGTGAGGAAGAGCGCGAGCTCGAGCGGGAAGAGCTCGACGTGTATTTCTTCGAGGAGCCCGAAGTCCCTGTCGAGCCGATCGTCGAAGAGCGGATTCAGATGGCCGTGCCCATGAAGCCGCTTTGCAGCGAGGATTGCAAGGGCCTCTGCGTCCAGTGCGGCCAGGACCTGAATGCCGCGACGTGCCCATGCAACGAAAAAACCATAGACCCGCGCTGGGAAGCGCTGCAGAAACTGAAGAAAGTGTAGGTCTACGATGCCCAATCCCAAACGCCGCCACAGCAAAGCCCGCCGCGACAAACGCCGCGCGCACGATGCCCTGACGCCTCCCGCGCTTTCCGGCTGCCCGAACTGCCAGGAGATGAAGCAGCCGCATCGCGTGTGCCCGCACTGCGGACACTACAAAGGCAAGCAGACGATCAATGCGTGAGCGCGCTCGCTCACGCAGGCGAAGGGGGTAGGGCGAACGGCGCAGGGCGTTTCTGAAAGGTGTGTTCCTGAAACGTCCGGCCCCTGTTCCAGTTTTCCTGTCGCCTGTCACGTTCGCCTTCTCCGCCCTTCGCCTTCCTGCCCCCTTCCGCCTCGATTCCCTCTCGCTATAATCCCGGGAGCGTGCCGAACGAGGTTCACTCTCTGATCATGCGGATCGCGGTCGATGCGATGGGCGGCGATCACGCGCCGCGCGTGAACGTGGACGGCGCCATCGCGGCGGCGCGGGAGTTTGGAATCTCCTCGCTCCTCGTCGGAAAGCCAGCGGCGCTCGAGCCGCTTCTCGCGGCGGCGGGTGACGCCGGACGGCAGATCGAGATCGTCGAAGCGACCGAGGTGGTCGAAATGGACGATCCGGCGACGGCGGCGATCCGGAAGAAACGCAATTCCTCCATCCGCATCGCGGCGAACTGCGTTCGCGACGGGAGGGCCGCGGGGCTCGTGTCCGCAGGCCACACCGGCGCGGCCATGGTTTCGGCGAAAATGGTGATCGGCACCATCGAGGGCGTCGACCGGCCGGCGCTCGCGACCGTGCTTCCCAATCTCTCCGGACACTGTCTGCTGCTCGACGTCGGAGCCAACCCCGAAGCGAAGACGTCCCACTTCAAGGAATTCGCGGTTATGGGATCGCTCTACGCCCAGCTCGCCTTCGGGAAGCCGAATCCTTCGATCGGGCTCATGTCGATCGGCGAGGAGGACTCGAAGGGAACGGATCGGACGAAGGAGGCCTTCAAAGGGCTCAAGGAAGCGGGGCTGAACTTCATCGGCAATGTCGAGGGGCGGGATGTCTTCACCGGCAAGGTGGACGTCATCGTCACCGACGGGTTCACGGGCAACGTCATCCTGAAGGTGTCGGAATCGCTGTCTGAAATGGTCGAACAGCTTCTCCGTGAGGAGATCAAGAAGACGCTTCAGGCCTCCGTCGGCTTCCTGCTGTCGCGCTCCGCGTTCCGGAGCTTCAAGACGCGACTCGACTATTCCGAATACGGCGGGGCGCCGCTTCTGGGTCTCAAGGGATGCGTGATCATCTGCCACGGCCGCTCGAGCGCGAAGGCGATCAAGAACGCCATTCGCCTCGCGGCCGAGTTTTCCCGCCAGAATCTCGCCGAGAAGATCCAGTCCTCGATCGCCGAGCTGCACACGCGCGACGCGCAGGCGCAGGGGTAGGCGCTCCTCTGCTTCCGGCGGGGATCGAATTGCGAGCCGCGCCATGATGCGCGCGAAGATCATCGGAACCGGCGCCGGGGTTCCGAAGAAGCTCCTGACGAACGCCGATCTCGAAAAGCTCGTCAACACCTCCGATCAGTGGATCCGGGACCGCACCGGGATCCGCGAGCGGCACATCGTCTCTCCCGGCGAGAAGTTCTCCGACCTCTGCACGCACGCCGCTCTGGAGGCATTGAAGCGCGCGAAGGTGAAGCCCGAAGACCTGGACATGATCCTCGTGGGGACGATTTCGTCGGACATGCTGTTTCCGGCGACGTCGTGCCTGGTGCAGCGCAACATCGGCGCGACCCGGGCGGCGGCGTCGGACGTGTCTGCGGCCTGCGTCGGGTTTCTCTACGCGCTGCATCTTGCGGACGGGCTCATCCAGTCGCACAAGGCGGAGAACGTCCTCGTGATCGGTGGCGAGATCCTGTCGCGGTACGTCGACTGGACGGACCGCTCGACCTGCGTCCTTTTCGGCGATGGCGCCGGGGCGGTCGTCCTCCAGGCCACCCGCGGCGACCACGGCATTCTCGGCAGCCGCATGAAGTCGAACGGGAGCTACAGCGATTTCATCTCCATGCCGGGAGGGGGATCGAACCATCCGGCGAACGACCCTAAAACGCAAGAGGACCGGCTCTCCTTCATCCGGATGCGCGGCAACGAGACGTTCAAGGTCGCGGTGAAGGCGATGGCGGACGTGAGCTCCGAGCTGCTCGCGGAGCAGGGCTTCGAAAAGGAGGAAATCCGGCTCTTCATTCCGCACCAGGCGAACGCGCGGATCATCGACGCCGTCGGAGAGCGGATGAAGTTTCCCGCCGACCGGGTCTTCAAGAACGTCGACCGCTACGGAAACACCTCGGCAGCTTCGATCCCGATCGCTCTGGACGAGTGTGTGCGCGGCGGAATGATCAAGAGCGGGGATCTCATCCTGATGACGGCCTTCGGCGCCGGCCTCGTCTGGGGATCCGTCCTGGTACGCTGGTGAGACGGCCCGCCTGCGCGGCGCGCTTCGGCCCGCGACCCGTTCGGCGTTAGGCTCTTCGCATGTCGCTGGCACTTCTCTTTCCCGGCCAGGGCTCGCAATCCGTCGGGATGGGAAAGGCGCTCTACGAGGCCTCGGAGGCGGCGCGGCGCGTCTTCGCGGAGGCCGACTCGGCGCTCGGATTCGAGCTTTCTGCCCTCTGCTTCGAAGGGCCCGAAGAAGAGCTCCGCTCGACGATCAACACTCAGCCGGCGATCCTGACGCACTCGATCGCCGCGCTGCGCGAGCTCGAATCGGCGTCGCCGCAAAGGCTCTCGGACGTCGCGTTCGCCGCGGGACACTCTCTCGGCGAGTACTCTGCGCTCGTGGCCGCCGGGACGCTGAGCTTTGCCGACGCCCTGCGGCTCGTGCGGGAGCGCGGCCGGTTCATGCAGGAGGCGGTCCCTCCCGGCGTCGGTTCCATGGCGGCGATTCTCGGCCTTTCCGCGGAGGACGTGGAGGCTTCGTGCGCGGAAGCGGCGCAGGGCCAGATCGTCGCGCCCGCGAACTTCAACTCCCCGGAACAGACCGTCATCGCGGGGCACTCCGCGGCGGTCGGCCGGGCCTGCCTGGCGTGCACGGCGCTGGGCGCAAAGCGCGCAATCCCGCTGGCGGTCTCCGCTCCCTTCCACTGCGCGCTGATGGCGCCCGCGCGCGAGCGCCTGGAGCCACTCCTGCGCGACGCGGCTATGGCGGACGCGCGGATTCCGGTCGTCACGAACGTGGACGCGCGGCCGGTCGTGAACGCCGGTGAGCTGCGCGACGCGCTCGGCCGGCAGATCGACGGGCCTGTCCGCTGGGTCGAGACCGTCCGGCGCCTGGCCGCCGACGGCGTCGACCGCGTCCTGGAGATCGGTCCGGGGACGGTGCTTTCGGGGCTGGTGAAACGCATCGACCGCTCGATCCGGCTGGAGAACTTCGCCTGATGACGGCGAGCCGGGCTTCCGGGAGCGTCTTCAGGGGTCTCGCGCGGGCGTGGAGCGGCTCCGCCCGGGCTGTCCTCCTCCTGGTCCCGGTGCTCGTCTCCTCCTGCGCGACCACCGGCACAATTCCGGAGGGAAGCGCGGCGGCGCTCGACGGCGCCGTCGCGGCGGCCTCACGGCGTTGCGGGTGCCGCATCGGGGTCTCGGCGCGGCATCTCGAGAGCGGTCGCGTTTATGAAAACAGGGCGGACCAGGAGTTCGAAGCGGCGTCCGTGGTCAAGATCGGGATCCTCTCCGAAGCGATGGCGCGGGTCCGCGACGGAGAGATCGACCTCGCCGGGCGATGGACGCTGACCGACGAGAAGAAAGCGAGCGGATCTGGCACCCTTTTGATCCTGGACCCGGGGTTGAGCCCGACGTGGAACGACCTCCTGACCCTGATGATCGGCCCGTCCGACAACACCGCCACGAACGCGTGGATCGACCGTCTCGGGATCGAAAGGATCAACGCCCGGATGGCCGCGCTCGGCTTTCCCCGGTACCGGCTGTTCGCAAAGCTCCCGGCGTTGACGCGCTCCTCCGAAACGCCTTCGCCGTGGAAAGGGTTTCGGCTGGGCCTCCTGACTCCCCGCGACGCGGCGGAGTGGATGGCGCGCGTCGCCCGGGGAGAGCTCCTCGACCGAGCTTCCTCCCTTCGCATTTTTGCGTATCTCGACAAAGAGCCGACCCGGCTGCGGATCGCACGCCGGTTTTCCTCCGAAGATCTGTGGGCCGGAAAGTCAGGTTCGATGCACGGCGTCCGAAACGACGCCGGCATCCTGCGGACCAAGAAGGGGCGCTTCGCGATCGCGATCCTGACGGACGGAAGCGATTCCGACAGCGCCTCGTCCGCTGACCATCCCTCCATTCTCGCGATCGCGGACGTGGCGCGCGCGATCGTCGCGGCCTGGACGCGCGCCCTGCCGGACGTGACGGCGAAGCCCGAGTAGGATCCGGAGTGGGGGAGACATGAACCGTTTCGAAGGCAGGACCGCGCTCGTCACCGGGGCGTCGCGGGGCATCGGGGAGGCCGTGGCGCGCCGGCTCGCCTCCGAGGGAGCGTTCGTGGTCGCGGCGGCGAGAACGGCCGCGGATCTCGAGCGCGTGGTCGCTGGAATCACGGAGGCGGGCGGCCGGGCGCGGGCGCTCCCGCTGGATCTTTCGGATGCCACATCCATCGAAGCTGGCGCAAAATCCGCCCTCGCGGAGGGGCCGGTGGACGTGCTCGTCAACAACGCCGGGGTCACCGAGGACAACCTGCTGCTGCGCATGTCCCGGGAGTCGTGGGACCGGGTCATCGGGACGAACCTGACCGGCGTCTTTCTCCTCACTCAGGCGGTCATCAAGTCCATGGTCAAGAAGCGCTACGGGAGGATCGTCAACGTCACGTCGGTAGTGGGCATGATGGGCAACGCGGGCCAGGCCAACTACGCGGCTTCGAAGGCCGGGGTGATCGGTTTCACCAAGTCGGTCGCGCGGGAGCTCGCCTCCCGAAACATCACCTGCAACGCGGTCGCTCCGGGCTTCATCGCGACCGCGATGACGTCGAAAATGACGGAAGAGGCGCGGCAGACCCTCTCGGGCCAGATCCCGCTCGGCCGGCTGGGCGAGCCCTCCGACGTCGCGTCGGCAGTCGCTTACCTGGCGTCGGAAGAGGCGGCCTACGTGACCGGGATCGTGCTGAATGTGTCGGGGGGGCTGTTGATCTAGCCGGGGCGGGGCCTCGCCGGGAATCGGTAATCGGGAATCGGGAATCGAAGGGCGAGGAAATTCTTAACCCCGGGTTTCCCGATTCCCGATCAGGCAAGGCGAGTTGACCGCGGAGTACCGCGGCCGTCTCGCTCCCGCTGGTCGCTCGGCTCCCGATTCCCGAACCTGCTCCGATTTGACCTCCCGCGCCCTTCCCTTATACGGTTGGGCCCCGCCGCCCGGGCCGGGCGCATCGGATAGAAACAGGGCGGTATTTTCGCAGGGAAGGGGAGGATCGAAATGAGTGTGGAAGAGAAGGTCAAGAGCATCATCGTCGAGCAGCTCGGCGTCGATGCCAACGAGGTGACGCCCGAAGCGTCATTCGTCGACGACCTGGGCGCCGATTCGCTGGACACGGTCGAGCTCGTCATGGCCTTCGAGGAAGCCTTCAACATCGAGATCCCGGACGAGGCCGCGGAGAAGATCCAGAAGGTCAAGGACGCCGTCGAGTACATTCAGAAGAACTCCTCGCAAGCCTGACGAAACATGCCCCGCTTCGCCTCTCCCCGCCGCGTGGCCGTGACGGGGGTCGGCCTGGTTTCTCCGCTCGCCATCGGCAACGCGGAAAACTGGGACGCCCTTCTCGCGGGCCGGAACGGCATAGGCCCGATCACCCGCTTTGACGCCTCGCGCCTCACCTGCCGGATCGCCGGCGAGGTGAAGGGCTTCGATCCTTCTCTCTACATCGAGAAGAAGGAAATCAAGAAGATGGACACCTTCATCCACTACGCGATGGGGGCCGCCCACTTCGCGATGGAGGACTCGGGCTTCCAGGTGACGGACGAAAACCGGGAGCGCGTCGCCGTCATCATCGGGTCGGGGATCGGCGGACTTCCTTTGATCGAGGAGACGGCCCGCCGGTATTTCGATAGCGGCGGAAACCCGAAGGTCATCTCCCCCTTCTTCATCACGGGCCTCATCGTGAACGAAGCGGCCGGCAACATCTCGATCAAGTACGGGATGAAGGGGCCCAACCTCGCGACCGTCACCGCCTGTACGACCGGGGCGCACGCCGTCGGCGAGGCGTATCGCATGATCCAGTACGGCGACGCCGACGCCGCGATCGCCGGCGGCACCGAGTCGGTCATCACGCCGCTCGCGGTCGGCGGCTTCGCCGTGATGCGCGCGCTCTCGACGCGCAACGACGATCCGCTCCGCGCCTCCCGGCCCTGGGACCGGGACCGGGACGGCTTCGTGATCGGAGAGGGAGCGGGCCTCGTGATCCTGGAGGAGTGGGAGGGGGCGACGCGGCGCGGCGCGCGGATTTATGCCGAGCTGGTCGGCTACGGGCTCTCCGGCGATGCCTTTCACATCGCCGCTCCTTCCGAGGACGGGGACGGTCCGGCGCGCGTCATGCGCAACGCGCTCGCCGATGCGGAGATCCCCTCCGATGCGATCGACTACATCAACGCGCACGGGACCTCCACTCCCGCGGGCGACAAGGCGGAGACGCTCGCCATCAAGACCGTCTTCGGGCCGCACGCCTACGAGATGGCGGTGTCCTCGACGAAATCGATGACCGGGCATCTCCTCGGCGCAGCGGGGGGCCTCGAGACCGCGATCTGCGCGCTGACCGTCTTCCACCAGGTCCTGCCCCCGACGATCAACTACACCAACCCCGACCCGGCCTGCGATCTCGACTACGTTCCGAACACGGCGCGGCAGTCGAGAGTCCGATATGCGCTCTCGAACTCGTTCGGCTTCGGCGGGACGAATGGAAGCCTGATTCTGAAGAGAGTCGAATGACCTTGCGTCGGCCCCGCCCGAAGGAGTCTCCGCGCCCATGAACTCGCTCGTCGCCATCGCCTACGTGCCGGACACGGAGTCGAAGATCAAGATCGCCGCGGACGGAAAGTCGATTGACGAATCCGACGTGAAATGGATCGTCTCGCCCTACGACGAGTACGCGCTCGAAGAGGCGTTGAAGACGAAAGAGGCGAAGGGCGCGGGAACCGTGACCGTCGTCTCCGTGGGCCCGGAACGCGTCAAGACCGGGCTGCGCGAGTGCCTGGCGCGCGGCGCCGACGACGCCGTGTGGGTCGATACCGGGGAAACGAAGAACCTCGACGCTCTCGGGATCTCGAAGGCCCTCGCCGCGGTAGCGAAGTCCGCGACCTTTGATTTCTTCTGGTTCGGGCAGAAGGGCGTCGGTCCCGACGAGTCGCTCGTGGGAGCGATGACGGCGGAGCTCCTCGACCTGCCGCACGTCGCCAACGTGATGCACCTCGAGATCGGAGACGGGAAGGTGACGGCGAGCCGCGAGATCGAAGGCGCGCACGAGATCGTGGAATCCGCGCTCCCCGTCGTTCTAACCGCTCAGAAGGGTTTGAACGAGCCGCGCTACGCGTCGCTGAAGGGGATCATGGGCGCGAAGAAGAAGCCGATCGCCGAGAAGAAGCTCGCGGAGCTCGGCATCCCCGAAGCGGACCCGGCAGCCGCGAAGACTCGCTGGCGCAAGCTCGAGCTTCCCGCTCCCCGCCAGGCGGTGCGCCTGATTCCCGCGGACGACCCGGCCGCCGCGGCCAAAGAGCTGGTGCGGCTCCTGCGGGAAGAAGCGAAGGTTCTGTAGCTGTCAGCTGTCAGCTGTCAGCCAGCAGCTCTCTGCACGTGGGGCGAGGGGTTCCAGGCGAGGCGACAGGCGAATTGTGACCGATCCAGGAGAAAGCCGCTGACAGCTGAAGGCTGACAGCTGAAAGCCACTCATGAAATTCCTCGTCTTCATCGAACAGCGGGACGGAAAGATCCGGAAGGCATCGCTCGAGGCGCTATCGGTGGCCCGGCGCCTCGCCGGCGGGCCCGTGGCGGCCGTCCTGCCGGGCAAGGGCGTCGCGGCGCTCGCGAACGACCTCGGGAAATATGGCGCGGGGGTGGTGTACGTCGCCGACCGCGAAGAGCTCGCCCTCTACAGCAGTCAGGGGTATGTCGGCGCGCTGGATGCCGCGACGGCGAAGGAATCGCCGGACGCCGTTCTCATCGCAGCGACTGCCATGGGGAAAGACGTCGCTCCCCGGTTCGCCGCGCGGCACGACTCGGGCGTCCTCGCCGACGTGATGGAGCTGCGGTTGGAGGCGGACAAGCTGGTCGGATGGAGGCCGGTGTACTCGGGCAAGGCGCGCGCGGAAGTCGACTGCGGGGCATCGAAAGTCCAGATCGCGACGACCCGGCCGAACGTCTTTCCAGCCGAGCCGTCGGAAGAGGCGGAGCCTCGAATAGAAACGCTCGAGATACCCGCCGTCGCGCCGCGCGCGCGGGTCGTCCGCATCGAGGCGTCGGAGACGAAGGAGATCGACGTGTCGGAGGCCGACGTGATCGTTTCGGGCGGCCGCGGCATCAAGGGTCCCGAGAACTGGCCGTTGGTGCGCGATCTGCAGGAGGCACTCGGCGCCGCGCTCGGCGCGTCTCGCGCGGTCGTAGACGCCGGATGGATCGACCATCAACATCAGGTCGGGCAGACCGGCAAGGTCGTCTCCCCGACGCTCTATGTGGCGGCGGGCATTTCCGGAGCGATCCAGCACCTGGCAGGCATGGGATCGTCCAAGGTGATCGTAGCGCTCAACAAGGACAAGGACGCGCCGATCTTCCAGGTCGCGACGTACGGGATCGTGGGCGACATCTTCCAGACGATCCCGGAGCTCGCGAAGGCGGTGCGGGCCGCGAAGGCCGAATAACCGTCGCCTCCGCTCACTGCGGGACGTGCCGTTCGCCCCGCGAACGGCACCGGCGAGCGGCTCGGCCGGATGC